>JAAGZL010000244.1 GCA_024206335.1 Gammaproteobacteria bacterium
ACAATCGGTGATGCTGAATTAAATAACTTAGTTAAGGCGCAAAGTTCAAGTGCTGGTGTTGATCAAATGGCTGTTGAGGTTTCATCTAAAGCAAAGTCAATCGGGCGCATGCTTCAAACTGGTATAGCTCAAGGTGACGGTGCTGCACCAAATCTACATTCAATGCACACTCTTTGTGATGTCACTCAATACACAACCGCATCAGCAGGTCAGGCGTTATCATTTGAACTATTGGATGAATTACTAGACTTGGTAAAAGCTAAAGATGGTGAAGTTGATTTCATTATGGCTCCAACTCGTACAATCCGAGCATATAAGGCTCTAGTTCGTGCGCTAGGTGGTGTTAATGAGACATTACCATTTACTATGCCTAATGGGACAACTCGCAATGTATCTGTTTATAACGATATTCCAATGTTTAAAAACGATTACCTTTCTGTTACTGAAACTGCGAACGGTGCAGCTTTAACAGGCGATACATTAACATCTGTATACGCCGGTGTATGGGATGATGGTTCGCAGAAGATTGGTTCATCAATGATTTATCCTAACGGCATAGTAAATGGTAATG
>JAAGZL010000245.1 GCA_024206335.1 Gammaproteobacteria bacterium
ATTACTTGAACAGCTTGGTCTTATCAACCAGATCAACATGTGCACGCTTAAAGCACTTGAAGGTCTTGGCCTCATGATCATAGATGGAGTTCACAAAGCACTTCCAGTTCTCCTCATCGACAAAGTTCTTGTCCATGCGGTAGTAGAAGCCAGGATAACGAGACTCCTCGCGGAACTGAATGTGTTTCATGTGGGCTTCGGCAGTGAAGACACGATGGTAGTTCTCCCAGGCCCGCAGCAATTCGTGCAGGTCCTTGGCGCGCATCTTCAGTGAGTCTTCCTTAAGATCCTGCAGCTTCTCTTCAGCCACTGCGAGCATGTGCTCATTGGTGGTGTAGTAAGTTGCAACGCCAGCTACATACTCGTCCATCAGCTTCTGCAGACGGAACTGGAACATCCGCGGGGTAACGTAGTTTGGATTTACGTCAATAGCGGTACTGTAATCCTTGTGCTCCAGGTAGTTACGTACTGGACGGTAGATCTCAGAGATCAGATCCTCTACAGAGGTATCCAGCTCTGGGGTGTGGTCCTTGTTGTCCATGACAAACTTAACCATGGACTTGGCGCACATGCGACCCTCGGCATGGGAGCCGGAGGAGAATTTGTGACCAGAGGCGCCAACACCATCAGCAGCGGTGAACAGACCCTGTACGGTGGTCATGGAGCGGTAGCCCCAGTTCCAGCCAGAAGGCAGATGCTCAGGAACACCAGCTTCGGTCTCTTCAGTAGGCGCGCCCACATCATCAGGACCAGATACCCAGATGCCGCAGCAACCAGAGTGAGAACCCAGCAGGTATGGTTCGGTAGGCATCAGCTCAGAGTTCTTCTTCTCTGGCTCGATGTTCTCACCGGCCCAGATACCGCACTGACCGACACACATATCCAGGAAGTCTTCCCAAGCCTCTGCTTCCAGATGCTTTACCTCACGTGGAGACAGGGTCTCACGCAGGTTAGCCAGGGCAGTCACGGTGTCCATCCAGATAGGACCACGACCTTCCTTCATCTCTTTCAGCATCAGATGGTTACGCAGGCAGGAAGCAGGAACAGCAGCCTGACCATAAGGAGGATAGTCGTTCAACATCTCCTTGTTGCGAACCATGTAGACTTCACCAAAGGCGTTGGTGGCCTGTGATTTGAACAGCAGGAACCAAGCGCCAACCGGACCGTAACCGTCTTTAAAACGGGCAGGTACGAAGCGGTTTTCCATCAGTGTCAGCTCGGCACCAGCCTGAGCAGCCATGGTGTAGGTGGAACCAGCGTTCCATACTGGGTACCAGGCACGACCCTGACCCTCACCCACAGAGCGAGGACGGAAGATGTTCACACAGCCACCGGCAACCAGCAGGCAGGCCTTGAACTTGTATACGAACAGTTTGTGGTCACGTACGGAGAAACCTACAGCACCGGCAACGCGGTTGCTGTCGTTCTTGTCGTTTACCAGCTTAACGATAAAGATACGCTCCTGGATATTATCTATACCCAGTGCCTTCTTGGCGGCCTCGGCCACGATCCACTTGTAGGACTCACCGTTGATCATGATCTGCCACTTACCGGAACGTACGGGCTTGCCGCCGTCCTTCAGGGAAGCCATACCCTTGGAACCGTCGAAACGCTCACCGTTTTCGTCGGTCTTCCAGATTGGCAGGCCCCACTCTTCGAACAGGTGTACAGACTCATCCACGTGACGACCCAGGTCATAGGTCAGGTCGTCGCGGGTGATACCCATCAGGTCGTTGGAGACCATACGGGCATAATCTGCAGGATCCTGCTCGTCACCAATGTAGGTGTTAATAGCAGACAGGCCCTGTGCCACAGCACCAGAACGATCCATAGCGGCCTTGTCCACCAGCTTAACTGAAATGTCGCCACCAGAAGCCTTGATCCATGGACCCAGCTCATAAGCGGCACCGCAAGCGCCCATACCACCACCGATGATGAGGATATCAACCTCTTCTTCGATGACTTCAGGATTTCCAAATTCTCCAGCCATTCTCAATTACCTCTATTTAAATTTGTTAAATAAGTTTACGGCTTGAAATCTGCTTATTTGCAGATCAGTTCGCTGGCATCGCCAACACGGTAGCCATTCTGCTCATTGTGGTTGAAGAACCCAGGCTCGTTAATCTTGTTGATATCGGCCTCTGGCTTGTCGCCATACGGATCAATGGAACCTTCCGCAGTGGTGCGGATAGGGAACTTGAAACGCTTCATGGTGCCGTTGCGGAACTTGATGGTCCACATAATTGAATCGGTGCCACGCAGAGGCTGTACGGAACCGCCCAGTGGTACAATATCGGCATAAGGACGGGCCTCGATGGCCTGCTGCGGACAGATCTTGATGCAGGAGTAGCACTCCCAGCACTGCTCTGGCTCCTGGTTGAAGGCCCGGCTTTCATGGCCGGTTTCAGAACCGTCCATATCCAGCTTCATTAGATTATGCGGGCAGATGTACATACAAGCGGTCTTGTCCTGACCCTTGCAGCCATCACACTTATCGGTACGCACAAAACTTGGCATGGTGCTTTTCTCCTAAATCTCAACTTAATGTGATTTTAATCGCCATCTGAAATAGCGAACTAATTATTCACTGTTACCGGGATGCCCCAGGAACAGTTTCTTATTTCTGAATTTGATCAATTACCACCTACCCCATGGGGCCAACGGTAAAATATATGATTCATAATTCTAGCTAATCCACCGGGAAAATTGGCGTTAAACCTCTGCCAATTCCTTCTATTTGACTGTCCCGGGACGAATAAACATAAAGAGTTGCCACCAAAAGTGCCAAACAGTTCTTTGGAGGTCATCATAAAATAACTTTATACTAATGTAGCCAGCTTTAGGATAACGTACACTCTGTACATAAGCAGACATTTCCCCAGGAGATCGAAATCAGAATATTTCGATTGTGAACAATCGGTTACACAGGAACAACCCCAGTAATCGCCGATCACTTTGCACCACATATTACTTAGCAAACCACTTGGTTAATAGGCCCGGGTTAGGAACGAAAAAATCTGGCCCTACTCTCAAAAAACCACCTGCAAATTCTCTTTCCCGAGGACAGATAGCATCAAAACCATGAAAAGACCCACCCAATCATCGCCACACGCACTGCTACTGATCACCACAAATTGCGCCCACTGCCCACCGGTACTGGACGCCCTGTCCCGCATGGTTAAGGATGGCATCATAGGTCATCTTGAGGTAATCAATGTTGCCTCACACCCGGAGAAAGCCCGGTCTCTCGAGGTAACATCCGCCCCCTGGACCAGGATTGGGCAATTTGAGCTCACCGGTCGTTACAGTGAACAGGAGTTGCGCGACTGGGCAGATCTGGCCACAACCAATACCGGCCTCGGTAGCTATTTCATCCATATGCTGGAAAACCGAAGCCTGGACCAGATCATCAATATAATAAAAAAACATCCAGACAGCCTGGAAGATCTGATGCAGCTACTGGAGGACATGGAGACACCAATGGCAGTACGTATCGGGGTGGGGGCAGCCATTGAGGAGTTGCAGGAGCTGAGACTTCTGGCACCAGCAATACCTAAACTTGTCGAGCTTACCATGTCGGACCAACCCCAGATCCGGGCCGATGCCTGTCACTATCTGGGACTGACTGGAAGTGCAGACGCCCTGCCTGCAGTGCAAAGCCTGCTCTTGGATGAAGATCATGAAGTGCAGGAAATTGCAGCAGAGACCTTCGCCATCCTGAATAACAACATATAAATCTGCAGTAGCGGTAGCCGAAGTCAGGTGCAACATTTCATCTAAATAATAGACCTGACCTCAGCGGCAACCAACTCAAAACCTGTGGCCGAAAGAGAAACCGAACACACCATAATCACCATAGTACCTTGGTGCATATGAGCCATAGGCGTAACGGGTCCGTTGGTTATGTGTAAGGCGATAGATATGCCGACCTGCCCTGGAATAGCGCTTTCTCAGAGTCCGGCGCTCGTGCCGTGAAATCCTTCCATCTCTAACAAAGTGCCGCTTCAGGCGTCGGATATTGCGCTGTTCCCGGTGTAAAGTCTTGGATTCCTTCCTAGTTAGCTCACCAGAGCGAACACCTTCTTTGATGCGCCATCTTTGCTCACGCTCAAGATCATATAGCGAAATCCTGGCAAAGGCCGGCATGGCCAGACCAAGAGTCAACAAAAACAGCAGTGTTCCAGTTAGATACCTTTTCATGACAAATCCTCCTATTTTTTCTGAGATTCACCTTCAGGATAGGGGGTAAAGCATGAACCAAGGCTGAACCGTCAGCGCCAGAATTGGATTTTGCCCACGAAATAGCTCTAACGGAACTACATGCGCCAGTAAGTGCGGGAAAAAAGCACCAACAGGGTAAAAATTTCAAGCCTTCCCAAGAGCATGGCAAAACAGAGAATCCACTTGGCAGGATCATTCAACCCAGCATAGTTAGAGGCCACAGCGGAGAGCCCGGGACCCAGATTGTTAATAGATGCTGCCACAGCCGAGAACGAGGTCATAAGATCCAGCCCAGTCAGAGAAAGGGCCAAATACATCATGACAAAACTAGCCACATAGAGTGCAAAAAAGCCCCAGACTGCCTCCACCACCCTGGGCTCAATTACTTTGCCACCAACCCGCACTGGGATCTCGGCACTGGGGTGGATCAGACGGCTAATCTCCCGCATACCCTGCTTAATCAACAACAGAAAGCGGATCACCTTGATACCACCACCGGTGGAACCGGCACAGCCACCAATAAAACTGGAAAACAGCAGGAGTATAGCCACAAATCCCGGCCATATAGAGAAGTCTGCAGTGGTAAAACCTGCCGTGGTACCAATGGACACAGCCTGGAATATCCCCTTGGAAATGGCCCGACCCAGATCGGAATAGGTCTCGGTTGAATAGAGCACTAGGCTGGCCAGTATGGACACCGTTACCAGTACCATGACATAGAACAGAAACTCGGTATCCTGCAGGTAGATACGAATGGTCTTGCGCTTTACCGCCATAAAATGGAGGGCAAAATTGACCCCTGACAGCAGCAGAAATACCACGATAATCATCTCAATCAGAGTGCTGTCAAAATAGCCGATGCTTAGGTCATGGGTGGAAAAACCACCAATGGCGATGGTGGAGAATGCGTGAGTCACGGCATCAAACATGGTCATGCCCGCCGCCCAGAGGGCCAGGGCACAGGCCACCGTCAACCCCAGATAGATAAACCACAGGGCCTTTGCGGTCTCAGTAATCCTGGGGGTGAGTTTGGAGTTCTTCATGGGACCGGGCGTCTCAGCCCGATACAGCTGCATACCACCGATCCCCAACATGGGCAGTACCGCAACCGCCAGCACGATAATACCCATACCACCCAGCCACTGCAGCTGCTGACGGTAGAACAGAATCGATTTCGGCAGGTCATCCAGGCCCTGGATCACCGTAGAGCCGGTAGTGGTCAGACCGGATATGGATTCAAAAACCGCATCGGTCATGGACATGTGCGGATTTTCTGCCAGCATAAATGGAACTGCGCCCAGCAGCCCCAACACGACCCAGAACATCACTACAACCAGAAAACCGTCACGCAACCTGAGTTCACGCTTCTGGCGGCGAACCGGATACCAGCATAGCCCCCCGGTAACGAAGATGCCGCAGAATCCCACAAAAAATGCCAGCAGGGCACCGTCATTGTATAGCAGCGAGATCAGCATCGGCGGCAGCATAGCCAGGCTGAACACCAGCATAAGGATGCCGAGGATACGTTGTACCACAGCGAATCTCATATCCCCTCACCACATAACAATCGCATGACCGGAGCAGTTGGAGTGGACTGGTAGAGAGACGCCATCATAGGAAGGTGACACCCACCTGAAACAGCTTTTCAACCTCAGAGATGCGGCGCTTATCCACCAGAAACAGGATCACATGGTCCTCCGAATGGATCACCGTGTCATGGTGCGCAATCAGAACCTCTTTACCACGCAGGATCGCACCAATGCTTGCTCCCTTGGGAAGCTGTATCTCCTCTACCGCCTTGCCCACAACCTTGGATGAGGTGGAGTCCCCATGGGCCACGGCCTCGATCGCCTCAGCAGCACCACGCCGCAGGGAGTGCACCACCGCAACATCACCACGACGCACATAAGCCAGCAGGCTACCGATGGTTGCCTGTTGCGGAGAGATAGCTATATCAATAGGGCCACTCTGAACCAGATCTACATACGAGGCCCGGTTAATCAGCGCCATCACCTTACGTGCACCCAGGCGTTTAGCCAACATCGCTGACAGAATGTTGGCTTCATCATCATTGGTAACCGCACAAAACACATCAGTATTCTCAATATTCTCATCCAGCAGCAGATCCTCATCTGCACCATCACCATGCAGCACAATGCAACGGTCCAGCTCTTCAGCCAACCGTTTTGACCTGTGCTTACCACGATCAATCACCTTGACCTGATAGTTCTGCTGCAGCTCCAGCGCCAGGCGCCGGCCGATGTTCCCACCACCAGCAATGATCACCCGTTTGAACGGGTGCTCCAGTCGTCGCAGCTCACTCATCACCGCACGGGTATTCTCCACCGCCGCGATAAAGAACACCTCATCATCCACCTCAACCAGGGTATCCCCCTCGGGCAAAATCGCCTTACCCTTGCGATAGATCGCCGCCACCCTGGCATCCACATCCGGCATGTGATCGTACAGGGTCTTAAGCTTATGCCCCACCAAGGGACCACCATAGTAGGCCCGGACCGCCACCAGCCGGATTCTGCCCTCGGCAAAATCCAGTACCTGGAGGGCCCCGGGATACTCAATGAGACGAAAGATGTAATCGGTAACCAACTGCTCGGGGCTGATCAGGAGATCCACCGGCAGTACGTCATTTTTAAACAGCTCCGGATATTTGATAAAACCCTGGGATCTGACCCGCGCAATCTTGGTTGGGGTGCGAAACATACTGTAGGCCACCTGGCATGCCACCATGTTGGTCTCATCACTATTAGTAACTGCCAGGATCATATCCGCATCCTCTGCACCGGCCTGCAGCAACACATCAGGATATGCGGCATGACCCTGGACAGTGCGCAGATCCAGACGATCTTCCAGGCCTCGCAATAGATCTCCGTCTTTATCAATGATGGTAATATCGTTATCTTCCATGGCCAGATTTTCAGCCACAGAAGCACCTACCTGCCCCGCTCCAAGAATGATTATTTTCATCTCAATATATAAATCGTATTATGCAGATAGATTCGCCCCTGAACTATCAGGGACGGCCCGTCACAAAAGGAACAAGACACTACACCAAGCCCTACTTTTTATCCTTGATCTCAATCCCTAACAATTTTAATTTGCGATACAGATGGGTCCGCTCCATCTCCGCCTCCGCTGCAGTCTTGCTTACATTTCCGCCATGTTTTTGCAGCTGGTACTCCAGGTACATTTTTTCAAACTGCTCCCGTGCCTGCCGTAGCGGCTGGTCCAGTGAGAACATACCACCAACATCTGCCAGCATGGACTCCCCGCGACCGGTAACCGCCAGCTCCACCTCATCCTGGGCAATCTCCTCTCCGGCGCCAAGAATCAGCAACCGTTGCACCATATTTTTGAGCTCTCTGACATTACCAGGCCAGGTATAGTTACGCAGAAAATTTTGCGCACCCACACTGAAACGCCGGTACGGGAGCTTTTCATGCAGCACAAAATGATCAATGTAGAAGCTCAACAGATCAGGTACATCTTCAGGATGCTCACGTAGAGGAGGGATATTCAGCGGCACCACATTCAGGTGATAAAATAGATCTTCCCGAAAACGCCCCTCCTGCACCTCCAGCTCCAGGTCACGTTTAGTGGCAGCGATTATGCGCACATCGATCTCAACCGGATCAGCCCCGCCAATCCGCAGAAAAGAGCCAGTATCCAGCGCACCCAGCAACTGAGCCTGGGCCTCCAGATCCATATCGGCCACCTCATCCAGAAACAGGGTTCCACCTCGCGCCTGTTCCAGCGCACCATACTGAATACGATCATCCTTTTCACTTCCAAACAGTTCCCGCGCCGAGTTGCCACGGGCGATGGCCGATACCCCCATATCTACAAACAGCCCATCACGACGTGAACTCTGGCTATGCAGATAGCGGGCAAATGTCTCACGGCCAGTGCCGGCCTGACCGGTAATAAGTACCCAGGAGTCATGTCGGGCAACCCGCTTCACCTGTTCCCGCAATCTCTGGATTACCGGACTCTTTCCCACAGGCTCCACCACATGCTGCACATGGCGCCGCAGCCCCAGGTTCTCCTGCTGCAGCTTGTCCACCTCCAGGGCCCGCTCCACCGTGAGCAACAGCTTGGCCAGAGAGAGGGGTTTTTCCAGAAAGTCATAGGCACCAAAGCGCGTGGCCTCCACCGCGGTCTCCACCGTTCCATGCCCCGACATCATGATCACCGGACAGGGCAGACCATCATCCTCAGACCACTCCTTCAACAGGGTTATGCCATCCACATCCGGCATCCAGATATCCAGCAGCACCAGATCAGGACGACGATCACGCAGGGCGCCGCGGGCAGCAGCGCCATTCTCTGCCACCGCCACGGAGTAACTCTCATCCTCCAGGATCTCCTTCACCAAGGTGCGGATATCCGGTTCATCATCCACCACCAGTATGTGGGACATGCTCATCTATTGTTCCTCAATCTTGTTTCCCGGACTCGCAGCCGGGTTATCAGTTGCGTGGAGAGTGTGGCAATCACTGCTAACGCCCTGGTCAGAGACCATTGTGGGCAGACGGAACACCACCCGACCACCACCTTCACTCCTATTTTCCGCCCAGATCATACCCCCATGCTCCTCGATGATTTTCTTCACAATGGCCAGCCCCAGGCCTGTACCATTGGCCTTGGTGGTTACATAGGGTTCAAACAGGTTGGTCAGGTTCTGGGCATTGAATCCCGGGCCATTATCGGACACCTCAAACTCTACAAACTGGCAGTCAGCCGCATATATCTGGCGGGTGCTGACCTCCACCCGACCACCACCACTCTCCATTACTGCCTCTTGGGCATTCTTCACCAGATTATGCAACACCTGGCGCATACGTACCGGATCTGCCTCAATCCGCACCTGCTCTGACGCCAGATCTGAATCCAGCTCAAAACCCGTGACCGCATGACGATAAAGCTCTAGCACCTCGACCACCAGCTGATCCAGTACCAGCGGCTGCGGATTCATTTTAGGTGGACGCGCATAGTCAGAGAAGGCGTTGACCATCTCCTTCATCGCCTCAACCTGCTGCACAATGGTATGGGTGGAGCGATCAAGTACCGCGGCATCATCCGGCTCCATCTTACGCAAATACTTATGCCGCAGTCGCTCAGCAGCAAGCTGGATTGGCGTAAGCGGATTTTTTATCTCATGGGCCAGGCGTCGTGCCACCTCGCCCCAAGCGGAGTCCCTCTGCGCCTTGATCAGGGTGGTTATATCATCAAACACCAGCACATGACCGCTCTTTTCATCATCCACCAACCCGGCAAGAGGTGTACTGTGACAGTGCAGCACCTGTCGCCCCTCACTCCCGTACAAGGTTATTTCACTGTGCCAGTCCTGCCCTCTTTCTGACAGCGGTTGCTGCAACAGGTCCACAAACTGCAGCATCTTCTGTGAATGCCCGGCCAACACCTGCAGCTGCTTTCCCAACATGCTGTCTACATCTACCCGCAGAATCTCACTGGCGGCCCGGTTGGCGGTTCTCAGGTTACCATCCGGATCAAAGGTCATGACACCGGACGATAGATTTCCCAGCACAGTCTCCAGGTACGCACGCTGGGCCTCGACCTGAAGCTGGCTGCTCTCGGCCACATCCCGCGCCAGGGCGATACGCTGGGTCATGGTGTTAAACGAGGTGATCAGGGTGCTGATCTCATCCTTGTGCTCCGGAACCGGCAACTGGCCGCTGTAGTCACCGTCTGCCACCGCCTTGGTGCCCTCGGCAATATCCGCCACAGGCGCTACCAGGCGCCTGGCGGTAAAAAAGGCAGCCCATATGGCGGAAAACAAACTGAATAACAGGACCAGCGCCAGGGTCAGGGTGAAGGTGCTCTTAACGCTCTCCCGCAGATAGGCCAACTCCTTATAATGGTTATGGGCCTGCTGCACCTTCTCTGAAAGCTCACTGATTGCATCTGAGGTGGGGTATAGCGCCTGCAATATCATCGGGCGCACCAGATCTAAGATCACCACCCGAATATACAAAGCAGAGAGATCACCGATTGGGGCCAGACCAATATAGCCGTTGCCATCACGCACCTGCTGCAGGATGGAGATATCAGGGACATCCGGGACCAACACGGTGGGATCGGCATTACTGCTGGTAATCACCACACCGGACCTATCCATCAACGTCAACTCAGAGGCACCATAGCGATCACGCATCTCTTCCAGACTGATGGTCATTCCGGCTACCGATACCTCATCCAGCTCAGACAACATCCGGTTAGTGGTACGCAACCGCTCACGCCGATGCAAATCCAGCGAGGCCTTACTCAGATCCAGGGCATCTTCCATGGCCTGATCGATCTTCACATCAAACCAGTTTTCAATGCCATGCATCAAAAACTGTTGGGAGTAGAAATAGACCACGGTTACCGGCACCAGGGCCAGGGCCACGAAGATGACCACCATGCGTAGGGTAAGACGTGACCCTGCAGCCTGGCTGCGATAACGCTTGACCAGCCCCACCACATTCACCACCACCAATACTACCAGCACCAGGATGCCAAACATGGTAAACAGCAGGAGTGGAATAAAAAAACGACTGAGCTCTGCGGTATTCTGGACCGCACTGCTCATAAAGTGCAAAGAGATCAACAGCAGGGCCAGCAATGCAACTACCGGTAATGCTCCAACACCAAGGCGTTTTACCGGCGAATTTGACATGAACTCCACTCACTGGACAGGTTCCAGGCTGGCGAAAGGTAGGCGTGGGGGCGCAGCGGCAGCGGTAGTGAATCCAGATCCAGGGCTGCTTTCAACTCGATATTGTAGATCTTACCTTTCTTCAGTTGATGATGCTGAATCACCAGCAGCCCCAAGATATCCCCCAGCGCCGAGAAGGCAACCTCACGGGTGACAAAACCCTGCCTGGTACCACTCTGCAGATCAATCACCTGATACACCGAAGCCAATGCATGATAGCGGATCTGATAGCGCCTTCTGGAATCCAGCACATCCCTCTCCCATACCCATGCCCCTTTACGCCTCACCTGCAGATGTATCTCCAGGGTGAGAGGGACCCCATTCTGTAGCGCCTCAATCGCCTTATCAGAGAAATCAAACTCAATGGATGCGTCCAGAACAAAGGCATCCCCCTCCGAACGGCAGGTGTGATTGGTAATCTGAAATTCTGCAGCCAATGACAGGGCAGGTAGCAACAGAATCCAAGCCAGAAGCCACAGATGCCCCAGCCTCAGGTTGTGGAGTTGTTTGAGAGAAAAAGGCAACCCAGGTTTTCCTTGTCTTCGTTTGTCGCAATCATACAACAAAAGTAAAAATGTATCCGTATACGGCAGTATCAACCCTTACTACTGATGGCATTAAATCGCTAACGTTGTTTCTGTATCCGGGCATAGTAAAACCCATCCATAGAATCCTCTCCCGGCAGGGTCTGCCTCCCACGGCTACGGGCATGGCCCCATGCTACATCCACTGGTAGCTCCTCCGCATCCACATGCCCGGAGAGAAAACTCTCGATCTGTTTCTCATTCTCACGCGGCAGTAGTGAGCAGGTCACATAAACCAGAACCCCTCCAGGCTTGAGCAGGGACCAGGCCGAGTCCAGGATGCGCCCCTGCAAACTGGCCAGTGCACCTATATCATCCGGGCGTCGCAGCAGCTTGATGTCAGGGTGCCGCCTTATCACCCCGGTGGCGGAACAGGGCACATCCAGCAGAATGCGATCATACTCGGTATCTGCCCACTCCCCCTCCGGCTCTGCTGCATCACCGGCATATAGGGTCGCCTGCAGTCCCA
>JAAGZL010000246.1 GCA_024206335.1 Gammaproteobacteria bacterium
ATACACACCAAGCAGCGATCCGCCCCAGGTCGTCGATCCGAAAATCCCGTCGGTTACTAGCACGTTGTTCAATCTGACGCCGACGGGCAAGTGGTGCCGTTCATCATAGACGGTGCCAAGTGGCCCCCCATCAGCTGTTTTCGCTGTTTGTGTCCCGGTGAGTTGATCAGGCATCATCACCGGGTCTGGAGCGTTATGTCGAGCTTCTGTTTCCATTCCTTCAGATTTTCCAAATAGTATTGGTAGTCCTCATCGGCGAGGAATACCGCTTTGCGATTGTGCCCGCGCTGCACAATATGATGCGGACAATTCGGTGCCAGTACTCGTGCCTTCCTTGGCATGGCTAATCTCCTTTACCTTAAAATCTAAAAACATCCTGTTCACGTGGTTAAATAAATGCGTCCCTTTTTTCTACGATTATCAAGTGTCAAGGAGTCTGACCCCTTGATCCCTTTTTCTTCCTTAACCTAATTAATCTGTCGCACATCAATAATTAACTTTACTCTGACCCCAGTTACTTCTCTAACCCCA
>JAAGZL010000247.1 GCA_024206335.1 Gammaproteobacteria bacterium
AAGCGCAAGCTTGGCATTCCGAACGTGGTAGACCGCGTGGTGCAAGAGGCGCTTAGAGGGGTTCTTGAACTTCTGTTTGAACCAAAGTTTCACGAAGGAAGCCATGGTTTTCGACCTCGTCGAGGCTGCCATACGGCAATCGAAGCGAGTAAGAATCATCTAAAGATGATTTACAAAGAAGGTGGTGAAGGTTGGGTTGTGGATTTAGACATGTCTAAGTTTTTCGACCGAGTTTGCCACCAACGTTTGATGGCGAAAGTCGCGAAACGTCTTGAGGAAGCGGAAGTTTCTGACCGTCGTGGCCTCGTTCTTTTAGGTCGAATGCTGCGCGCAAAAGTGGTGATGAACGAGGATGTTGTAGTGGTGAACAAAGAAGGCGTTCCGCAAGGAGGCCCTCTTTCTCCATTGCTAAGCAATATCGTATTGGACGAGCTCGATTGGGAACTCGACCAACGTGGTCATCGCTTTGTTCGCTACGCTGACGACGTGAATATTTACGTTCGAAGCGAGCGGGCAGGG
>JAAGZL010000248.1 GCA_024206335.1 Gammaproteobacteria bacterium
ATCCTGTGGAAAGGCAACCGCACTTTTCTCCTCATTCACCACGAGACGCAAGCGTTTCTCGATAAATGAAGTGATAGACGCCATTACTCTTTGCCCTGCCCGCTCGCTTCGAACGTAAATATTCACGTCGTCAGCGTAGCGGACAAAGCGATGACCACGTTGGTCGAGTTCCCAATCGAGCTCGTCCAATACGATATTGCTTAGCAATGGAGAAAGAGGACCTCCTTGCGGAACGCCTTCTTTGTTCACCACCACAACACCCTCGTTCATCACCACTTTTGCACGCAACATTCGACCTAAAAGAACGAGGACACGACGGTCAGAAACCTCCGCCTCCTCAAGACGTTTCGCGACTTTCGCCATCAAACGTTGGTGGCAAACTCGGTCGAAAAACTTAGACATGTCTAAATCCACAACCCAACCTTCACCACCTTCTTTATGAATCTTATTTAGGTGATTCTTACTCGCTTCAATTGCCGTATGGCAGCCTCGACGAGGTCGAAAACCATGGCTTCCTTCGTGAAACTTTGGTTCAAACAGAAGTTCAAGAACCCCTCTAAGCGCCTCTTGCACCACGCGGTCTACCACGTTCGGAATGCCAAGCTTGCGCTTGCCGCCTCCTGCTGTTGGACCGACTCTTAAGATTGGCTACGCGTCGAATTTCTCCGGGCATATAGCTTCCATCTATAAGTGACGACGAGAGTCTAGGCATTATGTTCGGCCAGTGCTCTCGCACAAACTGAACCGTCTGCCCATCCACTCCCGGCGCTCCCTTGTTGCGCACCACTTTGTGCAATGCCTCTG
>JAAGZL010000249.1 GCA_024206335.1 Gammaproteobacteria bacterium
CAGTAAGGTGAAAGAGCTTAGTAGCTACCGTTCCGAGTTCTTTGGCCGTCTGCGTGAGGTGTTGGGAGATCATCCGGATATTCATGTGGTTGGTGATCGCTTCATGTTTCAGTCCGAGCTGTTGTTTGCCAGTGCCTCGGCTGATCTGGGCGATGCGGGAAGGGTGCAGTTGAAGAAGCTGGCCGCCACCCTGAAAGAGGTGACGGCACAGATTCCAAGTGACATAAATTGGATTCTGCGGGTGGATGGCCACACCGATAGAAATCCTATCAATACAGAAGAGTTTCCATCAAACTGGGAACTTTCTACCGCCAGGGCCCTCTCTATTGTGACCTTTTTGGTGGCTGAAGGGATAGCGCCGGGACGGCTTGCGGCCACTGGTTTTGCCGAGTTTCATCCCTTGGATAGCAGTAAGACCACAGATGCCTTTAGTCGTAATCGCCGCATCGAACTGAAGCTGACCGAGCGTTAGAGGCAATATGTTCACCGGGCAGTTCTGACGCTATATATCAGATTTTCAATCAATTACAATTTTATAAACCTAGATAAACCAGCTGTTATGGAGTACACCATGAAATTTAATATCCGACTCTCTGTTTTTTGCGCCATTGTTTTTCTTATGGCCCAGCCAGTATCTGCGGAGAGTGTATTTACTTGCCCGGATCTTACCAAGGCGGTCCAGGTTGCAGACTGTCCGACAGTGGAAGAGCTCAAACATATGTTTTCTTCCACCTGTGGTGATGCTGAAATAAATAGCAAGGACCCGAAGGTTTCCGGTATGTGCAAGAGTTTTGAGGCGTTCAAGCAGAGAAAAAATACCGCTTTGTGGGAGTCGGTTGACGGAGAGTTCATGGGTTACGTTACATGCAATGTATCGGCTGCAGAGATCAAAACGGGCAAGCTGCTGAAGATGAGTCTGACCTATAAGGGCGTGATGGATAAACTAATCTGCACCTATGAGGGAGGTACTGAACTGTCGCGGCGTACCCGTCAGAGCTGTAAGATTCCAGGTGCTAAACTCAACCTTGAATTTATGATTTTAAATTGCCCAGATGGTGGAAAGACGTGTAAGGCAGTCTGTGACTAATGCAGACATTGGTGATCAATACTCAGATTGAGGTCATATGACAGTTCTAGATCGGTTGTTTGATAATAATTCGGCGTGGGCCGAGGAGATTAAGAAGCAGGACCCGCGTTTCTTTAATAAGCTGTCTGAGCAGCAGTCTCCTGAGTATTTGTGGATTGGTTGTTCTGATAGTCGGGTTCCGGCGAATGAGATTGTTGGCATGCTGCCCGGCGAACTGTTTGTTCACAGGAACATTGCCAATATGGTAATTCACACCGACCTCAACTGCCTATCTGTGGTGCAGTATGCTATTGATGTTCTCAAGGTCAAACACATCATTGTCTGCGGTCACTATGGCTGCGGTGGTGTAACGGCCGTGGTGCAGGATAAGCGTTACGGTCTGGTGGACAACTGGCTGCAACACATCAAGGATATCTACTATCGGCATGAAGATCGGTTTGAAAGATGTCTGGATGAAGAGGAGAGAGTGGATGTGCTGTGCGAGATCAATGTGGTGGAGCAGGTCCTGAACCTGTGCCGCACTACCATGGTGCAGGATGCCTGGAATCGTGGTCAGGAGCTCTCTTTGCACGGCCTGATATACAGTATCCGTGATGGGATACTGAGAGATCTTCAGGTCACCTATGACTCCATCAAAGATGTTCCAGCCCCTATGCGTATCCCCGTCCTACTGGGCCGCGTGTAATGATAAAAGAGTACTAGAGTCCTGAGATAAACCAGAGATTTCAAGCTCTGGTGCATAGGCACCAGACTGATCATATTTGCTGTGGAGAGAAAAATGCCCCAATACCGTTCCCGTACCACCACCCAGGGTCGCAACATGGCCGGAGCCCGTGCCCTGTGGCGTGCCACCGGCATGACCGATGCTGACTTTGAAAAGCCCATCATTGCGGTGGTCAACTCCTTCACCCAGTTTGTGCCGGGGCATGTACACCTGAAGGATCTGGGGCAGATGGTGGCGCGTGAGATCGAGGCTGCTGGAGGCGTGGCCAAGGAGTTCAACACTATCGCCATCGATGACGGCATCGCCATGGGTCATGGCGGCATGCTCTACTCCCTGCCGTCGCGGGATATCATCGCCGACTCGGTGGAGTACATGGTCAATGCCCACTGTGCCGATGCCATGGTCTGCATCTCCAACTGTGACAAGATCACCCCGGGCATGTTGATGGCCTCCCTGCGCCTGAATATACCCACGGTGTTCGTCTCCGGTGGGCCGATGGAGGCGGGTAAGACCAAGCTGCATAACAAGGATCTGAAGTTGGACCTGGTGGATGCCATGGTGATGGCGGTGGATGACAAAGAGTCGGATGAGGACGTGGCCGCCGTTGAGCGCTCCGCCTGTCCCACCTGCGGCTCATGCTCTGGCATGTTTACTGCCAACTCCATGAACTGTCTCACCGAGGCCCTGGGTCTGAGCCTGCCGGGTAATGGCTCCCTGCTGGCCACCCATGCTGATCGCAAGGAGCTGTTTCTGGAGGCGGGTCGCCTCTCTGTCGCTCTGGCGCGCCGTTACTATGAGCAGGATGACACCTCGGTGCTGCCACGCAATGTTGCCAATTTTGCGGCCTTCGAGAACGCCATGTGTCTGGATATTGCCATGGGTGGCTCCACCAACACGGTGCTGCACCTGCTGGCGGCGGCTCATGAGGCAGAGGTGGATTTCACCATGGCCGACATCGACCGCCTGTCACGACTAGTGCCCCATCTGAGCAAGGTGGCGCCATCTACCCAGGAGTACCATATGGAGGATGTGCACCGTGCCGGTGGCGTGCTGAGTATTTTGGGTGAACTGGAGAAGGCCGGGCTGGTGCATGCCGATGCCGGTTCTGTCCACAGTGGAACCCTGGGGAATGCCTTGGCCAAGTGGGACATCGGTCGCAGTGATGATGAGGAGGCGCGAGCCCGTTACTTGGCGGGTCCGGCCGGTATCCCCTCCCAGGTGGCCTTTAGCCAGAATTGCCACTGGCCCGACCTGGATCTGGATCGCGAGGGCGGCTGTATCCGTGATAGGAAACACGCCTATAGCCAGGATGGAGGCTTGGCTGTGCTCTACGGTAATCTGGCCGAGGCCGGCTGTATTGTAAAGACCGCCGGTGTGGATGACTCTATCCTCAAGTTCAGTGGCCAGTCCCGTATCTTTGAAAGCCAGGATGCCGCAGTTGAGGCCATACTGAAGGACAGTATCAAGCCAGGTGATGTGGTACTGATTCGCTATGAGGGCCCCAAGGGCGGACCCGGTATGCAGGAGATGCTCTACCCCACCAGTTACCTGAAATCCAAGGGGCTGGGTGCGGCCTGTGCCCTGATTACCGACGGGCGTTTTTCTGGCGGTACCTCCGGGCTGTCCATCGGCCACTGCTCACCTGAGGCCGCAGAGGGCGGCAACATCGGCCTGGTGCAGGAGGGGGATATGATCGAGATAGATATTCCAGCCCGTAGTATCAACGTCGCAATCAGTGATGAAGAGCTGGCAGTGCGTCGCAGTGCCATGGAGGCTGGTGATGAACCATGGCAACCTGTGGGTCGAGAACGGGTGGTATCCCAGGCGCTACAGGCCTACGCCGCCCTAACCACCAGCGCGGCCCGTGGTGCGGTGCGGGATCTGTCTCAACTGAAGTAACGTTCGCTTCCAGCCAAGGAGAGCGAAGCGAAGGCTGGTAGACCCCGGTAGCCGTGAGGCCGCACTGCTTACCCGGCGTGCGTAGCGCCAGAGGGGAAGCAAAGTAGGCATCTGAACACGGCGTCAAGTCATCTCGGGAGC
>JAAGZL010000250.1 GCA_024206335.1 Gammaproteobacteria bacterium
ACAAAAACCCATCAGCGATTACGTGTATCTTAAATACCCTTTACCAACATTTAACTTTCTAAGCAGCTACTAAACTGCGTTTACATTTACATTATAATCTATTCGTTATTTGTTGCAACATGTTTATAACTCCTATTTAATAAGTTCAGGGTTTTGGTATATGTTACCCACAACCTCAAATCCTGACATTTTGAAATAATCATCTTTTGCAGATACATAAGTTTCACGCCAAAACCTCTCAAAAGTGACTTGGTTAATGCCTGATAAATCAAAAGACATGCTCTTATTGAAATATCTAACAATAAATTTTGAGTTTTCAAATAAAACTAAACCTTTTATGTTTTCGCAATCACTAGCGTAAAGCTCGTTTGTTTTTTGTAATCTCCAATCGAAATTTAAAACGTCACCCTCGTATATCTCAACGCCGTTTTTATCTTTTAAGCCTGTGTATTGTTCAACAGTCTTGAATACATCGGCATTTTCAACATTGAAACCTGTGCTTATATCAAAAAATCTAAATCTTTTTACTTGTGAGCGCCATGCTCTAAATTTAATATCTCTCATG
>JAAGZL010000251.1 GCA_024206335.1 Gammaproteobacteria bacterium
CCAATTTTACTAAGAGGCTCAAGAAAGATAGAATCTGTTTACCCTCATCTTCTATAATCCCCTGAACATTATTGTCGTACTTTGCAACGCCCTTGGCTACAGACATCAGCACAAGAGCATAAGCACCAATAAACTTCTTGAAGTCTTTTACATTAGCCTTAGAAAATCCGTTTTTCTCTTTTAAGCTTTTGGTATAATCGCTTAAAATCTCCGCCGTGGCAACGACCGGCTTAAAATCAAAAGCCTTTCCCTCAGGCGTTATTAGCTCTATCTTACGCTTAGTTAAAAATAAACCTAAAGTATACAATTCACATAATTGAGGGCTTATAAAATCACCGGACAGAACTTTCTCAAATTTCTGTTGGTGTCTTTTAGTCCAGACAGTATCAATACTAAAAGAGATTAAAAACTTGACTAGATTTGCTCTAGTTAAGTCCTTCTTAACTTCTTTAGTTAGACCCAGAGGATTAACAGTAGTATTAGTATTAGTATTAGAAGTAGCATTTGATACTCCCTCTCTCTTTGCAGTAGTCATTTTATTTTCCTTTATGCTATATAAGCATATTTTAATATACTATGCATTATTGCGTAGTATATTAGTATATATACAATTATCATACCAATAATAATAATCCTATAGGAATCAATAA
>JAAGZL010000252.1 GCA_024206335.1 Gammaproteobacteria bacterium
ATGTGCAAGTAAAAACAATGGGTTCTCTAGTTAGATTGTGACCAAAACAGTTGGAACATCACTCAAGTTGACATGCCTTGTAGATACTCCTGGTTCCATATGCTAGTTGAAAACAGTAACAAACAGTCACACTTTGGTCTAGGAGTTGTTGTCCAATTCCATGCAGTGGCAACAAGTATGTCGGCCCATGTGTTAAAAAAGACTCTCCATTCTACTGCTAAGTGTAGTGTAGACATGTATTGCTAAAAGTAAGTAATACTGTGGCATAAAGTGTAGATGATGAACTGCTGCACTGTTGGCCTATTAGTTGGTACATGAGTTAAAAACAATGAAATTCATCTATGAGCTAGAACTAGTTAATGGCAGGATTGGCATTTCTAGTACTCGTTCATTGATCCTATTGCTAATGAAAACACAGAAAACAGTAACACTTTGGCCTAGCACATACGTTGTAAATCCCATGCAGTAGCATATGTGTTGGACCACAGACATACGTCTAAAGTAATAGGTTCCACTGACACCTAATGTATGATGATGAGCTGCTGCACTGTTGGCCTATTAGTTGGTACATGAGTTAAAAAACAATGGAATTCATCTATGAACTAGAACTAGTTAATGGCAGGATTGACATGTCTAGTACTCGTTCAGTGATCCTATTGCTAATGGAAACACTGTTGAAACAGTAACACTTTGGTCTACACTTTGGTCTAGCACATACGTTGTAAATCCCATGCAGTAGCACATGTGTTG
>JAAGZL010000253.1 GCA_024206335.1 Gammaproteobacteria bacterium
GAAGACAACCACCTGCCTGGCCCTGCCGCAGGCCCTGCGTATGCGTTTCTCATCAGGCTGTCCCAGGTCGATCCATAGCTCAATCTCTCCGCTCAGACTCTTCTGCCACAGGTCTGGCTCGTCATCGGTGCTCAGGCCCTTGGTGAAGGTGAGACTCTCTTCTGCGTGCATGGAGAAGGCCAACAGGCGTGCCAGCATGCGTTCGTCTGTCTCAGATGGGTGACGGGCGATGGTAAATGCGTAGTTCTGATAGTGATTCCGATCCATGTCGGTGACCTGGATCTCTGTCTTGAAGATGGTTGCCTTAAGTGCCATAGGTTAATTTTCGCAGATGTGTGTCGGTAGTGTTAAGAGTCAGTAGGTGGTGGTATGCGCACTATTTCATCAGCTGCAGCAGGACCATGCCGTCATAAAACAGGGTGAATGCCAGGGCGGTCAACACCAACCCCAGGCTGCGCATTATATAGAGATATTGCCTGCCGCACAGGAGTGTTTTGGATTTGGCCACCAGAATAGCGAGGGTGACCTTGCTCCCCACCAGGAGCAGGTAGAAGGTGCTGAGGAAGACTACGACCGTCAGCACTCCATGCTCCAGTGCTCGGGTGTTTATGGGGGCGCCAACGGTGAGCCAGAACAGGTATGGGTGGGGGCTGAGGGCGTTGACCAGAATCCCCTTGCCCAGAGAGCGTGCTCGGCCCGGTTTGAGGTTGAGCTCCACCGCACTGGTTTTGATCCCCTGGTACCCCATGTAGAGCAGCAGACAGCCACCGGTGAGTGAAATGATCCCCAGGATCTGTTGGGACTGGCCAAGTCTACTGGCCAGGAACAGGGTGGCCCCGATGATGGGCAGGTCGGTAATAATGGGGGCGACGGCGATCCTGATGCCGGCCTTCACATCGTGTTGCAGGGTCTCTGATATCACCAGGGTGAAGAGTGGCCCCGGTGCGAGACCCGCAGACAGACCCAGAACTGTAGCCAGGGCAATAAAGCTGATCATGGTGCTTGCTCGTTTCGCCCGGATGCAAATCAGTCGGTAGGCTATTTATTACAGGGGCCGATTCGTTTGCCGCTCATGTTTGAGGTCATCAGCATGCCTTGCATATTTATCTTGACCTTGCCGTGGGCGGTATCATCCTGATAATTCATCTCTCCGGTACTGGCTACCGGTCCTTGGGGTGTGGTGCAGGTCATGGCCCAGGTGACACGGTTACTACTGGTCTTTAGATCTTTAATGTCACACTTCTGCCCCGGCTGTTTTGCCGCTGGCACCAGGTCATCCCGTGTAAGGCATTTTCTGTTTACGGTTGGTGGTATCTGCATGGGGGCGTTTGGCATGTGAATTGTTGCGGTCCACTCCCAGAGGCCAGGGTTCATGTTGACCTCGGTGGCGTTGGTAATGCTGGCCATACTACAGATAGTGGCAAACAGAGTTACTTTGATTTTGTGTTGCATTATTATCTCCATTTTGGCTATGGGCAGACCCTTTCGTGTGTCGCTTTATCGTGATTTTATATTTATTGTGTCTTTATTGATACGAGATGATTTTATTTGTTTGATATTACGTAATTGTGGCCTACTGGACCGATGTTGGTGGTGTGGTCTATTGGTTTTCTTGACACCTTCTCATCACAGGCTTAGCCTCTTCGTCCTGATAATAGTCTCTCTGCTTTACTCAGGGTTTCTAAATTAATAAATACAGGTGTTGGTGCTGGTATGAAGAGTCTTTGGAACGAAGCGGATGCAGCAAGGTGTGAAGATGAGTTGCAGCTCAGGGTCTATACGTCGCGTCTGTTGGGCAGTAATCCCGAACTGGTGCTGCATGGAGGGGGGAATACCTCGGTAAAGATTCGCAAGACCAACCTGGTGGGTGAAGAGGAGGATATCCTCTATGTTAAAGGCTCCGGTTGGGATCTGGCTACGATTGAGGCCCCAGGGTTTACCCCCATCCGCATGGCCCATCTGTTGAAACTGGCCGAGTTGGAGACCCTGTCTGATAGCCAGATGGTAAATGAACTCAAGACCCAGCAGACCGTCGCCAGCGCCCCCACCGGATCAGTCGAGGCCATTCTGCATGCGGTGCTGCCGTTCAAATATGTGGATCATACCCACGCCAATGCGGTGGTGACCATAACCAACCTGCCTGGAGGTGAGGAGCGCATCCGCGAGATCTACGGTGATGAGGTGGTGATCATTCCCTATGTGATGCCTGGGTTCGATCTGGCCCGGATGGTGGCGCAGTGCTATGCCGCAGAGGCGTCTGCCAACACCCGGGGACTGGTGTTGATGAACCACGGCATCTTCTCCTTTGCCGATGCTGCCCGTGACTCTTATGAGTGCATGATTGAACTGGTGGAGCGGGCAGAACAGTATCTGAAGAGGCATAACGCCTGGGAAATACCACGCTCCGGGGTCGAATCAGATAAACCATTGGCAGTGGAACAGGTGGCTAGGTTGCGATGGGAGATATCCCAGGCCGCAGGCGCTCCCATGCTGCTGAGTATGGACCGATCGCCTGAAGTACTCTCTTTTTGCCGACGTGATGACCTGGATCGAATCAGCCAGCAGGGGCCGGCCACCCCGGATCATGTGATCCGCACCAAGCGACTCCCCATGTTGGGCCGGGATGTGTCGTCCTACGTCAAGGCCTATGGCGACTATTTTGCTGTCAACGCACCCCATGCACGCCAGGAGGTAACCATGTTGGACCCGGCGCCCAGGGTGATACTGGATCCTGAGCTGGGTATGCTGACCGTAGGCCGGAGCAGCAAGGAGGCCGGCATAAACGCCGACATCTACCGCCATACCATGCAGATCATCCAGCGGGCGGAACTGGCAGATGCCTGGACCGCGTTGTCGGCGGATAAGATCTTTGAGGTGGAGTACTGGGAGTTGGAGCAGGCCAAGTTGCGCAAGGGCGACAGTGCCCCTGAAATGCAGGGTGAGGTAGCGCTGGTAACCGGGGCGGCATCCGGCATCGGCCGGGCCTGTGTGGAGTCGCTCCTGGCCCGGGGGGCTGCGGTTGTCGGCCTGGATCTGGACGACTCTATTGAGATTATGCTGGAACGGTCGGATTTCCTGGGTCTGACCTGTGATGTAACCGATCAGGCTGCGGTGAAACTGGCCCTGGAGAACGGAGTGCAACGTTTTGGTGGTCTGAATATGCTGATCATGAATGCCGGGATGTTTCCCGGTGGTAGCCGTATCGCAGAGCTGGATGATGAGATCTGGCGCAAGGTGATGGGTGTAAACCTGGATGCCAATATGGCGTTGATGCGTGACTGTTATCCGCTGCTGAAACTGTCACCAAACAGTGGCAAGGTAGTGGTGATCGGTTCCAAGAATGTGCCGGCACCCGGGCCCGGGGCCGCGGCCTACTCAGCCTCCAAGGCGGCACTGAACCAGCTTGCCAGGATTGCTGCCCTGGAGTGGGCTGCTGATGGAATCAGGATTAATACCCTCCACCCGGATGCGGTGTTTGATACCGGTATCTGGAGTGAAGAGGTGCTGGCAAGCAGGGCGGCACACTATGCTATGACGGTGCAGGAGTACAAGACCAAGAATCTGCTGGGAACAGAGATCAGTTCCATGGATGTTGCGGAGCTTGCGGCAGCCATGTGTGGGCCGTTGTTTGCCAAGACCACCGCCGCCCAGGTGCCGGTCGACGGTGGAAATGACAGGGTGGTATAGGGATTGTTAACCCGGCTCTATTTATGGGCCGGGTTAATAATTCAACCATCATGGAATTTTTGATTTATTTGGTACTTTCTTTGGGTTTAAGTGAATCAATGGCATCGGTAAAGCCGTCTAGGGAAACAGGAAAGCCAAGCTGTTTCTGCTGTGGGGTGAAGAAGGCAATCCCCAGTTTATTACCACTCTTTAGTTTGCTCATCATCTTGTCATCCAGGACCGCTCTGGCCTGACACCCATCTTGGATGCATTGGATAAATGGGGCTCTAGCCGCCTCTTTTCCCTTGTCGACCCTGAGCTGAATTCCGGGCGGCAGGAATACACCCAGAGGCATGGTTATCACCATCAGTGGTTTATTAGATTTATTTATAGCCTTTGGAGTATAGGCCACGGTTATATCTGCGATCCTACTTTGATTTTTTTTGTTGGTGATGCTTTGGAAAATAAAACAGATCTCTTGATCAAATCCCTTTGGTGTTTCGCATTTGTAACCCCAATCCTTAAAGCTCTTTACCTTTTCTTCAGCGGCTAACTGAAATGGCGCTGCCAGCAGAGAGAACATGATCGTAGTGACCAGGATGGTTTTTATTTTGTGTATGGACATCATATTTGTTCCTGTAGTGTTCGTTTCAAAAGGCTCTGAGGCAGCAATTTAGCACAAACTATACATCAGAATGAATACCTTTCTGCTTGAGGAGCACGCTGATTATATGCGGGTGGTGTTTGCCTTGCCTGCAATTCGTTGCCTTTTTCCGGTAATTTGTAGTTTTGGAATAGGGTTTATGATGCCTCAACTTATTAATTATTAGTGCTTTATGATCAATGTTGCCGTGTGAAAGCCACCGCATTAATTATTTTTTTGGTTGGCCTGATTGTCGCCTATAGGTCTTCCTTATGATTTTTCGGTCCGTGGTTTGGGCGCTGGGGTGTATCAGGTCCAGAATTATTTTGGTGTTTCTGCTATTACCTCTTAATTTTGTTCCTGTTTGCATATCCTGTGGTGGCAACTGAGCCAGGATGGTCTGATTACCGGGCGTTGCTCAAACGCCATGCCAAAACTGATACGCGTAAAGGTGGGTGGGTTGAATGTAGTGGTATTGTCAATGATCCGTGTTGGCGTAAGGTGTTGCAACAGTTGGCCAGCTATCCACTACACCGGCTCAAGACTAAGAAAGAACGTCTGGCGTTTTATATCAATGCCTATAACATCATGGCCATCAAGCTTATTGTAAAAAACTGGCCCCTGGAGAGTATCCGTGATCTGGGGAGTCTATTTGTCCCGGTATGGAAGAAGACAGTGGGTGTGATTGGTGGTGAAAGTGTGTCTCTGAGTGATATTTGGCGAGGTAAGCTCAGGCCTATGGGTCAGTTGCGCAGCTACTTTGCCTTGGCCTGTGGTTCGGCCAGTTGTCCTGATCTGCGTCGGCGACCATATGTGGCCAGACAACTCAATCGGCAACTGGCTGACCAGTCAAAACGGTTCCTGAATAACTGCAGCAAGGGTATGACTCGCAGGGCCGGTAGGGTCTGGGTATCCAAACTGTATTCCTGGTTTGAGGATGATTTTAATCGGTTTGGATGAGTAAAGTTGTTTGTGGAACGGTATAAAAAGCTTCCAGAAAATGCCAGCCTGAGGGCAGACTTGCCATACAACTGGAGTGTTAGAGGGGGCTAACCTGTTCAGCCGGTTAGAGTGTCTGGGCTGTGACGTCCACCACTAGTTTCAGGTTTTGTCCGGTTTTCAGGTAGTTGCTGTCAATGGTATTCCAGCGTTTAAGATCGGCTACCCGCACATTGAAGCGTTGAGCAATTCTGGCCAGTGAATCTCCGTTCCGTACTCGGTAGTGTACCTGGTTGGTGGTGTTGGGTGGTTTTATATCCATGATAGATGGGAGCTGCGCGGTTTTTTTGGCCGGGTCACTTTTGCTGTCTATCCATAGGACAAGCTTCTGGCCGAGACTCAGGGTGTCATGCACCGCCATGTCATTCCACCTAGCCAGTTTGTTGTGGTTTACCTTGTAGGTCTTGGCTAGATCCCATAGGGTGTCGCCGGCCTTAACCACGTGCACCATGCGTTGGCCTTGATGCTTCTGGTCCTGGATGTCCTGCTTGCCCTCGTCGGCATTCAACGCATAGTGGTCAAGTGACTTGGTGGACGTGGGAATAATCAGATACGTGCCGGTATGGATGCCACTATTGCCGAGCTTGTTGACCTGTTTCAGCATGGTGGCGGTGGTGCCGTGCTTTTCAGCAATGGTGCTTAGGCTGTCTCCGGCGCTTATCTGGTAGCGTTTCCATTGAATGCGTTCGCTTGGGTCAAGTTTGGCCAGCTTTTTGGCAAAGGCCTTGGTCTTGGTGATTGGCAGGTTGAGTTTGTGTGGACCCTCTGGAGCAGTTGCCCAGCGGTTGAATCCCGGATTAAGCCGGTAGAGGCTGTCCGTTGATATTCCGGCCATCTGTGCAGCCAGGGCAAAATCCAACTGGAAGCCTATATCCACTGAAGTAAAGTATGGCTTGTTAGGCATTGGCTTAAGCTTTATTCCATATTTTTCAGGTTGGTTTATGACCTGAGTTAGCGCCAGAAGCCGTGGAATATAGTTGCGGGTCTCGCGTGGAAGTTTCAGGGACCAGAAGTCGGTTGGTTTGC
>JAAGZL010000254.1 GCA_024206335.1 Gammaproteobacteria bacterium
AGGATTCATGAGAGATCGACTCCGGGTGGTGGTGGATGGTTTGGCGATTTGAAGCCTAACCACCTTGTCGATCTTTTTCTACAATAATAAATCCTGCTTTTGGCTTAAGTAAGTACCATTCGAGTCTGACCCCTTGATTTGAATTTTAGAGTGTGTGTCCTTGTAGTTCGCTTGTAGTTCGCGCGCTGGATTGGTTGGATGGTGGGTTTGGGGAGTAATCCCGGATTCTGCTTCAGCTGCATCCGGGCTACTTGCTACTTCCACTCCTCACAAGACTGACCGACCGCTTCCTGAACCCAAATGATTACTCGTTGTTTGCTATTGTCAGGTATCCTCTGCTTTAAGTCATTAGAATAATAGGCAATTCTCAGTATTAATAACCTATCTTTTTTCTCACTAACCCAATAGTTAGTTAGTTCATGTACCAACATTTTGGGATTAACAGATATATCTATATGTGAACGCCAGACGGGATTTTCATCAGAGCATGGAACCCAATTTTTAGCTTTCAAGTATTTCCGGTACTTTTTGATCATGTCTATAGATGGAAATTTTTGTTTTATTTGAAAATAAAGTTGATGCGTTCTTTCAGATAACACTAGTTTCTTAATTTCATATGCCTCACTTGGGATATAAAATTCATCTACCAAATAATACTCCTCAGAGTTTGCTGTACAACTCTGGGAGATGAAGACAAAACAACACAAGTAACAGAGAAAAAATATTTTATTCATTCTTCACAATCATCGCATCCCTGTTCGCCACCTGGGTTGGAACAAAGGCACGACCCACCGCTTTCAGGATCTGAACCAGTTCCCGTTTGTCCTGAATAAAAAATAACTCCCCTCGTAATAAATTGCCCCATATTAGGTGAAGGGTAAGCATCACCCATACCTGACCCTGGACAAGATGCGCAGCTCCAATAACAGGCACATCTAAGCGTATGTACCGAGTATGGCTCTCTCACCCACCGAATAAAAATCCAAGTTCCATTACATGACGCGAGGCCGGTCGGGTCTATACTGGTAACAGGATTCCCCCCAACATACCCATAAGTATTGGGGCCTCCTTCGAGCCCTATGGGGTCACTAGTGATATATCGTCCTGTAATGGGATCATAATACCGAAAGTAGTTATAATACAACCCGGTCTCCGCATCATAATACTGCCCCGGGAACCTCAAGTTGACTGCGATGCCACTGCTTTGGGGCAGCGCGTTCCCGAATGCCTCACTCTCCCACTGCCACACGACCTGGCCCGCTTCATTGGTGGCCTTTCGGGGCGTGGCCAGATGATCCGTGTGCAAATCAAGGGGTCAGACTCCTTGATTTTGGGGTGGGTGTCCCGAATGGCGCTAAGTTAAGGGGTAGTAATACCATCACAAAACTCTAAGGGGTCAGGTCTATCATTTAGCCTGATCCTCTGCTAGGCCAGCATAATGTCACAACCATTACGCCTGGAATTTCCTGATGCGCTGTATCACATCACTTCGCGAGGTGATCCGAAATCAAGGAGTCTGACCC
>JAAGZL010000255.1 GCA_024206335.1 Gammaproteobacteria bacterium
GATCGATCTGGCAAGTGCCAAAATCGCCGGCGGGATCGATATGAGTAACAGTATCTTCGAGGGCGTGCTCACCATGAATGGAACCGAGGTGGGTAGTTCTCTACTCATGCATGACAAAGCGATCTTCAAGCAGGAGATTGACCTGAGAGGTGCCAAGATCGGTGGCCAGATCGTTATGGTCGGCAGCACCTTCGAGGGACAGCTCGTCATGAATGGAACTGAGGTGGGTAGATCTCTACTCATGCGCGACAAAGCGGTCTTCAAACATGAGATCGATCTGACAAGTGCCAAAATCGCCGGCGGGATCGATATGAGTAACAGTATCTTCGAGGGCGTGCTCACCATGAATGGAACCGAAGTGGATCAGCATCTGCTTATGCGCGATGGGGCGGCCTTCATGAAGGAGGTCGATCTGATAAGTGCCAAGATCGCCGGCCATATCGATATGAGCAACAGTAGCTTCGAGGGCGAGCTCACCATGAATGGAACCGAGGTGGGTCAGCGCCTTTTAGCGCGATCTTGTCACTTCCCAAAGAATAGCGGTGTAATTTTTAATTTTTCGAGTATAGGGTCCAACTGCGACCTGGCTAGCGCCACCATTAGCGAACTCGATCTAACGTCTAGCACCATCATAGGTGAATTGCGTCTTGGTGCTGCGCAAGGTCATGAGCCAACGAAATGGATTAACACTTCCAGAATGGTTCTACGAAACGCAACCGTCGGCTCAATAAAGGATGCCGAAATCGAAACCAATTCGTGGCCTAAAATTTTGGTGCTGGAAGGTTTTACCTACCAACGGATTGGGAGCCTAGGCGCGAAGGTGTCGGCTGATATCGCAAAACCGAAATCCTCGTGGTTTATAGAATGGCTTAAGCGCGACAGTACCTTTTCCCCGCAGCCTTATGAGACGTTGGCCAACCTACTTCGTGAATCAGGTTATCCATCACAGGCCAATACGATTCTCTATGCTGCACGTGAACGAATGCGGCGAGAAGCCTGGGAACGACGCCAAGATAATTGGCGCGAATATTGGCTCTGGCTCGGGCTGATGCTTTTGAAATTGACAATCGGTTACGGCCTGGGATGTAGGTATTTCCGGGTTCTATGGTGGTTCGGCGGTGTCATGCTCCTGGGCCTTCTCGTTCTGCTCAATTCTAATGTGGAATCAACATGGAGCTTATTCGAAATGACGTGGGCAAGTATCGACCAAGCACTACCAATTGTCACGCTTAACGAAGACCATGAGAAATTGATTTTTGGTAGCTGTAGTAGCTGGGTTATTGCATACTTTTATTTGCAAAAGCTGGTAGGTTTTGTTCTTGGGAGTTTCCTTGTAAGCGGCCTGGCAGGGCTCACGCAAAAAAATTGAGCAAAATGATGAACCATCCTGTTTTCTATATCGTTAATACAACTTCCACCTTTAATTGTGGAAAGCCGAACATTTCGGTTACCTATCGGTCAACTGATAATGTCTCATTATGACGGAAGTTTACCACTTGCGTTTGTATCCTGTGTGTCTGCTTAGGGCGCATAATGGGCTATTGGTTCATACTTGTGTGATGGCAGCAATCGCACCAAAGCGCCCTATGGACGATATCTTTCTGCCCTCATACATTCTTGGTAAATCGACAACCAGGAAACCCCGTACATCCCCAAAACCGATTTCCGGTATTTGACCCTTTCTTTGCAGTTCGAAGAGTTAGCTTGCCACCACATCGAGGGCAATTACCTGATTTTACCTTATTGTCATGAGCAGCCTTCACATTTCGAATGTGTTGACGATTAGTTTTTCTACCTCTTTCAAATCTGCCCGTTTGAAGCCGGTGCACGATTCCATTAACCTCTTGCTCGGATAAGAC
>JAAGZL010000256.1 GCA_024206335.1 Gammaproteobacteria bacterium
AGCAGCTGCTGCAGGCCACCCGCCACGATCTGGAAGAGTTCACAGGCCTGGAAGCCCATCGCAACGGCATGAGCCCCAGATCACGCCGCCCTCTGGTTGCCGCAATCCGTGGGTTTTATAAGTGGGCTATCGATCAGTGGAAGTTATGGATGGGTGTCCATGTTGTTCTTAGTCGACATTGCTGGATTCAGAGAGTTACTTGTTGGCTTGTTATCGTTATATTGAGTTGAACCCGGTGCGAGCTTGTATGGTGGAGCATCCGTCACAGTATCCATGGTCCAGTTATGGGACCAATGTAAGGGGTGATGAAAATGAGTTGGTTGTGCCGCATGAGATTTATATGCGTTTAGGAACGACGAATACAGAGAGGCAACGCGCCTATAGGCAGTTGTTTAAGTCGCATGTTGGTGAGGCGATGTTACAGGAGATACGTGAAGCAACAAATAAGGCTTGGGTATTGGGTAACGATTGTTTTAAACAGCAAGTTGAAGCGATGACGATACGACAGG
>JAAGZL010000257.1 GCA_024206335.1 Gammaproteobacteria bacterium
AAGGCTGATTGGCGCTGGTTGTGCGGACAGGTATAAACAATAAGAGTTATATTGTGCTGGAGGGCCAGGTTTTTACCTCGCGTATTGACAGGATTATGGGAGCTATATGTATGAAGAGGTACACGGGTGTTGGTTTAATTACATACCTTACCATGGTGTTATGCGCACTATTTATTTCAACATCAGCAGTGTCAAAGGTTAATGGTGATAGTGACAATAGACAGTGGCAGTGGGCGCATGTTGCGGAGTATGACCTCTGGTTTAGAAAGCCTGCCGAGTGGAAAATCAAGTCGAAGATAGAAGATGTGAAGTTGATGCTGGATATTAGTGCCAGGAATACAGAGGGGGGTATTTTTGTTTGGGGTGGTGATTTTGGTACAGCCCTGACGTGGCAGCAATTGGCCCAGCAATGGGAGGCAAATACGACTAATCTATCGGTTATGATCAAGCGTAGCAGCGCCAGGCGTTTGAGTGATGTCAGAAGCGGTATTAAAGGCAAGATGATTCACTTCCGGGAGTATCAGGGGGAGTTAAAAGGCGTTGCCGTCAGGACCTATGTCGGTTACGTGACCCACGCAAATAGTGGTTTTGTCATCATGGGCATCTACCCCGGGGGCAATTATAAGGCAGAGAGAAACATCCGCCATATAATATTGAGTCTGCGCCTGAATAGACCAAGTGCATTGAGGGGTGATAGTGCGGATGAGGTGTTACGAGTAGCAGTACATAATCAGGATGCAGCAGCCAGTCCAGTGCCGTCAACCTTACAGGGTCTACCGGATTTGCAACACAAGGGGGTGGGACTGGGTAAGGTTGAAGCTGAGAAACCGGCCGCAGCTATTATTGGTGCCAATAGTGATATTCGTTTTCGGGTTGATGGTCCTGATCAGGATAAGAGTAGCCTGATGAAGTTGTCGAAATCAGAAAATGAATCCAACTCATCTTCTGGCCGCTATAGTAATGTTCGCCTGACTCTCGAAAAGAGAGCGGATGCACCTGCTGCAAAAAGAGTGACCAGAGCTGCTAAAAACCATCTTCTGTATTGCCGATGTGGAGAGTGTGCCCGCGGGGTCAACAATGACGGCCATCTGGCATTATTTTGGAGATAAGAATCCTGGTGCTCAGCCAAAAAACTCCCTGAAGTTAGACGTTGTTGCTGATGATGATGCCGGTTATGTGGTGTTTGAAATGACACGCCAAAAGGATGAACTGTTCCCGGCAGGTGATTATGAAGTATGTCTCTATCTGAATGGGATAGAGATGAATACCCTTGATTTTGCCGTCGTTACTCCAACAACAGCTGACCTTTTGCAGCAGGCGCAGGCCGGTATCGTTGATGCCAAGTTTGGTCTTTATGCATATCTTGTCACGGGCAAGCTGGAGGGTATGAGTGAGGGAGAGGCGGTACAGTGGCTGCGAAAGGCAGCGGAAAGTGGTAATGCGTTGGCGCAATATAATCTTGGTGCGGTATATCTTGAAGGAAAACATGGGATAGATAAAAACGAGGATCTTGCCATCAAGTGGTTTAAGAGGTCAGCTAATGCAGGCAATCCACATGCCAAAGAGATTATGGAACGGATAAATCAGGTGCTTAACAAGAAAAACTAGCAGGTTTGGTGATGCGGCATCCATCTGCCATTTTCCAGGTATATGCTATCACGATGAAATAATCAGTTATTTCCTGCAGGTAGTGATAGGCGTTCGATGGCCCGGCCCATTAGTTGTCACTTCTGGATGTTTCCATTTCCAGTAGCGGTGACAGTACCTGATCGAAGCTTGCCGGGTTTACATATTGAAATACCTCCTTGTCCTCCGGGTTTAGCGCGATATCCAACCCGCGGTCAGGGTAGAGCCAGTGCTCAATGCCTGACTTTTCCTGAATGACTGATCCTGGTTTGCCAAATCGGTTGCCAATCAGTTCCCGGTCCAATTTAGCGGCCGGCAGGTAAGTGATTCGCTCAATCACCGCCGTTGCCACAATATTCATATCTCCAGGGTCCAGGGTGACCTTCTTGGTGCCGCCACCCAATTGGCTGATGCGGAGGCCGCGTTTGTACACTGCATCTAGCGTCTCATAGGGCATGGATAGACTCAGTACCATGTCGGCCTTTATGCCACTGATATACAACCGGTCGAAATAGGCCTCCAGTGATATTTGGTTCTCAGGTGAAACAAAGATGTTTGCCTTGCCATTGCTAGCAAGGGCAATGCGGGCATCAGACAGGGTGCTTTTGCCTAAGGTTAGGCCAAATACCCTGGAGGCCCCGCTGGGGTCAATCTCAATCAGCCATGGAAGTTTTGGTTGGGTATCCGGGGCTTTTCCGCCAGGCATCAGTATGGCAATGACCAGGGCGATGGCGGTTAGGCCCAAGATACTTAGAATGATACCTCTGTCCAATGTAACACCGCTGTTATGTTTTCTTAGAATATTAAATCATACCTTGATGCGTGATGTTCATAAACCACTAGCGACAGATACTTTTGGGAAGTTGCATAGTGCTTGTGTAATCACATCCCCTTGGTCAGAATGTGCTGTCATCCAGTATTAACTGGCTACTGGTGGTAATTAGACTTCAACCTACAGATTGTGGTTGATAAAATCTGTTAAATGTCGCCGGTGCCTTTATCAGGTTTCACCGTTTGATGTGCGGCTGAAGCTGCCACTATCTGATGTTGAAGGAGATTAATGAATTCAGCGTGTTTCAAATCAGGCTCAGGGTCTGTAGCAGTTATCCTGTGTGTTGCCTGTTTGCTTTTATCCGCCCCGGTGTTTTCAGATTCTGTTGAAGATGGCTTTGTCGCCTTTAAACAGGGAGATAAGGAGCTGGCTTACAAAAACTGGCTGCCACTGGCGATCCAGGGTGATGTCCGGGCCCAGTTTTTTTTAAGTGTTCTCTATGAGCAGTGGGCCGGTGGTGCAGAAGACCGAAAAAACGCCAAACGCTGGTTGACCGCTTCGGCCAATAACGGTTTTGTTCCTGCACGGTTTAATCTGGGTAATAACTATCATCTAGGTAAATATGGTCGGGTAAATAATAAGATGGCCGCCCACTGGTGGCAGCAGGCTGCAATTCAGGGTTTTGTGGAGGCCCAGTACTATCTAGGGACCATCTACTATTGGGGTGAAGGTATAGAGCTTGACCTAGAGGAATCTCTCTACTGGTTTGAAAAGGCGGCCAGGAGTGGGTCGCAGCTGGCCAGCGCTGCCATGCTGCAGGTGCGGGCTGGGAGTCTGGAGCGGGATAAAATCGATCCGGTCAATATTGCCTACGATGACCCCAGGATTGTGTCCAGGTTGTCGGCCATGGCCACTGATAACACCGAACTGTCCGTAACGTCAGATTCACTGCCAGAGCAGCCCGAGATTGCGGTGGTGTCAGGGCCTCCAGCAGCAGGTGGTGTGGAAGGGCAAGGAGGAGTAGCTCCTGGCCTGGTGCAGAAGAAGTTGATGCAACCTGGCCAGCAACAAGAGATGGGGCCCAAGCCTGAACAATCTCATGGTCCAGATCTGAACTGGGTACAACAGCAGCCGGCAGAGAATCGCACCATTCAGTTATTTGCGTCTGGACGCATGCAGCATTGTGAGGGTTATGTTGGGGAGCTCTGGAAAAGTTATCAGTTGCAGGCCCATGCCTACGCCTTGGCCCTTAAGCGCCGAAAACTGTGCGCAGTCGTGTATGGAAACTATCCAAAACTATCAGAGGCTATGGCCAGTATGCGGCAGCTACCGCCCAAGCTCAGGCGTAGTAAGCCATGGGTCAGGAAGTTGGGTAAACTACAGCGGCTAGCCAGGTAGGATTGCAGTTCCCTAACTCAGCAGCAGTGCAGCAGCTACTCTGCGTCCCTCGGCTACCAGGATGTTATAGGTGCGGCATGCCGCCGGGGTGGTCATTACCTCCACCCCTACGCCCTGGTTCAGTAATAGCGCGTATAACGCCGGTTGTGGGAACTGCTGCTGTTCTCCAGTACCCAGGATCACCAGTTGTGGCCCCAGTTCGCTGATGGTGATGAAGTGATCCTCCATTAGCTCCTCGAATCTCTGCGGCTCCCAGTCGGTGATAAGCCGATCTGGCATGATGATGACACTGTTGCTATGGTGGTGCTCATTGATTATCAGCTCGCCTTGGCTGTAGGCGTGAACCATGTAGCTGTTTCCAGGGTCTGACAGGGAGAATTTCATGCCCTGAAGATACATAATGCCAGGAAGTGCAGCAAGCTGATTTTTTGTTGTGGTCCCTGGAGTAAATGTGGGCTGGGCAGAATAGGCCTGTCTGGCTATCACCCATTGCCCACGTCATCCATTAACCATGGCCTCCCCGTAACTGACTATTATCCAGATGAAAACTAAAGAGGTTAGTCAATGCCACTAAGACCAATGATAGATAGTAGGGAAAGGTTCATTGGTAGAGTGTTAGTTGTGGATGACATTGAAAACAACCGTGATCTGCTAACTCTTCGTCTGGAACTGCAAGGGCATACGGTTTCCATCGCTGAGGATGGCAAACAAGCACTACAGCAAGTAGAGAGTAATGAATTTGATCTGATCATGCTGGATATTATGATGCCGGAAATGGACGGCTTTGAAGTGCTGGAGCACCTGAAGAAAGATGCCAGCTACCGCCATATCCCGGTGATTATGATCTCCGCCCTGGATGATCTGGACAGCATTGTAAAGTGTATTGAAATGGGAGCGGAAGACTATGTCCAAAAACCATTTAATGGAACACTGCTAAAGGCGCGCGTGACCGCCTGTCTGGAAAAAAAGCGCTGGCGTGATACTGAACGCAAATATTTACAACAACTCAAAATTGAACAGGAAAAATCGGAACGGCTTCTGTTGAACATCCTGCCCAAGCCCATTGCTGACCAGCTTAAGGCCGGGCATGAGACTATCGCCGATGACTTTTCAAATGTGACTGTACTCTTTTCTGATATTGTAGATTTCACCCACCGGGCCGCGACAGTTAAACCAATTGAGTTGGTGGCGCGGCTAAATGAAATATTTTCAGTTTTCGATGACCTGGCCAATCAGTTCGCTCTCGAAAAAATAAAAACGGTTGGTGATGAATATATGGTTGTTGGCGGTGTACCTACAAACCGCGATGATCATGCCGAAGCGGTGGCAGAAATGGCGTTGCAGATGCAACAGGAAATAGGCCGTTTTACCCTGGGCAGTGACGAACCACTTAGTATGCGAATCGGTATCCACAGCGGACCAGTTACCGCCGGGGTGATTGGCAAAAATAAATTTATCTATGATTTGTGGGGTGATACCGTCAATATTGCCAGCCGGATGGAATCCAGCAGCATCCCCGGCAAAATCCAGGTGTCTGAGGTCACTTGCAACATCCTGGCGGAGAAATATAAGCTGGAAGAGCGAGGCCTTTTGGATATCAAGGGGAAAGGTCAAATGCTCACCTCTTTTCTGATCGGCAAAAAGCAGAATTGATCCTCTTGCCGTTTCTTTAAAACTTACGCCGCCGTTCCACTATCCTTCTGCAACAGCCCCCTTAATCAACCATCCTGTTCCTGACGTTGTCTGAGCTAGTTTTCACCCGGGCAGCGCCGGCCTTCAGCCGCCACATGGTTTCAGTGTTGCCTAATTACTTTGACTTTTTGCCGTCTGCTCAGTACCTTACTCGTTTATTTTCTGACAACTTACACCCAGCAGAGGTCCCAGTGTCAACGCCCGAAATGGAAGAGTTCCGTAGAATCAAACGGCTGCCGCCCTATGTCTTTAATATCGTTAATGAATTAAAGGCTGCGGCGCGAGCGCGGGGCGAAGATATTATCGACTTTGGTATGGGCAACCCGGATCAACCAACGCCACAGCATATTGTGGACAAACTGACAGAGGCGGCGCAACGCAAGGACACCCATCGATACTCCATGTCCAGGGGTATACCGCGCCTGCGGCGCGCCATCACTAACTGGTACAAGAGTCGTTTTGATGTGAGCCTGGATCCAGAGACCCAGGCCATCGTCACCATTGGGTCGAAGGAGGGGCTGGCGCATCTGGCCCTGGCCTGTTTGGGGCCGGGGGACTCGGTGCTGGTTCCAAATCCGGCCTACCCGATTCACCCTTATGGGTTTGTTATTGCTGGTGCGGATATTCGCCATGTGCCACTGATACCTGGGGTGGACTTCTTTGAGAAGCTGGAGAAGGCAATTACCGACTCATGGCCACGTCCTAAGATGCTGGTGATCAACTTTCCCGGCAATCCAACCACCCAGTGTGTGGATCTGGAGTTTTTCCAGAAGGTGGTGGATATTGCGCGGGAACACAACATCTGGGTGATCCACGATCTGGCCTATGCCGATATTGTATTTGATGGCTACAAGGCGCCATCGATCCTGCAGGTGCCGGGTGCGGAGGATATTGCGGTAGAGTTCTTCTCCCTGTCCAAGAGCTACAACATGCCGGGCTGGCGTGTGGGCTTTATGTGCGGCAACCAGACCCTGGTGGCGGCACTGGCGAGAATTAAATCGTATCTGGACTACGGCATGTTCACCCCGATTCAGGTGGCATCTATTGCTGCGTTGGAGGGGCCGCAGGAGTGTGTGCAGGAGATATGCGATATGTATGAGAGTCGGCGCAATGTACTGTGCGACGGCCTCACCGCAGCAGGGTGGCCGGTAGCGCGACCCAAGGCGACCATGTTTGTCTGGGCCCCAATACCCGAGCGGTATAAGGCGATGGGGTCACTCGAATTCAGTAAGAAATTGTTAAAGGATGCCAAGGTGGCAGTATCACCCGGTATCGGTTTTGGCGAGTATGGTGATGACCATGTGCGCTTCGGCCTGATCGAAAATGAGCACCGTACCAGACAGGCGGTGCGCGGGATCAGGGATATGTTAAGACGTGATGCGAAGGCTGGTTTTACTGCAGTCGCTGCAAGTTCGGGAGAAAAAGATTGAATCCGGTAAAAGTTGGTTTGTTGGGTCTGGGTACTGTTGGTGGTGGAACGTTCAAGGTACTGACACGTAATGCAGAAGAGATAGCACGCCGCGCCGGACGCGGTATCCGCATCACCCACGCTGCTGCCAAGGGGCTGGACCCGGACACCCTGCCTGGTGTGGAGGATATTGAAGTTACCGAAGACGCCTTTGCCGTGGTGGATAATCCAGATGTGGATATCGTCATTGAGCTGATTGGCGGTTACTCCCCGGCCAAGGAGCTGGTGCTCAAGGCGATTGAAAATGGCAAGCATGTGGTCACCGCCAACAAGGCCCTGATCGCACTGCATGGAGATGAGATCTTTGCCGCAGCTCAGGACAAGGGCGTTATTGTGGCCTTTGAGGCAGCGGTGGCCGGTGGTATACCTATCATTAAGTCCATTCGTGAGGGGCTGGCGGCCAATCAGATTCAGTGGGCGGCCGGGATCATCAACGGCACTGGTAACTTCATCCTTAGCGAGATGCGTGACAAGGGGCGTGATTTCGATGATGTGCTGGCAGAGGCTCAGGCCCTGGGTTACGCAGAGGCCGATCCCACATTTGATGTGGAGGGCATAGATGCCGCCCACAAGCTAACCATTATCGGTTCCATTGCCTTTGGTATCCCGCTGCAGTTTGAGAAGACCTACACCGAGGGCATCAGCAAGATAACCGGCTCAGACGTGGTCTATGCCAATGAGCTGGGCTATCGCATCAAGCATCTGGGTATAACCCGCAAGACCGAGCGGGGTATCGAGATGCGGGTACATCCCACCCTGATTCCAGAGAAGCGTCTGCTTGCCAACGTAGACGGCGTGATGAATGCGGTAATGGTGATGGGTGATGCGGTAGGCCCAACCCTCTACTACGGGGCCGGTGCCGGGTCAGAACCTACCGCCTCTGCTGTGGTTGCTGATGTGGTGGATGTGGTGCGTGCCATGACCATTGATCCGGAAAACCGGGTGCCGCATCTGGCATTTCAACCGAGTGAACTATCTGATCTACCGATACTGGATATGGAGGAGGTGGAGACCTCCTACTATCTGCGCATGCAGGTGGAAGATGTGCCGGGTGTGTTGGCCCATGTGTCGGGCATCCTGGGCGATGCCGGTATCAGCATCGAGGCCATGCAGCAGAAGGAGTCTGTTGAGGGTGCGACCCATGTTCCCCTGATTATGCTTACCCACAAGGTGATGGAACGCCAGATGAACCGGGCCATTGAGAAGATCGAGGCCCTGGATAGCACCAGCGGTGAAGTTACCCGTATCCGCATGGAGCAGTTGGAGGCGTAGGGCCGTTATTGGCAACAGTCCGTCTGACCCATGCCGAACAACAGCAGCAGCCTTGATCTCCTGGTCCCGGGGCTCCTCGGTCCACTGCCGTCCTTGCGGGAACTGAACATTCTACCCTCAGCGCCCATAGTGGAAAGGTGTCTCTCCCGGGCCAGGGTGTCCAGCCTCCCGGCAACGGATTACCCCGCTACGATTTTTTCCCGGTTTGGCCTCTTCCATGAGCAGGGTGCTGATCTACCCACGGCCGCGTTTTGTCGTCTGGCCGATGGGGCGCAGGATGCTAATGGTTTCTGGATGCAGGCGTCACCGGTACATCTACGCCCCGATGGGGATGGGCTGCTACTGTTTGATGCCGATCTCCTGGAGATCAGCCGCGACGAGGCGAACCAGCTTGCAGATCTGTTCCGCCAGCACTTCACTGCCATGCCGTGGCAGCTCGAGCTCTATACGCCGCAACGCTGGTATCTGCATCTGGAGCAACAGCCGGATCTGCACACCGCACCCCTGGCGGATGTGACCGGCAGAAATATCGACAGTTTCCTGCCGCAGGGTGGGGATTCCACTGGCTGGCACTCCATACTCAATGAGGTGCAGATGCTGTTTCACACCGCACAGGTCAACATGCTGCGCGAGGGGTGTGGGCAGCTGTCTATCAACGGCCTCTGGCTGCATGGTGGCGGTTATCTGAGTCCTATGGAACAGCAACGCTACGCAGCTGTCTTTGCCGATGAACCCCTGGTGCGTGGCATGGCGCTAGCTGCCGGGCTGGAGCCGGTGGCGCTTCCCAAGAGCAGTGGCGAACTTGGGTTGAATCAAGGTCGGAGTCTGGTGGTGGCGGATCTGTTGCAGCGCCCCATCCTGGATGCCGACCCCGTGGGCTGGCTGGAATCTCTGGAGCGATTTGATGCCTGGCTGGAGCCGCTGCTGACCGAGGTGCGGGCCAAACGTTTGGGGCACTTCAATCTCTATCCATGTAACGGTTCGGTCTACCGGGTGGATGCCGCGGCACTGCGGCGCTTCTGGAGATCCAGGCCTGGTATGGGAAAATATCTCGGTTAAGTGGTGAAAAACAGCCGCCCGCGTGGTGGCGGGCGGCGTTACTCAGGCCATCTTCAGCTCGTCCCGAACTATTTTATGATCTGGCATGTTGCCGATTACTCGGATCTCCTTTCCTCCACCAGTTTTAACCCATCTCTCAGTGCATCAATTCGGTGGGCCTTCAGTTGGTGTTTATCGAACTTCTGCACCAGCCCCTGTTTTCTGAGTACCCGATAGACAGATTTCTTACAGTCTACCAGGTAGGTTTCACTATTGATGGCCCAGGCGTTGTGCACGATATCTTCCAGGGCGCGTACCGAGGTGAAATCGATTTGTGGCACATCGGTAAGATCCAGTATCAGTACATCGTACTCATTAAATGCAGCCATGCGCCGCACCATACTCTTGGCAGCGCCAAAACTCATGGGGCCTGAGATGTGATACAACAAAATGCGACCTTTGCCATCTGTAAGGATTTGTGACTCTTCCTCAGAGAGAGGGGACTCTTCATGGGGATCGGTGATGGCGGTCACTGAGTCCAGTTGCAGATCAACCATGCGTTGCATGAACACAAAGGATGCCATGACCATGCCGACGGCAACTGCGGTAATCAGATCGACGAACACAGTCATCAGAAATACAGTAAGCATCAGGACAATCCCTGCCACCGGTACGGTGCGTAGACGCTTGAGATAGTCCCAGTCGATGATGTCTGTCCCCACTTTTACCAGGATTCCGGCCAGCAGGGCGTGGGGGATGTATTTGGCCACCGAACCTGCTCCCAGGATGATCGCCAACAATACCAGCGCATGCAGAGAGCCGGAGATGGGGGTTAGTCCGCCGGCACGTACATTGACCACCGTACGCATGGTGGCACCAGCGCCGGGTAGGCCGCCGAAGAAACCGGCTATGGTGTTGCCGATACCCTGGCCGATCAATTCGCGATCAGATTCGTGATAGGTGCGGGTAACGTTGTCCGCCACCAGAGATGTCAGCAGGGAATCGATACTGCCCAGGGCGGCAAGCATCAGGGCTGATTTGATCATGCCTGTTAGCAGGGCAGGGTCAAGGATGGGAAGAATTGGGGCCGGCAGGCCGGTGGGTATGTCGCCCAGTACCGATACCTCGCCGATGCGGTACATGGCCTTTCCACTTTCAGTCATGCTGATGATGTCGCCGCCCTGCCATACTACCAGCGCCAGGGTGCCAACTATGAGTGCAATTAGCGGGGATGGCAGGATCTGGTTTATCTTTTTCGGTAGAAAATAGACGATGGCCAGGGCAAAGCAGCCGATGAGCAGTGAGCTTAGTATCGGGTTGGATAAAACTCCGGGCAGGGCCTGAGCTGATGCGATCGGGCCTGCCAGTGCCGGATAGCCAAACAGGGGTGGGAGCTGCAGTAGTATGATGATCATGCCGATGCCGCTCATGAAGCCGGATACCACCGGATGCGGGATCAGGTTGATGTATTTGCCCATCTTCATGATGCCAAACAGGATCTGCAGGATGCCGCCCATGATAACCACGGTAAAGGCCAGGGCTGCGCCATGAGCCGGGTTGTCTGGGAACATGGCGGTATATTCAGTAAAGATGACCGCCATCACCACAGTCATCGGACCTGTGGGTCCAGAAACCTGCGAAGGGGTACCACCGAACAGGGCTGCGAACAGGCCAACGAAAATGGCGCCATAGATGCCGGCAATGGGGCCGGCGCCAGATGAAACGCCCATAGCCAGTGCCAGTGGCAGGGCGACAACAGCGGCTGTCAGCCCTCCATAAATATCACCCCGGATATTGTTGAAATGGAGTCCGTGAACTATTTTCATTTATTTGATCTTTATGGTGCTAAGTGATGTATGCCGCTATTAAACCGCACGGCATAGCTTGACCTGTGCGATGCAGGGTTCTTACTTTTAGTTGTTACGGGTGGGAGGCCTGGTTTGCCCAGATGTTATATCCCGTAATTTATCGCCCGGGCTTCAGTCGGTCGATTCCCATTAGGCGCAGGGCATACTTCTGATAGAGTGGCTCTGTGGTGCCTTTTTTCATGTTGCGAATAAAATACTTTTCGAAAAGAACCTTGGCCCAATGTACCCAGCGTCCGCGTCTGGCCCAGGTGACATTGCGCGGTGGTATCTGGGGCAGGGCAATAAAGGCCGCTCCCACATCTCCCATATCGGCCAGGCAGAAGGCGTTCCAGGTTGCCACCGCTTCCGGCTCGCTGCCATTGAGGTCGTGCCAGATGTTATTCACGCTGGCGGTGACCATGGATTCAATCATGTAACCGGTCTTGGGTGTGCCGGTAGGGATTGGTGTGGTCTCCACCGGTGGGATCGCAATACACACGCCAACCCCGTAGATGTTCTGCCATTTCGGATTGCGCTGATATTGATCTACCTTGATAAAACCCCGTGGATTAACCAGATCTTCGCCCACTGCATTTACTGCATCCACGCCCTTGAAGGCGGGCAGGATCATGGAGTAGGCAAACGGTAGTTCATGGTGCTCGGTCTCCTCACCCTTGCGGTTGTGCTCAACAATGTGCATCTTGCCGGCTTCTGCCTTGGTGATCTTGGCATTGGTTATGAATGAGATGTGACGTTGCCGCATCTCTGACTCCAGCAGGCCCTTGGAATCACCAACGCCGCCCAGCCCTAAATGGCCTATGTAGGGTTCGGAGGTCACAAATGTGATCGGGACCTGATCCCGGATACGTTTGCGCCGCAGGGCTGTATCCATGATCATGGCAAACTCGTAGGCGGGTCCAAAGCAGGATGCGCCCTGGGCGGCGCCAACAACAATGGGGCCAGGTGATTGGATAAAATCCTGCCACTGTTCATAGGCCGCTTCGGCATGCCCCAGGGTACATATGGATTGGGTGTGACCGTCTGGTCCCAGACCATCCACTTCATCGAATGCAAGCTTGGGTCCGGTGGCTATGATCAGGTAGTCATAATCTATGGACCGGTTATCGTTCAGGGTCAGTCTGTTTTCGTTCGGTTCAATGGAGGTGACAGTTGCCGCAATGAAGTTGATCCCTTTGTTTTTCAGGCATGGCTCAATTTCAAATGTTACCTGGCTGCGGTTGCGCCAACCGACGGCAATCCAGGGGTTTGATGGTATAAAACTGTACGTGGGTGAGGTATTGATAACAGTTACTTCGTGCTTGCTACCTAGTTTTGCCTGAATATCGTAGGCCGCAGGGAGTCCTCCTGTGCTTGCGCCAATAATCACGACATGAGCCATATGGTTCTCCCGGTGCATAAGTTGTTACAATAGATCTTGTAAGGTTACGATCGCGGATACTCTCGGATGGCCGAGAGTTTATATCGAAAAACCTATCTGTAGTACAATTAAATAGTTTTGTGGAGCCAGTAAGTAAGAATATGAAGGTCCTGTGGGGCAAAGCTGTAACGGTTTGATTCTTACTTTATTTACATTTAACAAATTGCCCATCAGATAGTTGACTATCTGCTATGTAGGCAGAGGATCGGAAACTATATGACGCGTAGTATGTTTTATTTGTTGGCAGTGGTAGCTGCTGTCCTTGCCCTGCCCGGGGTGCTGGTTGCCGCTTCGTACGGTGCTGAGTTTGCGGCCGAAGCAGTTCGTTCCATGCCGCAGCAGAAACGGTCCCTGTCAGCACAGATGTATGTAGGTAAGGAGGGGGTGCGACGGGTGGAGTATGTGGCTGGTTCCAAACCGGTGGTGGAGATTATTATTCCCGTGCGTGGAATTACCTGGCGCCTCAATCCGGGGGCAAAGACCTATACGGAGTTTGTGAAAACACCTACGCCGTCACCGGCAGAGTTGCAGGTCAATCCATGTGCCGGCCAGAGTAATGTCACCTGTACCAGACTTGGTAGGGAGAAGATCAATAACCGTGATGCCGACAAGTGGGAGATCATTGCCGCCTTTAAAAACCAGGACGTTAAGATGCTGCGCTGGGTGGACGTTAATAACGGTTTTCCACTGATTCAGCAGATGCCTAATGGCCAGAAGGCCGAGATGCGTCTGCTGGGGAGTGTAAAAGTCAATGGCCGCCAAGTGGAGAAGTGGGAGCTTGTCTCATCTTGGGGTGAGCGTTCCGCCAGCGCCAGCTCCTTTCAATGGTACGATCCGGTGCTGAAACTGGCCGTACGTGAGGAGGGAGCAGCCAGCATGGTAAATGAGTTGCGGAATATCCAGCCAGGACCACAGCCGGAGCACCTGTTCCAGCTTCCAGCCGGTTACAGCAAAATCGATGCGCCCAAACAGGGTGGCTTGAGACTGGTGCCAACCAAATGAGGTCGATTGGGCTGGGGGTAAGATAAACTGGCGTAGTTGGTTTGAATGGTCCCGGTCAGTCTATACGGTAGGATGAAGGCTGCGCCATAATGCAGTATTTGGCAGTAGCTCCTGAAGAGTAAGCTATGCGTCTCAAGACAAGTATATTTCTGTGGATATTCCCAGCAGTGGTCGTACCGCTGGTGGCGCTGGTTCTTATCGTTACCACCTATAGCGAAAGCCAGTACACCGCAAATGTAAACCGTGAAGTGCATAATAGTCTGGACAGTATTATAGGAAATATAGACCGCAGACTTCTGATCGAGAGGAATCTGGTCAAGGGGCTGGTTTTAGCACCTGCCATACAACGCTACATTCCGGTCCTGGACAAACACCGTCAGGACCAGCTTCACCCTCAGTATGTGTTAAGAACTGAATGGATAAACAGTTTCCTGGAGACATTCCAATCCATCATGCGTGACCTTGGGGCGGTACGCATACTTGATACCGATGGCGGCGCGGTGATCAAAGTAGCTTCAAGGCAGCGCTCAAAATCACCGTCGGCTGAGATTACTGAATTGCCATATGTGGAGGTGAAGCCGGCCCCAGAACCATTTTTGCAGTCGTTGAAGTCACTAACTGCGAAGCAGGTGGGGAATATACTTCACCTGATACAGGATAAGAGTGGGATTAAATCCAGCGTGCCGCCAGTGATGAGTGCCATCGTGCCGTTGGAGCGACGTAAAGAGCATGTCGGCTACTTTGTGGTCGCTCCACCCCTCAGCGCGCTGGATAGAATTCTGAACCGATCTCCCCGATTAAACAATGCCAGCCTACTTCTTGCCGAGCGCAATCCGGGTGATGACGCACGTGATGGCCTTGTTCTATATGACGATACCGAGGGCCTGCGGCTAAATGGGGAGCATGGTTTTACCGGGTATCTGAGAGAGCTGTTTCCGCAGTTGCAGGCGGGGACATTTGATCAGGAGCCAGGCTTTGTTGATGATGCCGAGGGCCAAACCAGAATATATTTTCGGGAGTATCATCCATATCCTGGCAAACTTATAAGCTGGGTGCTGGTCAGCAGGATTGATTTGAATGAATTGTATGCCCCATTTGAGCGGATCAGGCTTGGAGTTATCGTGAGTATGATCATCGCGCTTATGATCAGCCTGACACTGGCCAAGTTTGGCGCCGGTCAGATCGCTACACCGGTAAGTAAACTGGCCATGGGCCTGACGGCCTACGCAAACGGCACCACCCGAAAGCTTAATGTGGGAGGTACAAAAGAGTTGCGTAAGGCGGGTGAGGCCTTCAATTATATGACCCGCAAACTGCATCGGATTGAACAGGAGCGTGACCAGGCGCAGAAGGCCATGGTGCAGAGTGCCAAGCTGGTGTCGGTTGGGCAGATGGCGGCAGGCATTGGGCATGAGATTAATAATCCCCTGGGTAATATCCTATCCTTGACCAAGCTGATGGAGCGTGAGCTGCCGGAAGATGAGATGCATCTGCGGGAGGATGTGCAAAAGGTTCGTGAAGAGGCAGATCGCGTATCCAGAATAGTCAGGGGAATACTGAATTTTGCCCGCCAGGTACCACTGGACAAGACCCGGATTGAGGTAAAGCCGTGGCTGGAGGAGGCCGTGGCCCTGGTTCAGGTAGAGGCCACAAAACGGAATGTCGCTATCAGACTGGTGGCAAATGACGGCCTGATGCTGGATGGTGATCGGGATATGTTACAGCAGACCATGATCAACCTGCTGAATAACGCCATACATGCATCACCCAGTGGCAGTGAGATCAGGGTGCTGGCCATGGCTGGCGACTCTGTTTTGCATCTGGTAGTGGAAGACAGCGGCAGCGGGATTTCGCCAAAACAGATGGGTAGCATATATGACCCTTTTTTTACTACCAAGCCTGTGGGGCAGGGTAGCGGTCTGGGGCTTTCAATATGCCTGGGGATAGTTGAACGACATAATGGTACGCTGGAACTGATCAATCGAAAAAATGGTGGTGTGAGGGCAACAATCTCCCTGCTTTCTTGATTGATCCGGCTGGATAAAGAATTGACGATATGAATGAAGAATACACACTGCTGTTTGTAGACGATGACCCAACTGCCGGAGAGCTGCTGCAGCGCTTTTGCGAGGGTACCCCCTATAAGAGCCAGATATTCCATGACCCGAGGGAGGCCCTGGGGTTTTTTGCTGAGCATGGGGCGGATGTAATCATTACCGATCTGCAGATGCCAGGGATGAACGGCATGGAACTGCTTGGCGAGATCAGGGCAAAGGATTGTGAGGTGCCGGTGATTATAATAACGGCC
>JAAGZL010000258.1 GCA_024206335.1 Gammaproteobacteria bacterium
ATCTAGCTGCCGCGTTGTTACGTACTAAGTGCTTGAAATGACTAGCCTACTACACACACCTACTACGCACACCTACTGCGTACAATGTGCGCTATATCAGACAATAGAGCGTACATTGTACGAAGTATCTAGCATTAGTGCCTCAAATCTATTGACATAGTACCCTCGCACCTCTATCCTTGATACATGAACACAGCAAACCACGTGGAGATAGACTGTCCTAGGTGCGATGGCGAGGGTGGGTGGGAAGATGGCCCCCACTGTAATTACCGGTGCGACTGGTGTGGTGGGTGCTACAAGGGAGTGAGGTGTTCTGATTGCGATGGTGAGGGGGTCATCGAGGTAGAAGACGATGACGCCTAGCATGAACACAGCAAAGTAGGCCCCGAGTCCTGTGCTTAAGCGCCGCCTTGTCGGGAGCTATTCGCCGATTGGGATATCGACCAAGTCATGTGCTGGCGCTCCATCAACTCCAAAGCGACGGCCCGAGGTGCCGTGGCTGAGGTCATGATCTACAACGGGTAGGAGACGAGCGCAAGGGTTAGAAGTCTCGATAAGGTAAAAACTTTTATCTTATTGCCAGAGGCAACGTAAGCGGGTAGTTTTTTGAAGGGTTAGAAGTACTCGGTAGTCTCGATAAGCTCGCCACCCTTTGCGATTACTGCGCGGCATGCCTTGCGGGCGTCTGCTACAGTGCCAACGTTTGACGATCCGTCAGGGTAGATTACGAACATTCTGAAGTCACCGTTCGGCATGACGTAAACAAAGGTATTGCGGCAACGCGGGGCCTCACCCTTGGCGACCTGTTTAGCGGTTGCGATGTCTTCGCGCCCCGTACCGTCACAGGAAAAGCAGATCCCTCCAGAGATATGGGAGAATGCCTGGATTTTGCCAGCGCCACCGCAGTCCATGCACTTGATGTTTGTTGCCATGTTTCTATTATACCCATAAACTGAGCGAGTACAAGGGGTGTTTTCTCTTTTCTGAAGAAAGATTGGGAGGATATGTAAGGGGAAGAGGGCCTATGACCAGAGGCAGTCTCGATAGGGTAAAAACTTTTATCTTATGACCAGAGGCTTTTTCGTTTTTATTCGCTTAGTGCAGAATAACTCTTGCCAAAGGCATTTTACCTGTGTAGAGTAATAAGCATGGACACGAAACAACGCAAAGCACCCGCTCTTCTTGACACTGTTGTTTTTATCTGCGAGGACGGCGATCAAACCGCCGAATACTTTGCAGGCATGGATCAACACTCTCTCTACACGGTAGCTGACGAGCGCACCAATGACCACGGTGACCGTGTGCTTTGGGTTGTGCAAGTGTGTGCAGACGAGTCTGGTACCCTTGTTGATGGCCCCGCTTGCTGGGTTGCTGACTTCATGGTCAGCTGCTATGAGGGGGTTATCGAGGTAGAAGATCTCAGCTAGGGGAACGTGGATCGAAGAGGGTATGTAAGGGGAAGGGGCCTAGGTAGGAGATCAAAGGTCTGGAATTTTCCCAGAAGGCCCTATGACGTAGAGGCTGCGGGTGTTTGAGACTCACTCTGACTTGCTTACAAAAGCTATGATAGACATACCGTCCTTTTGCGTGTAGGAAAGAGTCAGCCTGCTGACGAAACCTCGAACCCCTGAGAGTTCTACGGAATCACCCTCTTGAGGCAACATGGGGATAGGCCCCGAGAACAAGACTATTTCACCACATTTGAAAGTAACATCGACCAAGCTGGCAGTTGCCTGCACTACTAGCACTTCCTCGCATCAGCAATTCTAACATACTTGAAATTCCCGTCAATCTTAACTTGCATCTCTACCGGGCAAATGAGATCAAAAACAAGTCCATTATCTAGGCATACTTTTTCAAGCATTGGCACAGCGTCTGCGTATAACTCATCCTCCAGTCCCACTAATTCAGCCCTCTTGCCGAAGGTCTCTTTGGCCACATGTAGGCAGACCATATCCGGATCCGTTTCGTACATGGAAACCCGCCACTCGATAGGGACTGCAATCACATAACGGCC
>JAAGZL010000259.1 GCA_024206335.1 Gammaproteobacteria bacterium
AATGGAGAAAATTACGCGGTTTCAGTTACCTTGGTAAAGTAATTACTGGGATCAAATTTAAAGATGGTATTGAGGTGATAGCAAACAATCAGGTCGCCGCTTGATTCAACTGGCTAAACACCACTTTTGACAATAACTCGATATCAGTTGATAAATTGCGTAACTCATTATAAGCATTAGAAAGCACCTCATCAAAAACACTTAATTCTTTATCTTGGCAAATCATAGTTCTGGTTGCAGCTAACTGAAAATGAGAAAGGTAAGGCGGATTAAGACGGTGGATGAGGCCTTGGTCGTTACATGAGGTGCTTGCACCATTCTTTAAGTAACTACGCAAGCATAGCAGCATTCATTTTAGGCTGAATTATTGCAGATACAACATCGCTTGGATAGATGACTACAGCGAAAGCGGCACCACCAGTTCCAACCTCAATATAGATGGCACTACGGCCCGTACTCTCTCCACCCGCCTGCAACTTGCGATCGCCAATCAGCCAACTCAAAATAGCGAGGTTGAGATGCGTATAGGTCTCACCTCACGCCATAGCGATAACGACAAGACCCACGCGGTACTCTCTGGAAGCAGCTTCAGCTTCGACAGTGCCGGTGATGACAACGAGCTTGGTGGTTATGTAGGTTTTAACTACCGCATGGCTACTAAAGATAACCTTGATCTGGTTGCCGATCTGGAGTCTGGTGTCTCTGATGATGAGACCTACATACAAGGGCAGTTGTCGTTAGAATATAAGTTCTGATAGGGTTATCGTTGCAATCACTCTGCTCCGGTTGAGAGCATTTGTTGTGGACTAAATACAGACGGATTTAACTGGAAGATTCTTTTCTAAAACCGCTTTATTATCCTAGCCTCACCAACTGCTTGATAACCACCATCGAAAGCAGATTGCAGTTCACCAGATATAGCAAAGGCCAGATCACCCTTGCGGTTGGTTCGGGTCAGCGTGGCACCAACAAATCCAGATACCTTATCATCCAGGCCAACTGAAAACTTGATGGGTGTACCGCCTACAACGCCGCTTACCTTATCTGAGTCCAGATCATACTGGGCATCTACACCAGCACGAATCTCCAGATGGGAGTGTGATCCATTCTTGCTCTCAAAGTCTTGCGGGAAGGTTAGCTGCGTTCTGGCATTAAGCTGATGCACATCGCGGTCTGATATATCCATAGGATTGGCAACTCCGGCTCGGTATAGCCATCTAGAAACAGGCCGGAGTAGCTCACTCGGACACTGCCTAGGGTGGT
>JAAGZL010000260.1 GCA_024206335.1 Gammaproteobacteria bacterium
AAGTGTCAGGCCATCTTGCTTAAATCATTGACCATTTTTTTTTGTGTACTCGGATACTTTTACCCCCTATGCGTACGCTCCCCCTTGAACACCCTTGAATCCGGGGTTTTATTCCATATCTGGTGGCTGTCGAAACAGTTGATTGTTTTACACGACAGTCCGCCATGGAAAGTAGCGTTGTGTCTTCCTTACCCGACCACGCCTTCACCCCCACGCCACGCAAGCACGGGGTGGAACGATCAACTATGAAACACTCTGCTTCGTGTGAGTCATATTGTTGATTGTTCACCATCAGCTCTCCTACCTTCGGGAGAATTAAGTTAGACACTGATGGAATACGGCGCTCGCCTTGGACGAACCTTTTTGAGGGATGCCGACCCGCATAAGAGTTTTGGGGAGAACCTCCTAGTCTACCATCCTTGGAAGGTTGAGCAGCCATGAAGACCACTACATTATAGGAATGATCCAGGGGCGAACCTGGATACAGTCTGCAGCCACGCAAGACTGTGTAGACGTCTGGTATCACCCAAGAAGCCTTCCACCCGTCCGTAACACTCATCGGGACAATCAATTACAGTATCGTCAGGGCTCACGTGGGCCCGCGTCCTAGTAAGAGATGTAGCCGCAAGTGCCGCGGTGTAACCGGGCTAATGTTAACACAAAGAGTGCTTCTCCCAGCTCAATGTGAAATGGGCATCAGATGATGTTCCCTTTGCAAGGATTAGGGCGAAGCCCTAATCCCGTGAGCTGAACGGTGCCCGTTAATGGACTCCCCACATGCCTACGCACCTGACCACACCAGGATACGGCCCATGTGGTTTCGCTCAACCGCAATGGTTTACGACCGATACAACGCACCTAGGCTCTGTGCCTAAGAGACGCCCGTTTCAGGGATTAATTGATGGGTCGCCGAGGAGTGCCAACTCTTCCGGGGGGAAGAGACGGCCACATCCTGATGATGACTACCCCCAGCTAAGTTTGGTTTGACCGTTATTCGTCAAAACTCACCGCCTAGGGATGCTCCGAGACTGGGAGGTTTGACCAGTTGGTGAAAATCTTGGGGATAGTGCAAAAGGCAGAAAGAGATCCCCAAGATTGAGTCTTTGGGGATAGTTGCAAAAGGCAGAAAGTGATCCCCAAAGATATTATGGAAAAAATGTGGTCAAACCTTACAGTCAAAGAGTATATAATGAGGACATTAATTGAGGGGAGACGTCAGACACATGTGGACGGACGACCGTGCTGTGT
>JAAGZL010000024.1 GCA_024206335.1 Gammaproteobacteria bacterium
AACTAACAGTCTTTTCTGCTTTTCATTTAGAGAAGGGAGAAGAACTGACAATTTTTCTTTTAGTTTTTCATCTGGCGAAGGCATTTATGGATAATATCAGAACCCTAAAGAAGCTCAAGTTATTTTGTGACAGCTACTAACGGTTGCTATGGCGAGAATTTTCTACTATTGGTCCACTTTTGGAGGCTAGTCGTTGGCGCTGTTTTTCGGTGGAGCAGTGGAGGGGAAAGGCGCAATACTGTTGCCGCCTTTAGCGTCAACAATTTTACAGCTTCCTTTCTTTTCGACAACATCAATACGAATAATTCTATGCGCTGGTATGAACGTGCAGGTGACGCCTTCAAATTCTGCTTTTAGCTTTTCTTCGCTAGGGTCTGCGATGATTGCGCTCTTTTCGCCAAACTGGATGTTTTCTACTTCAATAAGCCATGGAGATCGCTTTCATGTATGCCTTGTGCATATATTTCATAGATCTTGTCTTGGTTAAAAAAGTGAACTTTGTATAAAGGGTCTTGGGCCATAGAGTTCTATGTTGGGGTGTTGACGGTGTTCATCAAGGGGGTTGATGGTCTTTTAGGCAAGCAACCCAAGCCCCTAAAGGGGCGGGGCGGCGATAACACTCGACCCCTCCGGGGCGCTCGCTAACGCCGTTGGCTGGTGCCAATTGCTTGTGCGAGTCCTGAGTATGCTGCTGATCAGGTTAAAAGCGGGCGGATAGGAAAGGGAGTAGGGGGCGCTTAATCTTGTTGCATGGTTGAAGTGGCGCTAAGGTACTTGATTGAAGTATCTATGTGCGTTACAATGGCTCACAACAAGAGGGGCTGTTTTGATCGTAAGCTTTAAGCATGGCTGGTTAAAAGACTATTATTTGCATGATAAGTCATCAAAGAAGGTTCCGGGGGGGGGCATTGACTCGCGGTTGTTTCGGAAGCTGCAAATGATAGATGACGCGACTAGCGATCTTGATCTACGTAGCCCCCCTAGTAATCATTTTGAAAAGCTTGCAGGTAACTTGTCAGGTAAACGCTCCATCAGGGTTAATAAGCAGTGGCGGTTAATTTTTGAGTGGGATGGTTCCAAGGGAGAAGCTGCGGAGTTGTATTTGGACAATCATAGCTATCGGTGACAATTATGAATATTACAAAGCGTAAGCCTGTAACTGTTGGTGAGATTTTGACAGAGGAATTCATGGAGCCTTTGGATTTGACGCAGGGTGAACTTGCGGAACATATGGGCGTGGGTAGAAAAACAGTTAATGAGCTTTGTGGTAACAGGCGCACACTGACAGTTGATACCGCTTTAATGCTGGCAACAGTCTTCAATAATACGCCTGACTTTTGGCTCAATTTGCAGCGGCGTAATGACTTGTGGGATGCGTTGCACTCAAAAAAACGGTTAGCCAAAATACAGAAATCACGCCCCTTGCAAGCTTGTGCTTAAGTGCATGGGCGGACTCTCAAGGAAAAACCACCCTAAATTCAGCTATCACCCCGACGATCTCAACATCTTTGTCGCTGTAGGTCGACTCATCATGCAGGGCGCAAAGTTTGTAGCCGCCGCTCGTGTATAAGAGCTTTCTGATCAATATAGATTTTGAATTGTTTTTTGCTAGTACATAGTCCCCGTCTATCGGGGGTTTGTTTTTACGTGCAATGATGATGGTTCCTCTTGGTACTTCCAAGTCTGGAAGCATAATAGTTCGGTCAACCCTGAAAGCAATTTGTTGATCAATGCTTGGGGCTTGGATTTTTTGCCCGGATGGTAATAGGTCGTTTCCTTCAAGAATTTCGATTTCATCTGTTTCGATATTCACACCATAGGCTAACCACTCCTTATCAACACCTAATTTAGTATGAAGGGCTTCCGCCATCTCCAATACTTTCCGAGGCTGAATGTCGGTTTTTATTATCTTGCTTAGCTGTTGATCGCTCATACGCAGTGTTTCTGCGGCCCATTTTTGGCGCATCTTTTTTTTCTGGAGTGAAATCTCTAGCCGTTTGCCAAAATTCATATTATATGTTGACTTCTATTTGTATATTTCATATATTTAGTTTAATTAATCCATTTGCACTTCATTTATTCACATGAAGTAATGATAAATGGGTTTGCCTTTCAACTCTTATCGTAAGACTAATCAACTGCTTCATTTTTGCCTAGCAAAAATAATGAACAACCCCGCCGCAAGCAGCGGGGTATCAGTATGAGGTCGCCCGTTTCACATCGCTCAGTTTTTATATAAGCGCCGCGAGCGGCGGGGAATTCGACCCTCAGAGATGAAAAGGAGGGAATAGCTTATGTCTGCTAACCACTGGCTTCTATGGATGACGATCCCCAGCTTTGTTTTGTTGGTGCTACTTATCCTAGTTGTCGCGGCGTTCTTTCTTCTTATACATATTACTACGCCAGCGCCGGTAGTGGCGCTGGATGTGAATCAGGCGCTTCAGCAGTACAGGGAGCGTATTAAGGGACAGGCATTGACCGATGATGAAGCGGCGACCTTAACGGCAGATTTTTCTCAAGCACTCGAAAAGGCGGCGGGGCGTTATGCGGCTGAACACCTGGCAGTGGTCTTGGTCAGTCAGTCGGTACTGGCCGGGGCTACGGACGTTACGGCCAGTATTTTGCTGTTGACGGTGCAACCCACAGAGGATGTGGCCTGATGACAACGAAAAAGGATAAAGAGCTACTGGCGTATTTACAGTCGGATGCGTTCAAAAAGCTGGCGCGTGAGTTTGAGCAAAAGGGTGAAAATCTGTATTTCCAGAATAGTACCGGGGAGTTTGTTTATGTCAGTGACAATTTTTGTCGCCTTGTCAGGCGTAAAAGAGAGGCGTTGCTGGGCAAGACTGTTGAGGAATTAGGTATCGCCAGTGCGTTGCCACCTCTGACAACCGAGATGATTAAAAACTTGTTGTTCCATCCGGTCTGGGAGGCCGTTGAGTTTCACGCCAAGCAGTTCGAGATACCGCAAAAAGCGTTGGAATTTCTCACGGTTGATATTCTCGCCATCCTCGATGGTAAAGGGCGTGGGCTACACATGCCGCGCTTTCTGGTTGCGCCCGCACCGACGAAAATCTTGAATGGAAGGCGGCGTGATGCTGGCGAAGCGCCATTCCCCCGTAATCAACCGGGAAAAGTGGTTGGGGATATTAGCGGTACGCTGAACCATGATTTTTTAGCACATAGGCCGCAACTGCACGGATGACTGTTTTTTAAGCATTTAGATTTAGAAGAGGGAGGGGAGTGTGATGGCGGAAGTTGAATTACCGGATTTTCGGACCGTTGACGAGGTGCGCAATGATTTTTTCACTGTGCTTTGGCGTATGGCCTATTTGCATGCCACTACGGCGGAGTCACGTGGTGAGGCGGTGTTGGGTATGGTGCTCAGTATGCTCGCCATCATTGATGGGGAAGACACCAATTTGTCGGCATTCCTGTTAGCCCCTTGCCCTAATGTAATAGACAGGGCGCACTTTGCTGTCGATGGCTGTAAGCCGTTTCCTGAAAATGACCCGGCGGCGGTGTGTTGCAATTTGGGAGGAGAGCTGGCGGCACAATTCCAGCTTTTCGTGGCAGCGGTAAATCACCTGCCCCCCAGTCAGTGGTTGCGTTAATCAATCTGTGTTTTGTGGTATGGCGGCGCTGCCGTTGCGCCTGTTGAGGAGCGCGGATGCTTGTCATCCATGTCCGCAAAGAGGCCAACAACAGCGCAGGGCGATGGCGTTAGTCCTGGTAAACATGTTTATGGATTTTTCACGACTAACCTTTTATACTGTCGGCTTTCTCATAACGAGCGAGTAATGAAAAATGATGATAGGGCTGCGGTTAACCGAGGACCAGTTCAACTGGATTATAGAGCATATGGAAGTTCGGTGGCAAGACAAGACTGTCGGCATGTTCAGGCAGCATTATGTGGAGGGGGTATCAAGAGCGGATGTTGCCCGCGAGTACAGCGTTGACCGATCCTTTATTTCACAGCGCTTTGGGCGGTTTGAATCTTCTCTCAGTGATGTGTTGAGTGATATGGGGATATGCGTCACCAGTGTTTTTCATACGGAAACCAACACCAGTAAAATTCGACAATTGGACATAACGAGTACCAAGCGAGACTGATCCGTAAAGGGAATTTCAAGGTAGAAATAGTAATCATGCCTTGCATGCGTAGTGACAATGGAAAATAGTGGCGTATTTGTCTTGCAGTAAGCAGTCAACATGTTTAGGCTGAAGGCGTTACTATCAATGATGGAAATAAGGTTGCGGTCTGCGCAGTTTGACTGGATAATGTCGCAGTGTGACATTCGGTGGAACGCGACGACGATAGCGATGTTGCACAGGCACTACGTCGATGGCGTGAGTCGGCCTGTCATTGCTAAGGAATATAACGTACACCGGTCGTTCGTTTCAACCCGGTTTGCGCGGTTTGAAAAAATAACAGCGGCGATCATTGCTGATCGTGCGTTGGAGATGAGTTGCATCCTTCACGAGAAGGATTGCCGTGCACAGTTAATGGCGTGTGATGTTAGCGCGGGGGTTGGCGACTGATTGAGTAAGGTCTAGCCGATACCTGGTACGTGCGGTATGATCGGCGCAGTCATAAAAAAGTAACAACAAGGCAAACGATGTAAAAAATAGAAGAAGGGAACAATCTGGTGCCCATAAACCCAAAGGCCAGATAAGCAAAACCCTTGTGCTTTCCTTTCTTGGCAGACCGGAAGCTTACGAGGGTTCGGGCCAACCCCTACGGGGGAGAGGTGACAAACTGAGAGTAATTTTATGGTTACTCCTCCTGTTTGTCAACTCTCCTGTGTTGGGCTTGTTCGGGCCAAAAAAAGCGAAAAATAACCATCGACGCTGGCCCGGTCCCTATTCAGGATGCCGTGACTTTATGGCGGGTGCTGTCCGGGGATGATCGATAAGTAACGATCATTAGGGGAGATAACCGCGCCTATGGTGGCTGTGGTTGAACGTGCAGTAGAGGAAGACCGCCTGCGGGGCAGTAGCGCCGACAGCGGGAGTGACACTGACCGGCCCGCGCAAGGCGCTGGCGCATTGCAGCGTTTTAAGGACTGCCTGCCGAAAAAGCCTTATTGTGGTGATGACAAACCTGCCGGGCTCATCCGTACCAAAGCCCACGCCATCAAGGAAAATTACATTCAGGCCAACCCGCCGGGGATGGTGTACTGGATTACCCTCGATATTGATTACCGCTTTCAGCACGGCAATGACCCCTTTGTCTGGGAATCCCAACCGGGACTCCCGGTCCCCAATTTCATCGTCATTACCCCAGAGACGGGCCGCTGCCATATCAGCTTTGCCATTGTCCCCGTATGTACGTCCAACAAAGGCCGCGCACACCCGAAGCGTTATTTGGAGGCCGTCAGGCATGGGCTGGCGCTAGCCTATAAAGCCGATCTCGATTACACCGGACGGATCACGAAAAACCCCCTTTCTCGCCATTGGAATACACAAGTATTTCATGAACACGTGTACAGTTTGGGCGAGTTGTCCGATTACACCACCGTTACGCCACAACCCAAGCTCACGGTCTTTACCACCCAAGAAGAAGACCCGCGTGGCCGTAACAGTACGCTGTTCTTGAACTTGCGCCGCTGGAGTTACGGGCAGGTAGTGAATGCGCGGGCATCGATGGCGTATGACCAATGGGAAAACACGGTGCTGGATGCCGCCGAGCGGCTTAATGATTTTTCGTCAGCGCTGCCATGGAATGAAGTAAAAGCGCTTGTCCGCAGTGTGGCGGGCTGGACATGGACACATTATACCGGCTCCCCCATCCGCCGAGGCGTCATGGCTTGCGATGCCGATCAGCCATTGCCGGACCGACAACGCCAGTCTGCCGACCGCACCAACGGCACACGCACGGCGCGCACCGAGCAAGCCATCACTACAGCCATTACTCAACTAACCGACCAACAAACGCGCGTGAGCAAAGCAGCGGTGGCGCGCATTACCGGCATTTCCCGCCAGCAGATCAGCACCCGTTACGGACACCTGTTCGACGCTGAAGAAAGTGTCAAGTCCGGTGTACATCAGATATCCGCCCCTGGAGGGGTCCAAAACGTGAATGAAAGCAATGTGGTGAAGTTGCCCATCCAAACCGATCAATATAGCCAGCCTAGTGTTGCTATTTCCCCGCGTAGCGGGGAAAGGACTATGAAAATGGCTCACCCCAAGGGATTTAAGGATTTATGGTTGTTATTTGCCTCGATGGAGGTGATTGCGAAAGCCGATGGTTGTGTACCTGTGTTTACGACTACCGATCACCACCGTTTGGCTCGTGTGATTTTGGCGCAGCAGGTGCCTTGGCCATTGGCCGAGCAGATTGTGATGGAGATTTCGGCGCGAAGTGTTGAAAAAGCCTATCAGCATATGACGGTACGTGATTGGGTGGGTTATGTGATTCGGTTGGCGCGTATTGGCAAAGGACAAGACCCTCCGTAGTTGTTGCGTGGGGCTTAAGGACTGAGGGCTTATAGGTCATTACAGCATGTTTACTGGCATACCCCGTTAAATACTAACGCCTTCGCGTTGCTTCGTTGTTGCCCTCTTTGCGGGCATGGATGACAAGCATCCATACGCCTCAACAGGCGTGATTGAAAAAACTAAGGATATATTTTGTGAAAAACAAACCATAAATAAAAATCATCCCTGCCATCATGATATAACATGGGATTCTGTTAGTTGTTTGTGTGTCAGACCGTTCAACTTGTTTATCATTATTCTTTCTTAGTTAACGATGGCGTTGAGCAAGAGTTATGATTAAACCCCAAACGTTCTACATGTTGTACGTAGTTTCCGCATTTTTCGCTTTTCCTGTCACTGCTGACTCAGAGGTCAACAAGTTTACCTATTCTGTCTATGCCAAGGAAGGTGGCTATTCCGTTAATGACCCTGATGGCAATACAGATTCAAACAGTGCCGTAGTGCCGGGCGTCAAAATTAATTATGACTTGCCGCGCCGAGGTCAGCGCATTTTCAGTTATTTGGAGTATACCAGCTTTGACCTGGACGGTAACAACAAAAACATCGCGCAGGACGTGGCTGGCTATACGTTTGGCGGGGGGTACGAGTACCGCATACCCTTGTCTCGGCAGGTAAAGGTGTGGCTCGGTGCGGGACTTTCCGTCAATAGTTTTTCTTTCGGTGACCGTTATCAGACCACGTATGACGGTTATCTTGAAAGGGACTTTCCTAACCGTGACGAAACGCTACTGGGGGCTAATTTCACAGCGGATACTTATTTTGACGTGGGGGCTAACTGGGCGCTGGGGCTTGGTGCCTACTGGGACACAACCTTCGGTGATGGTGTCGAAGGCTATGGACTGAAACTTACCTTGCTCAAAAAATAACCTAAAGGATGTATCGCGTGAAGTACTTTTTTCTCTTAATTGTCTGTTGCTCTCTTGCTGCTTGTGGTGGTGGGAGTAGTTCTGGTGGCGATGATCCTGCACCCAGCGGCAGTTTGTCGGGGGTTGCTTTCGACAGTGCGGTGAATGGTGCGCGTATCTCTGTACATTCATTGCCATCGGGCGAATTTCTGGGTGAGACTTCAACGGATGCTGATGGTCGGTTTTCCTTGGACATTGTAGCCAGCAGCCAGCCCATCCGGATTGAGGCGACTGGCGGTTTTTATATCGAAGAGTATTCCGGGGTCAGTGTTGGTTTGTCTTACAACCGGTTACTTGCGGTGGTTAATTATCAGGCGGGGCAAACTGCCCCAGTTACGTTGAGTGCGTTAACGACGATTGCCACGGGGTTAGCTGAATACCATATGGCGCAGGGAATTGCGGTAAGTAGCGCGATTGATCAGGCTAATCAATCCGTGGAGGGCTGGTTTGGTTTTAACCCGGTTTTTGTTGAGCCTGTTGATGTAACGAGCGAGGCAGGTTTAATTGATGAGGCAGGGTATCAGTATGGTTTGATTAGTGCGGGTATTTCCGGGTTGATGTTTGATTGGTTGTTGGAGAACTTGCGGACACCTGAAGAGCAAGCGACTTCGGTGTTTACTTCCATTAACTTTATTCAGAAAGCGTATACCGATATTTCAGCGGATGGTGTGCTTGACGGCTATGGCAATCATGGCTACTTACTTTTCGAGCAAACACGATTAACGGTCAATGCCTATCGGAATGGTATTGCTCGTGGTGTGTTGCTAGCACTCGGTGCGGATGTACTGGCTTCGCCGGATGTTTGATGCCGTGAAAGCTTTTGCGATGACGCTCAATGGTGCTGACAGTGAGCTATTGAAAGACCCTGATGACTTACCACTAAATGACGAAGCGCCGATCATTACCAATATCAGCGTAGAGAGTGATGCCGTACTGACGGGTAGCATGGATGTGCTATTTGACGTAGCCGATGCTTATGGTCTGGCGGATGTTTCGTTATCCTTGGCGGGTACTTCTTACGCTGTCGCCGATTGGGGGAATCCTCGCGTAACCATTGATACCACCCAGTTATCAGATGGTCCTCACAGCCTTGTTATTAACGCTGAAAATATAGTGGGTGAAATCACCACCGCAACACGTCCGGTAGTGATTGCGAATGACGGTATTTACTTCAGTAATTTATCCCCGAGCGACAATGGCGTAGTGGCTGGTATTCATCAGTTCCGTGCAACCGTATCGCATGCCAGTGGTATGAACGGTGTGGCATTCTTCATTAATAACAGCCTGCAAATTCCGCCGACCCAATCAGGGGATACCTACGTCCTTAATTTGGATACTACGTGGTGGCCAGATGGCGCGCGGACATTCAAAGTTCGAGCAACGAATGGTATTGGCACCATTCAAGAAAAAGTCATTCCGTTTGTTGTTAATAACGAATCTCCCTTGATTGAATGGGCGCTGGAAGAGGGCAGTTATCTTGAAAATACCTTTGTTGTTTCTGCCGCTATATCGGACAGCAACAATAATGGATCAGTGTCGTTGTACATTGATGATAATTTATTAACGAGCTATCACGATTTATCGGATTTAGCCTATCCACTGAATACCAAAAATCACAGTGATGGTCCGTATCGACTAAAGATTATCGCTGAAGACGAAGACGGTAATCAAAGCACAGAAACGCGAAATGTCATTATTGATAATACACCGCCAGTTGTTTGGATAAATTCTCCTAGAAATGGTGATGAATTTGATTATGACTTTACATTTTCATTTTATGCATCAGATGCAAATGGATTTGGAGATAATTCACATGAGATTTATGTTGGAGAGTTGCTTTATTCAACAACAAAACCACCAAATTCTAGTTGTGTTATTAATCCTCATAATTTGTGTAATGGTTATTACGACCTAAAAGTTGTAGTGACTGATGCAAGCGGAAAAAAATCTGAAGCATCAATTAACGTGAAATTTAGTGCAAGATCAGCGGACTGTTAATAAAAGTTATTAATTTAATAAGTAAAGTAAATTAGGAAGGTACTACCTATGAAGCGTATAGCAATATTTTTGTTTTTTACCATATCCTTTGTTTTGTATGGCTGTAGTGGTGGTGGTAGTGAGAGTGGAGGAGATGGTAGTTATCCAGATGTGAGACCATCAGGGTCGATTAGCGGAACTGCTTTTGATAATTTACTGCGTGAAGCAAAAGTAACAGCTTGGTGGCTGTCACAAAATAACTTGAGCTTCTTGTGATTTAACGTTTTCCGGTTTAATCGTATAATTCCATTCACCATGGAATTTATTTTTACTTATCCTTAGATTTTCCATTTCGTAATTTGTTACTTTCTTTCCTTTGATATAGGTCTTTTTGTCTGATCGTGCTTTTACTACTAGACCTGTTTTAGTTGTTGTTGAGGCAATTAAATTAATGA
>JAAGZL010000025.1 GCA_024206335.1 Gammaproteobacteria bacterium
CAGGGCGTTGATGATGGCAGCCCCGGAGATGATCGCGGTACCATGTTGATCATCGTGGAACACAGGGATATTCATGCGCTCTTTCAAGCGCTTTTCAATCTCGAAGCACTCGGGGGCGCGGATATCCTCCAGGTTGATGCCACCAAAGGTGGGTTCCAGTGAGGCCACGGTATCGATAAATTTGTCTGGATCCAGTTCGTCTATTTCGATATCAAATACGTCGATATCTGCAAATTTCTTGAACAGCACCCCCTTGCCTTCCATCACCGGTTTGGATGCCAGGGCGCCGATTGCACCCAGGCCTAGAACAGCGGTGCCATTGGTGATAACTGCAACCAGATTGCCGCGGGCGGTAACGGAGGATACCTCGTTGGGATCGTCAACAATCAGGTTGCAGGCGGCCGCAACCCCAGGCGAATAGGCCAGTGCGAGGTCGCGCTGGGTTGTGAGCGGTTTACTTGGTACGACTCTGATCTTTCCGGCAGGGTGTCTTCGGTGATATTTCAATGCTTGTTCGTCATACTGGTCAGACATGGGGGTTCTCTCTGGATGCTCTGTTATTCGGTGTGGGTAAATATTGGATGATTTAGAGTGCATAAATATACACTATATTCCAACAAATCTATATTGAAAATATTAATAACAGACTGTGGGGATGATTTTTTTGGATAGGTGTCGCCATTTGTCAACCCTGTAGATATTGATACCAAGGGCCCAGTTCACTAATTTGGTTTATGTATGGTCCTCTGGCCCGCCTAATCCGTAGTTGTGCCTGGTAGTTACAACTGTGGATAAACAGGTATGTGGATTCCCACCGCTTTTTGTCCTGTTTTTAGTCATACGTTACAAGTAATTACTCTGTAAAAACCGATGGATTCTGGGTTCCAGCCAGTATGACGGTTTTAGAAATCTGCCTGTGATAAAGCCAACATGGCCACCGTGTTGGGAGAGTTCTAGAGTGACCTCTGTGGCCAGTTCATGGCTGTCTGGAATGGCCTCCGGGGTCATGAAGGGGTCGTCCTTGGAGTGAATAATCAGGGTCGGCTTTGTTATGCCTTGCAGATATTGGCGTGAGCTGCAGCTTTGATAGTAATGGCTGGCATCGTTGAAACCGTGAATGGGAGCGGTGTAGACATCGTCAAACTCTACAAAGGTTTGCATCCGCTTCGGGTCGCCGCTAAATCCAGCTTGATGCATTAGCTGTTGTTTCTGCTGTACCTTCTGAATCAGGCGACGCAGCAGGGTGTGTTGATAGAGCTTGGAGAACCCCTCATTCATGCGTGCTGCGCATATGTCCAGGCGCATGGGGACTGATATTGCGGTGGCACAGCTGATCGCGTCATCGGTGGCCCCTTCCCCCATGTATTTCAGGGTGACATTACCCCCCAGTGAGTAACCCACTAATGCAATGCTCTCGCTACCATTTTGTTTCAGATGCCGTATCACGGCCTTGAGGTCGTTGGTTTCACCAGAGTGGTAGCTTCTCACCCGGTTATTGGGTCTGCCGTTACAACCCCGGAAGAACATGAATGCGGCGGGGATGTCTGCTCGCTCCAGGTAGTTCATCAGGCGCTGTGCATAGGCCGAGTGTAAAGAGCCCTCCAGGCCGTGCAGGATCAGTACGGTGTTGGGACCATGCGCGCGGCCGTGAGCCAGTTGCAGGGTGTCACCATCCGGCAG
>JAAGZL010000261.1 GCA_024206335.1 Gammaproteobacteria bacterium
AAGTAAGAGCTGGTGTGGGTTCTACTACATAATCTATGGGTGTCTTAAACATTAGAATCTCCTAAGAGTTTTTCAATTTGACCATAAAGTTTATCATGCTCCCCATCATTAAGAAGAACACGATCATGGGGCTGCCGTACGATTCCTTTCTCGCTTACATGATAAGCAACTGCTGCGGCATTTTTTGGTCGTTCGATATGCCAGATTTCTGCACCCATAAGTCTTACGATTGTAGCTTCATTCTCAAAGCGAAGGTCAGAGATAACAACACTACCTGGTTCATGCTTTATCCGTTCTTGAAGAGATACAATCCATAGGTCATTCTGAATCATCTCCCTCCCCCACTCAGTACCTAATGTCTGCATCATCTTACGGGGGGTACAGTTGACCAATTCGAAAAATTGTTCCTTACTGGACTCAAGTTGGGATAAAGAAATACCAAGAATATGAGCTACACACTTACGGATAGGCGCTGCAAAACTATCCTCCGTGAACCCTAGGGTCTGTAGGTATGTAGCTACTGTACTCTTACCTGATTGAGCAGGGCCAGCTATTGCAATGATTTTGCTCATGACATATCCTCTATTGCTCGCCATGCTACAAATTGGCCAGACCGGGGCTTCATCCGACTTGCTGCTTGAGAGTAATACTTCGCGGTTAGGGGGCGCCGGGAATAAGATGCTTGATTATCCCAGATCTCTTTAAGTTCATGGGCTACCAGTGGGCCAGTCCCGATAGAAAATTCCTCACCCGAATTGTACGAGCGCACAGTAAAGGAACCGAGCGTACCGGCTGGAATCTTGCCTGCCTTGTGAGATGATCGACGAGTGAAGCCAAGATCATCAACCGTGGCTTCGTTTGCATTAATCATCTTCTCATTAAAAGATACGACCATGACTTCTTCGTAGGTCATATCCTTCACTTTGAGCATCCACTCCTGCTTGCGGGTTGAGCGGTTGTGCTTGTATGGGCTACGTGGATCACG
>JAAGZL010000262.1 GCA_024206335.1 Gammaproteobacteria bacterium
CACTGCCACACGACCTGGCCCGCTTCATTGGTGGCCTTTCGGGGCGTGGCCAGATGATCCGTGTGCAGATAGGTGATGGCGGTGTTATCCACCTGAGGGACCGTGGGACACACACTTTCGGGAACCGTGGGTGTCCCTGTGAACTGGTTGCTTTCGGGAACCGTGGGTGTCCCTGTGAACTGGTTGCGGATTGATTTCTTCTTTTAGGGGGGTGTCCCGAATGGCGGTGTTTAAGAGTGTGTGTCCCTGTGGTTCCTGGAAAGAACAGCAATCATCGCCTTCAGTGAGCTCTGCCCAGTAATACTGTATAGTACAAATATTGCCCCAAGAACAATAGGCGTTAAAGAGTTATAAACATCCCCTCTAATAAAAAGGTAAATACCAAGAACAATAGAGATGGCACCGAGGAAGAACCCCAAAATTCTCATAGCTGCTTTCAAGTTTATAGACATTGTAATGCGCAATAAGCCTCAGCCCCGCGTCGAAACCCAAATGCCCCAGCACCAGCAACAGCTGAGGCAGCACTAAATCTACTGAACTGTGTAAACATTCGCATCTGTCGTTGACCCGTAGAAAAATTGCCCGTGTCTAAATTTCTCGTTCCCTGTCTCCTAAGGTTCTCTGATGCAGATGTGCTAAATTCATGTAGCGCGAGTGATATCAATGATACAGGATCCAAGGCTTCCAATTGGTCATATAGATCACCATAGTTATCCTTGAGACAATCTTTAAAGCAATCTTCATCTTCGTCATCACAAGGTGACAGCCCATAATGATCCACCCACCCAACCGGATTCCCCCCAACATAAGCATAAGTATTAAGCCCACCTCTTAACCCAATCGGATCACTGGTAACATACCTACCTGTGGATGGATCATAATATCTAAAGTAGTTATAATACAACCCGGTCTCTTCATCATAATACTGCCCCGGAAACCTCAAGTTGACTGCGATGCCACTGCTTTGGGGCAATGCGTTCCCGAAGGCTTCACTCTCCCACTGCCATACCGCCTGGCCCGCTTCATTGGTGGCCTTTCGGGGCGTGGCCAGATGATCCGTGTGCAGATAG
>JAAGZL010000263.1 GCA_024206335.1 Gammaproteobacteria bacterium
ACCTTTTGTTAAGCGGGCCTACGCTAAATACAACTGGTGGATCAAATTTCAGTGCAATTCTACAGTTATAGCTCAGACTCGACCTGACAGGCAGTGCCAGACCTGATTTAAACTAAACAGCAAAAAGCGGACACACGACATAGCCTCAATGCAACGTTCCATACGGCTCCGATGTGCCCGAAGCTGTCATTAACGCCCGCATCAGCGACGCGGCTCTGCCGCATGCGTCTTTGGTTTATTTGTGGCCAGGCGAGTGCCGGGGGCAGTCGATCCCGCAGAAGTTTTTGCGGCCATTTAAGTTTTAGTCCACGAGGACGACTCACGGCCAATGATGGTCATTAGCTAATAATCCCTCGCTCATTTTCTAATAATTCAAACACTTTTGCATAGTCCCCCTTAGAACGTACAGCTATAGCACCTAATTCATTAACCATGTGGAGCGCAGGGGCGGCTGGGGGACACACACTTTACCCGGCTGATCCTCAATAAATTCCTGCTTGTTCCTGACGAAGCACGGGCGGGATTGGTCGGGTTTCGGAATATCGGTCGATCTTTCGGGGTAAAGCCCGAATCTGAAACGATCCGGGTAAATTCAGTAAACCAAAATTTCAAATCTTGAATTCGACCGATGATTTCCTTAGGGTGTGTGTCCTATTGTTGGGGCGGTGTCACTACATATGAGTTCTGGGTTTCACTAAATAAGTAATCGCTGTACCTCATCCAGTGACGGTGCCGATATTGCGGCGCCGCTTCGGGTTGTTGACATCGCACCACAGGCAGCAGCAAAACGCACCGCCTGGCGAACATTTCGGCCTTCAGCCATTGCATAGGCCAAGCCTCCGTTGAAACAATCTCCCGCAGCGACACTATCAATACTGTCGACAGAAAAAGCAGGAATAAAGCCTTCGTCTTCTGAATCAGAATCAGTAAACCAGACACCCCGTGCGCCGAGCTTTACGATGGCGACCTTTAGCCCACGCCGTACTAACAGGGAGGCAGCCTCGCTTGCACTCTTTTCATCGATCGGTGAAATTCCGGTCAGAAGACCAGCCTCCGTTTCATTGGGTGTCATGACGTCCACTGCCTGATACACGGAGGCCGCGTACCCGGTGGACGGTGCTGGCGCCGGATCAAGGATGACGCGCCCCCCCCGGTTGCGCACTTTCTGCCCTGCCTCAAGCCCAACCTCCAGAGGCACTTCCATTTGCAGCAACAGAATATCAGTTGCCTCCAACAGTGGCTGGTTGTTGGAAACTATCGATCTATCAAGCGCCATATTTGCGCCACCCACCACTGTAATTGTGTTCTGGGCTGAGCTGTCAACGGCAATCACTGCGACCCCCGTGCCGTGTGCAGAATCGATTTGCAAACAGTCAGTTGGCACTTTCAAACCAGTCAACTCAGCTTTAGCCAGATCAGCAAAATTATCGTCTCCTACTGCGCCCAATAATGATACCGGAGCACCTAGCGCCGCCGCAGCTGCCGCCTGATTGCACCCTTTGCCACCGAGCCCAAGAACGAAACGATCACCGCGCAGTGTCTCGCCAGGCGCAGGTAAACGATCGGCATAGGTGGTAATATCAATATTAATGCTCCCTAGCACAGTAATATTCATGATTTACACCATCATTTCATCATTGCGATTTTCCGGCAAAGGACCTCAGTTTACTCGACTAACATTTTCGATTTTAAGCTTAGCCTCTGACATCGCTTTTGCAAAACCTGAAGATCGCTTGCCGCTCTATTTGGTAATTAGTTTCAGTGCAACCGGGGTATAGGCCTCAACACTCTCGCCGTTTAATACCTTAGCCGCGGTAGTTACACCAATCTCACCGATTAAGGCTGCTTGCTGTGCCACAGTCGCCAGCATGGATCCATCATTAACAGCTGTTACACCATCATTCGTGCCATCGAAACCAACCACCAGAATATTTCTCTTTGTGCTCTGAATGGCTTTTATCGCACCCAATGCCATTTCGTCGTTATGTGCAAAAACAGCTGAAATTTCTGGGTGGGCCTGAAGAATATTCTCCATGACATTCAACCCTTTGGTACGATCAAAGTCAGCTGGTTGTGATGCAATTACTTCAAGTCCTCCGGCGGCAGCAACGGCCTTGTTAAAACCCTCGCCTCGATCTCTGGCTGCTGAAGTACCCGGGACACCTTGCAGCTCGATCAGCTTGCCTGATCCACCTAGTTCTTTAACAATCAGTTCACCCGCCATCTGCCCACCCAGAGCATTATCGGACGCAACATGTGACACCACTTTCCCACCAGTTGCGCCACGGTCGAGTGTGACGACTGGCACATCTTTGCGATTAGCGGCTTTGATGGCACTCTTGACAGCGTCAGAATCAGTCGGATTTATCAACAACAGGCTGATGCCTTTGCTTAGAGCATCCTCAACATTCGCAAGCTCTTTTGCCGGGTCGTTCTGAGAATCAAGTACAATCAATTTATAACCCAGTTCCGTCGCCTTTGCATCTGCACCATCTTTCAGACTGACAAAAAACGGGTTATTAAGAGTGGACACAACAAGAGCCAAACTGTCTTCCGCCCGTGCCATTGACGATGAAGTAACTAATGCAATTCCTGCCACTATACTTGTTAAATATTGTTTCATAGCTTATCTCCGGATAATTTTGATCGGTTCAAGAAATTCATTTTCCAATTCCTGGTTAACTTGTGTGTTTCACTCTGCTGTCAACAACTACAGCCAGTAAAATCACAGCACCTTTGGCTATTTGCTGGTAGTAGGATGACACATCCATAAGATTAAGTGCATTATTAAGCACACCAATGATCAGTGCACCGATCAAGGTGCCTACTAGAGTGCCCCGGCCTCCCATTAATGATGTCCCACCCAAAACCACGGCTGCAATCGCATCTAGCTCATAACCAGCACCTGCGGTAGGTTGAGCAGATTCAAGTCGTGCGGTCAGAATTATGCCCGCTAACGCGGCCATAACACCTGACAACACATAAACCGTCATTTTTACAGTATTGACATTGATGCCAGCAATTCTGGTTACCTGTTCACTACCACCAATGGCATAAACATAACGGCCCAAACGTGCCTTGTTCAAAATGATCCAGCCAATAACAAAAACCACCAGTGCTATGATTATGGGAATCGGAATACCAAACAGATATCCTCCTCCCAAAGTGTAAAAAGACTCAGCAACATCAAAGTCACCGGTAGAAATAGGCCGACCTCCCGTATAAACCAGGGTCGCACCACGCACGATTGTCATCCCTACCAATGTTGCAATAAAAGGCTGAACACCAAAAAAACTAATCACCACACCGTTGGCTGCCCCCAACAGCCCACCAACTGCAAGCGTCGCAAAAACCGCAACAATCATACTGCTGTCATTGGCTATTAGAGTTGCGCAGATTGCACTGCTGAATGCTAATACGGAACCCACAGACAAGTCGATTCCAGCAGTCAGAATGACATAGGTCATCCCCAGTGCAATAATCGCGTTGATCGAGGTCTGTCTGAGAATATTCAGCAGGTTATCAACAGTGAGGAAATTCGGGCTGAACAGTGACACTGCACACATCAGCAGTAATAGGCCTATTAATGATTTGTTATCGATAAGTACTTTTTTTAGATGCATTTTTCCTCTCGCGCGATTGCTGCATGCATTATTTTCTCCTGATCAGCCTCTTCACGAGTGAATTCAGCAATGACATGCCCCCTAGCAACTACCATGATGCGATCACTGATTCCGAGAATTTCAGGTAAGTCTGACGACATCAACAAGATACACAGGCCCTGCTCCTTGAGCTGCTGAATGAGCAAGTAAATTTCTCGTTTGGCCCCTACATCTACCCCGCGTGTGGGTTCGTCGAGAATAACAATTCGGGGGCCGGGTATCAGTGTCTTGGCAATGGACACTTTTTGTTGATTGCCGCCACTTAGTTGCGCTACTGGCATTTCAGAGCTTTGCGTTTTGATTGAAAAGACTTCGATATACTTGTGCACCGCATCTATCTCACGGCGGCGATCTATCAATCCATACTTGGTTTGAAACAAAGACAAAGCAGAAAGCGTCATGTTACTTCGCAAACCGTGATCCTGAATCAAGCCTTCACCCTTGCGGTCTTCTGTCACATAACCAACACCTGCACTGACTGCGTCTCCGGGTGTATGAATGGACACAGCAGTTCCATCTATCTCCACAACACCCTGGCTAACACAAGTCATACCGTACAATGCTCTTGCAAACTCGGTACGGCCCGATCCTGCGAGCCCACTAAAACCGATTACTTCACCTGCACGGGCAGAAAAGCTGAAATCATTAACACCGGGAGCATGGATATTTTCCACCCGAAGGCGGGTGTCACCAGGTACTGCCGCTGTATAGGGATATTTTTCAGATAGTGTACGACCGACCATGTGCCGGATTAATTCATCCTCATCGATATCCTGCGTGGCCCCGCTGTGTACCATGCTGCCATCACGCAACACTGCAACTTCGTTGCACAGCTTGAAAATCTCCTGCAGCCGATGAGAAATATAGGCCAGTGCCTTTCCTTGTGACTTCAGGTCATCTACAACCTGAAATAGTATCTCCGATTCACGCTCACTTAACGCATCCGTCGGTTCGTCCATAATAATAACGTCAGCATCGAATGAAAGTGCCCTGGCGATTTCCACCATCTGTTGCTGAGCAATTGATAAACTACCAACAGTTTGGTCTGGACTTATCTTCTGATTCAGACGCTGCATTAGTTGCACTGTTTTTTCGTGCATAATCAGCTGGTTTATCAGTCCCAGAAAACCTTTCGGCTCACGCCCGAGGAAAATATTTTCTGCAACACTCAGCTCTGGCAAAAGGTTCAGCTCCTGGTGAATGATCGCAATGCCGGCATCCATTGCCTGTCTTGGTGTATTAAACACTTTTTCTTCACCACGCAGCCGCAGGCGCCCTTCATCTTTGCTGTAAACACCGGTGATAATTTTCATCAATGTAGACTTACCGGCCCCATTTTCTCCGGCAAGACCGATGACCGACCCCGCCTGCATTTCCAGATTTACTTTGTCAAGCACATTAATGCCTGAAAATGATTTTGAGATGCCGTCCAACTGCAACAGGGTCGTCATGGATGTGCCTAACTAAAAACTAACGCCAGCGGAAAGGATCACATTGGCATAAGGCGTACATTCACCGGTACGAATGACAGCTTTGCACAATTGGACCCGTTGTTTAAATTCCTCATGTGACAGGTCACTCAGTGTGATGATGCAAGACTGACCCTGTTCGAGTACTTTGATAGAGGAAACAAGGGATGAATAAACAGAGGAAGCCGAATTGATGAGTTCGGATGCGATTAGTGCTTTTTCAACTGTCATTTCGGTAACAACAGCATCAAACACATCAAGAAAAGATGGAATACCACGCACAAGAGCCAGATCAATTCTTAGCACATCATCCGGGATAGGTAAGCCGGCATCGGCGACACAGATGGAATCACCATGACCCAGACGGGCTATTACCTCGGAAATCGGAGCATTTAGTATTGCCGTTTTTTTCATATCAGTGAAACATGACTCGGGACACACACTTTATCAATTCACATTTAACAGCGTCTGTGCCTGCCTGTCCATTGTTAGGGAGGTGTGTGCCCCTGCCTGTCGGTTAGGGCGTATCGGCGAGTGAAATCAGTTCCTTTCTGGGCCTGGTCATCAGTCAAATCCTTTTGTCTGCGATGCCTGAAAGCTTACGCCTTGCTCTCGAACGGTGTCAAGGGTAGAGTGTGTGTCCCGCTGCTACGATCGCAAATCAACCTTACGAGAAACTTGCTTTGTAATTCTGTGCCGTCAAGTGGACATGCCGATCGATGGCCCCTGGTAGCTGGAAGATGCGCGGTGCTGCTCGAAAATTGAACACACGATACAACTGGAACTGGTCTCCGCGGCCTTTCGAGAAATCCACTTCATTGGCGCTAATGAAGAATGGTTGATACTTACCGTTGTTGGTGGTCTTGACCTCGATGAATTGCTCTCGATCCAGGAGCGGATCAAACGAGCGAATGTCGTATCCCAGTCCATCTCCTTCTGTTTTGCTACGCCATTCAATCTCATCGACTAGGTCCGGCCTTTGCGCTTGCCTCATCCGGAACTGTTCGTACTCT
>JAAGZL010000026.1 GCA_024206335.1 Gammaproteobacteria bacterium
ACTTGTCCCAACAGACCGCGCCGCACAAGCATCCATTTTACATTGCCCGTGTGAGGTAAGATTGTGAAAGGCGTAATTATTAATCGTCGTCGCTGTAATGATGGAACTTAAACACCGGCTTATGGTTATATTTCCCAAATGCTGCGGTCCTTTGCCATCACCATTCGAGCGACGATTATAAAAGGCTAAGTCTGTTACAAAAAACTGATCCGGCGAGCTTGGGCTTTTAAGGTAGATTAGTGCGCCGAGTACGCTTGTCAATGTTGGCCCTTTATCCCATACACCGCCATGAAAAACAGCAGGGAGCGAGGTTATGTGCATTTGATAAGCGCCGAAGTTCAGCGCAGTGAAATCCCCACTGTTCCAATCAGTAATTGGATAATCCCGATCATCAGTGAGAATGCACTCAACGTCCTCGGTTAGAGTGCCTAACCCTGTTATATAGGTGTACCACTCCCCGTACTCAGTGAAGTCGCCACCATTGCCTATATATTTAGTATCCATTATTTAGGGACTCCGCCTAAATCTAAGAAGGGTTTTATTCCTAAGTATTGCGCTGCGTCAGTGTCGCCTTGGTGTTCCATTGAGCCAAATGTCTCGCCTTGATCGTTACCGATGTAGTAATACTCATGCGCTCTAAAATTGGTCGCGACTTTAAACCCTAGTTCAGACATTCGCCTGTAATAGTGGTCTGTTATGCGGGTCCCGTGGGTTGTGTCACGCGCCAAGCTGATATTCTTATTGACCTTCTCCTGTGAGATAGCACCATTGTTTCCGTTATGATTGCCACACTCATAAGTGCTGAAATTATAGCACCCGAGCGCCTCGATAAAGGCGTCAATGTGCTGGTGCCACTCCCCGCCATCAGCCATCGCCACATCAATCGCGTAGTCGGCATGTTGCTTATTCGTATAGTTCTCAAAATCGTCGGCAATTCCAATCGATTTCCAATATGGTGCGAGATAGAATTGACCGCTTTTCATTACCCTTTCCCGATAGCCGGGAACCTCTAATTGCTGGATCATACCAGTGGTAGACCCGACTTGGCATCCAGCGACAACCTCAATATTTTCCTCACCAATTTCTGTGGCGATTAAGTCCCAAACCTCCATAGAGCGTTCTGCATAATTAACGCCCTGC
>JAAGZL010000264.1 GCA_024206335.1 Gammaproteobacteria bacterium
AGCAGATTGACATGCCTTGTAGATACAGCTGATCCAAGTGCTAGTTGAAACAGTAACAAATCCTTAACAAATGGTCTAGTAGAAGTTGTTGTCTCCATGCAGTAGCAAGAGTTAAAGACATGCACTCCTATTGCAGATGTTGCATTGGACACTTGTAGATGATGAGCTGCTGCACTGTAGGCCTATTTGTTGTATACATGTTTACAGAAGGATATTGAATGTTACTGCAAGTGCTTGTATCTCATGCAGGAGCAAAAGTTGTTCATTCTTCCAGGTGTATACAAAGACATTGTTCCACTAGTTAAACTGTGACCAAAATAGTAACAAACAGTCTAGCAGATTGACATGCCTTGTAGATACAGCTGATCCAAGTGCTAGTTGAAACAGTAACAAATCCTTAACAAATGGTCTAGTAGAAGTTGTTGTCTCCATGCGGTAGCAAGAGTTAAAGAACATGCACTCCTATTGCAGATGTTGCATTGGACACTTGTAGATGATGAGCTGCTGCACTGTAGGCCTATTTGTTGTATACATGTTTACAGAAGGATATTG
>JAAGZL010000265.1 GCA_024206335.1 Gammaproteobacteria bacterium
ACACACACAAACACAAAACTCACACACAAAGCACACACACATAAAGCACACACACACACGCACACACGCACACGCGCGCACACACAGACACACGTGACAATAGTGCTTCGCGCACTACGTTGTTATGCAAATCTCACGTAAATCACTAAATAAGCTAAGACTGTACAAGTGATTCATTACAATTCAAACTCAACCATATTTACTTGGACTTGTTGTTGTGTGCAGCCAAGAGAAGGAAAGACCAAAGCAATGACGACTATGGCGTAGAGGAGGAGGGCGATAGTGATGAAGGGGATGAAAGTGGTGAGGATGGTGACCAGGATTGGTCGCAATTCAACCCGTACGTCAAGGGCAGCGCCGACAAAAAGATGTACAATGAAGGTCAGTGCGTGCGCGTTTAATTCTTTTTTTTTTTGATGCGCGCGCGTGCTTGTTATAGTTAGTTTCATAGATTTTTTGGTGTGCGCGTTTGTCATTGTTTCGTTTTGTGTGTGTGTTTGTGTTGTGTGTGTGTGTGTGTGTGTGTGTGTGTGTGTGTGTGTGTGTGTGTGTGTGTGTGTGTGTGTGTGTGTGTGTGTGTGTGTGTGTGTGTGTGTGTGTGTGTGTGTGTGTGTGTGTGTGTGTGTGTGTGTGTGTGTG
>JAAGZL010000266.1 GCA_024206335.1 Gammaproteobacteria bacterium
AATTTCTGTCGACCACTGAACAATGAAACCACAGCGAAATGCGCCCTGCCCCTGTGGCAGCGGCAAGAAATACAAACGTTGCTGTGGCCAGCTTCTGGACTCAGCTCACGCCATCACACAAAACATGGCCGATGCCATAGCGCAAGAGGCCAGTACACAGGGGGCCTCATCCATTGATGCCTTAAATCGCATCGCAGCAACGGTCAATGCTCGCCAGAACCTGCGAGGTCTGGATGATTTTATGGGGCTTTCCCCGGATCAAATGTCTTGCTTGCTGTATCAGCCGTTTAATTCGCCACAGGTGGTGACATTTTCAATCGATTCAACACCCACAGCTCCCATCCTGCGGCTCTATAATGCGATGACCAATCACTTTGAAGAAAATGGGGTTAAGGCCACCGCCAAAAAGAACCTACCCTTAAAGCTGTGTCAGGCCATCTTTGCCGAGGACGATTATGATGAGCTGCATCGTCTCAGCCAGACAATCAATACAGAAACCGCCTTTGATTCGCTGCATGTTACTCGCCTAACTGCTGAGGCAGCCAAATTGATTGCCTTACGAAAAGGTCGTTTTTCTCTCACGAAGAAGGGCAAAATCCTGAGCACCCCGGATAAACAGGGCGAGCTGTACTTTGAATTGTTCAAAGCCTATGGCACGGTGTTTAACTGGGCCTACCGTGACAATTATGACGATGCCGATATTATTCAGCAGGGGTTTTTATTCACGCTGTATATGCTAGTTTTCTGCGGCGAGCAATCACGTCCTACGACTTTTTATGCCGAGTATTTCACGAAGGCTTTCCCCATGATCATCAGCGCTTTTGAAGACCGCCCATACTCTACAGCTCAGGAAACTGCCAATCGTTGTTTTATCCTGCGATCACTGGAACGCTTCGCAGCATTTTTCGGCCTCATCAGAATGACCACTGTACCCGGTAGCAAGAGAGACGAAAAAATGCTTCTTGAAAAAACAGCGCTGCTGGATGTCTTTATCACTTTTCATGGCTGATGCCAGGCTGCAAGCAGAGGTATTTAGTAAGCAATGAATTGGACTTTGGACTGATTTTTAGGCGAAGCTGTATCTTCCTCAGCTAGAAGAATCATTAGAAAGTTTATTTTTTTAAAAACCCTCGGGTATTATTCGCTCATAGCCAGCTGAAAGAACTTCTCCATCGGCATGTTAATGT
>JAAGZL010000267.1 GCA_024206335.1 Gammaproteobacteria bacterium
GAGCGGCAACGAGCTTGCGAGGTTGTCGCGCAGTGCCAGTGACCGGGACGACCGGGGCAATAACAGGTTGTCGAAGATCGAGTGCGTTTTGGGGACTGGGATGTCCCAAAACGCATCACGAGATCAAAGACTCGCTTACTTGCCTTTCGCTTTCTTCTTCGCTTTAGCCTTTTTGGCATCCTCAGCCTTCAATCTCTTCTTTACTTTTGCCTTTGCCTTCTTCTTATCCTTGGCCTTCTTCAGGTCTTTTGCCTTCTTCTTATCCTTTGCTGTTACCTTCTCTTTTTTTCCCTTACTACTTTTTTTCTTTGCCATTTTCTTTCCTCGTTATAATCACCGATAACCAAGTCTAAAGCATAGTCAAAAAAATAAGATTTTGCTATGCAGAAACCATGAACTCAACCAACACCTCATGCTATAACAGTCTACTCAGACAACCGGCAAACATACCCACTGAAAAACCAATCTCAACCAGACACATAGTCATAGTGCAAACCTTCTGCATACTCTATAGCCAGAGGAAAAAAATGGAGGAACAACCGCTCCAGCGCACTGTAGTGCTGTCTGATCTCTTCCAAGCTTCCCCGTAGCGAGTTCTCTCTTTTTAGCCGACCTGAAATCCGGTCCAAGGCAAACCCTATGACTTCAAGATCAGCATAGGACCCGAGCCAATCATCAGCAACCATGTGAGGAGCTATCTGAGCCAACCTTGCAGGATGTGTATGAGCATTTTGCTCCAACACATCGTATATATGCTTTATAAACTGCTGCTTGGGTTGATCACTGAATATATCCCAATGACGATGCAGATAGTGGTCATACAGGACATCCAGAACAATACCTGAGTAGCGCCTGCGTTGTGGTGAAAAAAGCCGTCTGCCCTGCAAATTAAGTGGGTGTTGATCAGTAAAGTGATCAATCTTTCTATGCAGACCAATACCTTTGAGCACCAAAGGCGGATAGTTTATGGCAAGCCCGTTCAGCGTCCCGCGGACAAAATCAGCATAGATACTACCCAACAGCTCTTGTGGATGCCCTGAAGCAAGGAGCGCATGGGCCAGGTAGTTCAATTATTACTCTCCAATACATAACTGTAATATTGACTTGGCAACATACCTCAACGCATATTCGGGCAAGAGCTACGAACCCTTGGCTTGGACTGCTGCCTTTGCTGCTGACTTTGCTGCTGCCTGGATTTACTGGCTTGTTGAATCCGACCCAATTCCGTAACCTTTGCGGCACGCAACTTACTGATAGGTGACTGGGCTGGCGCTACGTAAAATATTTCGCCCCTCAGTCTTTTTTGGACATGATGTTTGCGTAAAAGTCACATTGCCATTTGCATCTTTACACATGCGCATTTTCCCAGCAGCTACTGGGTTTGACATAAAAATAACAGCTAAAATCCAGAATCTAACCATTTTCACTTCCCCATTGTGTTCTATTATCCGTTAGGGCCTGTTGCTACGTATTATCTCTGATCCGTCCTAGCCTCCCCATTGGGTGATGGAGATACAGCACCAGATGGAATAGCCTGCATCCAGGCACCGGGACTAAACCAGTTAAAGGTCGCAGCACCACCATATACCCCCCTAGGCGAGGCAGCATATGCAGTAGGACTTGCCCATCGCATGTAGAGTGCTGGATTCGTAAGTGCCGTATAGGCCCCAGGATTCAACACCTGTATGTACATACCCGGGTCCATGAAGTGCTTATTGGATTTTGGTTGCATCCATCCCAGGTAGGTGGCGGGATTTAAGAGTGTAGCGTAGGACGCCGGGTCCATCCAGGCCATCCAGTTATTGGAATTGGCAAACTGCATCCAAAACTGGGGCTGCACCAATTGCGGGTAGTTCACCGGATTTGTTAGCGCGGCATACCAAATCGAATTGGTATTGGGGTCGATGAACGACATCCAGGCCGCAGGATGTGCAAAGTTAAAGCGCATCTGACCACCATGATGTCTTCTCCACGTTGAGGAATCAAAGGGGTTTGCCAAAGTTGATTGCCCAGTTTGCAGCACTGGGATTTCGGTAGCATGGGCCGACAACAAGCCCAGCAGCAACAAGATAGCTAACAGATTGAATATAGTTCGGTTGTACATGACTACCCCCCACGAGCCGTCAAGCCATTACTACATACAGACTATTCCACAATAGGCCATAAAAAAACCCCAGCAAACTGCTGGGGTTTTTCCAATTTTTCTACATACTGCTTCAGAGCAGATTACTACACAATAGCTACTGGGTAGCCAACCACTCAGCAATGGTCTTCAGATCCTTGTCATCCACGCCCATGACAATACCCTTCATGGCAGCAGACTGGCCGTTGTTACGAGCACCACTCTTAATGTCTTTCATCTGATTTATCGCATACTGAACCGGAAGACCGGCAACTTTAGGATAAACCGGAAGCAGAGTCTTTCGTCCGTCAGGACCATGGCAGGCTGCACAACCCTTGGCTGCGTACAATGACGCGCCATCGCCACCGGTCGCCGCTGTAGCAGGCGCTGGTACTGGCTTAGCCGCCACAGGTGCTGGTGCTGGCTTAGCCTCAGGTGCTGGTGCTGGTGCTGGCTTAGCCTCAGGTGCTGGTGCCGGCTTAGCCTCAGGTGCTGGTGCCGGCTTGGCCTCAGGTGCTGGTGCCGGCTTGGCCTTGGCTGCCTTAGTCGCTTTTTTACCACCTGTACCAGCCAGCCACTCGGCAATCTTCACCATCTCCTCCTCGGAGACACCGGCAATAATCCCTTTCATGGCCACAGACTGACCATTGTTGCGGGCACCACTCTTGATATCCTTCATCTGGTTTACCGCATATTTTACCGGAAGGCCGACCAACTTTGGATACACCGGCAAGATTGTCTTGGAGCCATCAGGCCCATGACATGCGGCACAGCCTTTGGACGCGTACAGTGCCTCACCTTCACTGGCAGGCTTGGCCGCCGGAACCGGGGCCGCCACCTTCCCCGCAGATGCAGGCGCAGCCTGACCACTTACTGCAACCTCACCCACAGGCTTGATACGTTCCAACACCTCCGGACGAGAATCCGCAGAGACGAGACCGACACTAAACAGCACAACCATCAATGAGGCCGCACTACTCTTGAAAAAGGAAACCATTCTATGACCCACTGCCTCCACCTCCATTAGGAAAATCTAATTTTATGAATCGCCGCAGTATAGCGGCAGAATGAAAAAAGATCGACTTAGATCCGCAAACATCCGATCAATATTCCCTATAGCGATATCCAACCGAATACCCACACCACATAAATCGAGGTTGATTTATCCACTTCCGGGCATAGACCTAGGCGTAAACAGGGGTTAATATACGCCGCCTCCCCCACCAGCAGGATGAACAAATGAAAGCCGGGGATGTGGTATTATTAGAATCAAGCGCCTGTAGCTCAGCTGGATAGAGTACCGCCCTCCGAAGGCGGGGGTCACAGGTTCGACTCCTGTCAGGCGCGCCATATTAATCAATCACTTACAAACAACCCGCAGCATTTATACTGAAAAATCCGCGGTATGAATAACTGACTTATTACACCGCTCCGTGAACACAACACCAACAACCTAGCCTGGTTGTCTTCCACATCTTCTGTGCCTTCTACAGAAATCGTTATTTCCATTATCCAACTAAATGCATCACCAACCAAAAGACCCGCGTGGGCCCCATGCTAATTACAACACAAGGTCGCGGGTCGTTTATGGTGGGTGGCCACCATCAGACTCAGTATAGACCAAAATACCGGGGGGGCCCCCAAGAGGCATTAAACGAACTTCCAGAGTGCGTTAAGAGCAACCAAATGCCAGGTTAAAAAACTGGCCAGACCAAACCATAGCGGGATCTATTGTGGTTATTTAACCGCCACGCTTGGTAGGCACCTTCACCAATCAGTAATACTCCTTCAATATCATATCGCTGCGCCATAAGTCGCTAAGTTCTTTGAACCATTTCCAACGTATTTGGTAGCATCAATCAAACGACCAGCCATGGCTGCCAACCACAGCACCAAATACCGTGATCAGGCTAATGGTTAGCAAGAGCCAATGCATGATCTGGATAATCCGGAAGGTCGCCTCCGGATTCTCCCTGGCCTTACGCAGAAACAGCCTATGTAGAAACAGCGGCTCCAGCACAAACAGTACCAGGGTAAATATTGCCCATACCACGGTCATGGCATGCACCCACCAGTAGGCAGGTGTGGTATATCTGGACCAGGCATCCAGCAGGTAGAGCATATAAAACCCAGACAGCCCGGTGATGAGGGTAGTCACCCGCGCCTGCCAGGCAAACCGCTGCTCCACCTGCTCAAAGAACTGCACCTGCTGCTCCGGGGTTTTGATACGCCTGGTGGCGGGTAGCAGCACAGTGGTCACCATGGCCACCCCACCGATCCAGAAGACTACGCCAAGCACGTGCAGTGCCCTTGCCAAGATATAGGTTTCCATATGACGGCATATTACATGCCGAGCGGCAGATGTGCGACCAGCATCACTGGCACAGACCAACCATTAACCGGCTAACAAAACCGACTAATCACGCCCCTTCCCAGCGGCCTTCTTACCAACATTTGCAGTCACCCGCACATACTTCCCAAACTTACGGTAATAGAGCTTGATCCAGAAGGGAGAGAGCAACGTGGTATAGACTATGACCATAATCAGCGCCGTATAGACATCGGTGCTGAATACCCCGGCCGCAATCCCCAACCCGGCAAACACCAGGCCAACCTCCCCCCTGGGGACCATGGCCATACCTATTACAATCTTGCGCGGGAGCGACTCGGAAATAAACATCGCACCGGTAAATTTAGTGCCAATGGCAACCAACAGCAGAACCATGGAGAAACTCCAGAAGAACCGTGAGCTCCAATCCACATGCCGCAAATCCAGAGAGAGACCCACCGCAACAAAGAATATGGGGGTAAATAGTTGAACAATGGGTTTCATCTGATTCTTGACCTTGTGGGCAAACGCAGTTTTGGTTTTTACTGCAACACCAAAGGGCAGGAAGAAGCGGCGCGACAAGGCCAGACCGGCAGCAAATCCACCCAGCAGCTCAGGCGCACCA
>JAAGZL010000268.1 GCA_024206335.1 Gammaproteobacteria bacterium
GGCCTACGGCTAGTCAGCAAACGTATTGGAACACGTGGGTAAGATCTACTGTAGGCCTGAATAAACCATAGTGTTTCAGGCAATCTTGCGGTTGGACATCCATAGCATCGTGCCGGGAACGCTGCGCTTATCCCGGCCTACGGCTAGTCAGCAAACGTATTGGAACACGTGGGTAAGATCTACTGTAGGCCTGAATAAACCATAGTGTTTCAGGCAATCTTGCGGTTGGACATCCATGGTATCGCGCCGGGAACGCTGCGCTTATCCCGGCCTACGGCTAGCCAGCAAACATATTGGAACACGTGGGTAAGATCTACTGTAGGCCTGAATAAACGATAGTGTTTCAGGCAGTCTCGCAGCGGGTCATTCAGGGCGTTGCGCCGGGAACGCTGTGCTTATCCCGGCCTACGGCTAGCAAGCAGGCATATTGGGAGTACATGGGTATGATCTACTGTAGGCCTGAATAAACTATAGTGTTTCAGGCGGTCTCGCAGCGGGTCATTCAGGGCATCGCGTCGGGAACGCTGCGCTTATCCCGGCCTACGGGTAGCATATTGGGACACTCAACATTGCAGTTGCTATCGATGTTACCGTCAGGTTCGGTACTCGGCATTTATCTTCACGTAATCGTAAGATAGGTCACAGGTCAGCAGCCGCGTATCTGCATTGCCTCGCCCCAGTTCCACCCGAATGGTGAATTCATCCCGATCCATCACCCGCTGACCAGCCTGCTCGGTATAATCCTGGGACCGCCCACCGTCCTGGACTATGCACACATCATCCAGCCAGATCCGGATTGCATCAATATCCAGTTGTTTCAGCCCGGCCCTACCCACTGCCGCCAGAATCCGCCCCCAGTTTGGGTCTGAGGCGAACAGTGCGGTCTTTACCAGAGGGGAGTGGGCAATGGTGTAGGCTACCTCTTTGGCCTCCGAGAGATCGGCGGCACTCTCCACCAGGATCTCAACCAGCTTGGTTGCACCCTCGCCATCCCTGACAATGGCCCGGGCCAGATCCATACAGACAGCACGCACCGCTTCACACAGAGCGGTGTAGGCGCTACCAGGTTCGGTGATCGCCGGCGCATTACCAGCACCACTTGCCATTAGCACGCAGGCGTCATTGGTGGAGGTATCGCCATCAACCGTGATGGAGTTAAAGGATGGCTCTACCGCCTGCTGCAGGCACTCCTGCAATAGATCGGTCTCTACCTGGGCATCGGTGGCTATGTAGGCGAGCATAGTGGCCATATCCGGACGGATCATCCCGGAACCTTTAGACATGCCGGTTACGGTCAGGGTATTACCGTTGGATTCAAAGCTGCGTGACACCAGCTTGGGGACGGTGTCTGTGGTCATGATGGCGGCGGCGGCATCCGACCAACCGTTCTCATTCAGCTCTGCCATAGCCAGCGGCAGGGCCTTGACCATTTTTTCCAGCGGCAGGATTTCACCGATCACCCCGGTGGAAAATGGCAGGATCTGATCTACCTTACAACCCGCCTCAGCGGCCAGCGCCTCACAGGTTGTGCGACAGACGGCCATTCCATCCCTGCCGGTTCCTGCATTGGCATTCCCGGAGTTGATCATCAGATAACGCGGGGTGGAGGCAGCCAGATGTTCTTTAGCCACCACCACCGGCGCGGCACAGAAGGCGTTGGTGGTGAACACCGCGGCACAGGTTGCGTCCTGCTGCATCTCAATCAGCACCAGGTCATTTCTATCAGCGTACCTTATACCGGCCGCAGTAGTGCCCAGGCGGATGCCGGGGATGGGGGTATAATCCAACTGTACTTCACTCATTGTCTAGTATCCGTCAGAAACACTAGTTTAAACAGCAAAGATCGCAAAGGACGCGAAAAAAACACTATGTAAAAAACATATAACTTCGCGATCTTTGTGGTTAATCTTTATTTATTGGACCTGCCAAGCCGTCTTCCCTCGGCCCGGTTGTTAAGCCCGGCTCTATTGCAGCTTACCGCAACACTGCTTGTACTTTTTACCAGATCCACAGGGGCACGGCTCATTGCGCCCGACCTTGCGCTCCTGCCGCACATAAGGCGTATGTTCTTCTTCACCCTGCTCACCCTGGGCCTCATCACCGGCATCGCCAAAACCAGAGAACTCTTCGTGCTTCATCTCAAAGCCATCCAACGGCTGCTCCTGATGATATGCCTCCATCTCAGAATCGGTGCGTACCTTGATCAGCGTCAACACTGAGACAAACTCCTGTTTGATCTCTTCCAGCATGCGGGAGAACATCTCAAACGCCTCGCGCTTGTACTCCTGCTTGGGGTTTTTCTGGGCGTAGCCACGCAGGTGAATACCCTGGCGCAGGTAGTCCATATCCGCCAGATGCTCTTTCCATTTCGTATCCAGGATCTGCAGCATGAGACCCTTCTCATACACCCGCAGATCTTCGGCACCGACCAGCTGCTCCTTCTCGTCGTACTCCTGCCCCATCAACTCCAGGATACGTGCCCGCAGGCCCTCTTCGTGCAGGCTGTCATCATCATCCAGCCACTGCTGGATCGCATACTTCAAGCCGTAGGTGCTTTCCAGGGCAACGGTAAGACCGGGGATATCCCACTGCTCATCCATGCTCTCTGGTGGTATGTAATTACTGACAAGCTCATTCACCACATCAAAACGTAGTGCCTTAACCGTATCCTCGATCTCCTCTGTATCCATCAACTCATCACGCTGCTGATACACCACCTTGCGCTGGTCGTTGGCTACATCATCATACTCCAGCAGCTGTTTACGAATATCGAAGTTGCGCCCCTCAACCTTCTTCTGGGCATTGGCAATCGCCTTGGTCACCCAGGGGTGTTCAATCGCCTCACCCTGCTCCATACCCAGTTTCTGCATGATGGCAGATACCCGGTCAGAGGCGAAGATACGCATCAGGTTATCTTCCAGGGAGAGATAGAAACGGGTGGAACCGGGGTCACCCTGACGTCCGGAACGACCACGCAGCTGGTTATCCACCCGCCTTGATTCATGCCGTTCGGTACCTGTGACATGCAGACCACCGGCTTCCAGCACCTGCTTATGCCGCTGTTCCCAATCCTTTCTGGCCGCCGCTACCACCGACTCATCATTTTTCTTGTCGCCCAACTCGTCCAGCTCGACCTCCAGGTTACCGCCGAGCACGATATCGGTACCACGCCCCGCCATATTGGTGGCGATGGTAACAGCGCCCGGACGCCCGGCCTCGGCTACGATGCCGGCCTCACGTTCATGCTGCTTGGCGTTGAGGACGTTGTGCTTCAGATTCTTTTTGTTGAGCAGATCGGATATCAGCTCCGAGGTTTCGATGGAGGCGGTACCCACCAGCACCGGCTGCCCCCGCTTCACGCAATCTTCCACATCATCAGTGATGGCGTGGTATTTCTCTTCCGCCGTCATGTAAACCAGATCACCCATATCCTTACGTACCATGGGCTGGTTGGTTGGTATGACCACCACCTCCAGTCCATAGATCTGTTGGAACTCATAGGCCTCGGTATCTGCGGTTCCGGTCATGCCGGACAGCTTCTCATACAGCCGAAAGTAGTTCTGGAAGGTAATGGAGGCCAGGGTCTGGTTCTCATTCTGGATATCCACCCGCTCCTTGGCCTCGACCGCCTGATGCAGGCCCTCGGACCAACGCCGACCAGGCATGGTACGGCCAGTAAATTCGTCCACAATGACGATCTGTCCATCACTCACGATGTAATCAACATTTATCTGAAACAGGGTGTGGGCACGCAGGGCAGCGGTCACATGGTGCATCATGCTGATATTGGCCGAGTCATACAGGCTGGAATCTTCAGCCAGCAGCCCCATCTCGGTGAGCATCTCTTCCACGTGCTGATGTCCCTCATCACTGAGGTAGGACTGTTTGGATTTTTCATCCAGCGAGTAGTCACCTGGCCCAAAATCAGGTTTCCCATCTTCCCCTTCTATGGGGTCCTGCTGGGTTAGCTTGGGGATAATGGCATCTATCTTTTTATACAAATCAGAACCGCCCTCGGTAGGGCCAGAGATGATCAGTGGGGTACGCGCCTCATCGATGAGGATGGAGTCCACCTCATCCACCACCGCGAAATGTCTGCTTCTCTGCACCCTCTGATCGGCACTGAAGGCCATGTTGTCCCGCAAGTAGTCAAAGCCGAATTCGTTGTTGGTGCCATAGGTGATATCACAGGCGTAAGCCTGCTGACGACTAACCTTGCTGAGATAGGGGTAACTGCCAGATTCGGTTTCGCTAGACCCGTTATATTCATAGGAGGAGTCGTCTGACCCCGCCCCACCTGAAGAGTTGACAACACCAATCGATAGTCCCAGAAAGTGATAGATTTTCCCCATCCAGGCTGCATCACGCCGCGCCAGGTAGTCGTTTACCGTGATTACATGCACCCCTTTAGCCGGCAGTGCATTCAGATATACCGCCAGGGTCGCCACCAGGGTCTTACCCTCGCCGGTACGCATCTCTGAGATCTTGCCCTGATTCAGGACCATGCCACCGATCATCTGCACATCAAAGTGCCGCATCCCCAGGGTTCGCACCCCAGTTTCACGCACCGTGGCAAAGGCCTCCACCAACAGGTCATCCAGGGCTTCACCCTGTTCCAGGCGGTCACGAAACTCCGCAGTTTTACCCTTTAGCTCGTCATCAGTAAGCGCCTGAAATGCAGGTTCAAGTTCATTGATCTTTGTCACCACACGCGACATGCGCTTGATCAGCCGCTCGTTGCGACTACCAAAGATCTTGCTGAAAGTTTTTGTGAGCATGGAAATCGGTTCCGTCTGGGATAATAAAACAGGGAATGATACCGCAAAACATGGTCAGGTGGCAGGCAAATAACCGGCCAATTACCCACTCTGACGGCAATACAGCCATGATTAATAAAAAATGGTAATAGTGGGGATAATGTGGAGCCGTAATTCCAGATTACAACTGGGCTATACGGTAATAAAACAAAGATGCAATCCGTAACACGGTGATACCGTGCTTTTTCCTTCCGCTACTTGGCTGCTCTCAGGTATTTGACAGGATTGACTGCCTCCCCATCAAGCTGCACTTCAAAGTGAACATGCGGGCCGGTAGAACGCCCGGTTGAGCCTACTGTCGCAATATTCTGCCCCTTTGAGACATAGTCGCCAACGTTGACCTTAAGCTCTTGGTTATGCCCATAAATGGTAACAAAGCCATTACCATGCTGAACCTTTACCAGTTTACCATAGCCGCTTTTAGTCCCGGAAAATATGACGATCCCGGAACCGACAGCATTTATTGCAGTTCCAGGCCTACTGGCAATATCCACCCCATGATGAAAGGTCTTTTTACCCGTAAACGGGTCACGCCGCTCTCCATATTTTGAAGATATGTAACCACCCTTTACCGGCTGACCTGAAGGATGAATCTCCTTCTGCAGATCATAATTCATGATCAGCTCTTCCAGGATATTCAACTTCACCTCGCGGTCTTCGATAACGCGTGACAGGGAGTCGATCTCACTAACCAGTTCAGGCATATCCACTGGACTGCTGATGTCTCTGGAATCCACACCACCACGACCAGGGATCTTCTTAAAGTTGAACTCCTCAGAATCCAGTTCACCCATCTTGGCTAGGCGCTCTCCCAAAGCATTGAGGCGAACCACGTGCGATTGCATCTGCCCCAGCTTCAGAGCCAAGACGTTCAAATGGCTGTTGGCGCGCAGCCTGTTTTCCTCCCATTCCTTGCGTTGCTGTTCAATGCTGGATTGGAGAGATGCACCAGAAACTATAGCGGCATGGGTGCGTTGCTGCTCTTGTTCCGTACCCTGCTTAGTGCCAAGCTCATGCCCCAGGTTGTAACCCACCCAGGATGAGGTGGTGGAGGCACCGGTAATTGCGAGAACAAGCACCACAAACAACCACCATGGTGAAATGGAAACAGCTCCAGATTTGTGATGGCGATTGGACAGGAGTAGTATCTTCATACAGTTATTTTATGTTTTCTCGATTATGTTTGGAAACGAATCTAAAGCCCAACTGCCCATCCATGAACAGAAAATTCAAACCCATTAAAAGCCATCTGCAAATCCACAGAGAATTTGCCACAATTCAGGCCAAAATGCAACAAAATCAAGCATCTCTACAGCTGGTAAAAGAGTTGCTCCCCTCCCCCCTGAACGACCATTGTCTCAGCCTTGTAACAAAGCCAAGGCAACTCATTCTGTACACTGATTCACCTGCCTGGGCCAGCAAGCTGCGCTACTTCTCTAGGGAACTGATTACGCTACTCAGAAACAAACAGATTGATATCAACAAGATATCAGTAAAAATCATAATGGATAATAGAAGAATAGTGGCAAAACACAGGGTCCGTGAGGCCCGCCTGCTATCCACAGAAAATGCCAATCTGCTATCAAGAGTGGCCGATCACACGCCAGACCCAGGCCTACAGGCGGCATTAAGACGTCTGAGTTCTCACCACAAAAACCGAAAATAATTACCGGCCGCTGTCCACCAACCAACCGAAGTGATTTCAGGAGATAGGAATGGGCTTCATATAAGAGATAGGCTCGTCACTGCCCTCTTCAAAAGTAACCTCTTCCCAGGCACTCTTATCCGCTATGAGGGTCTTCAGCAACTTGTTGTTCAGGGCGTGGCCTGACCTGTTGCCAATGAAGGAACCAACCAGACTGTGTCCCAGCAGGTAGAGGTCACCGATGGCATCCAGGATCTTGTGCTTCACAAACTCATCTTCATAGCGCAGACCATCCTCATTCAGCACCCGAAAGTCATCCACCACGATGGCATTATCCATGCTACCACCCAGGGCGAGTTGGCGTTCACGCAACATCTCGATATCACGCAAAAAACCAAAGGTACGGGCCCGACTCACCTCTTTAACAAAAGAGGTAGAGGAGAAATCCACCGAGGCAAATCTGGTGCGCTCAGTAAACACCGGGTGATCAAAATCGATGGCAAATGAGACCTTGAAGCCGTCGAATGGCTTGAAAGCGGCGCTCTTATTCCCCTCTTCCACCTGCACTTCCCGCTTGATGCGGATAAACCGCTTGGCGGCGTTCTGCTCCTCAATGCCAGCAGACTGAATCAGGAATACAAAAGGCCCGGCACTACCATCCATGATAGGAACCTCGGCCGCACTTACATCGACATACGCATTATCAATGCCGAGACCAGCACAGGCAGAAAGCAGATGTTCCACAGTAGAGATCTTAACCCCATCTTTTTCCAGGGTTGTGGAGAGCTGAGTATCACCAACATTTTCAGGACAGGCCTTGATCTCAACCGGATCATCCAGATCAACACGTCTAAATATGATGCCGGTATTGGTTGCTGCTGGCCGCAGTGTGAGATAAATCTTATCTCCCGTATGCAAGCCCACACCCGTGGCACGGATCACATTCTTTAATGTACGTTGCTTGATCATTATCCTCGCTCACCCCACCCAAATAACCCGAAAAAAAACGGATATTATAATAGCATAAGCAACAACCATGGTAAAAGCGCAAAATCACTAAAAAGTGCAAATCTGTTTAACTGCAAGCAGCTACCCATACCCAGTTACCTCAGCCATCATATTAGGTTTTTCTCACAATAGCCCCATATCATCAGTCGGCCTGCCTGCGCAGAAACGCGGGTATATCAAGATACTCCATCTCCTTCTCCGGGGCTGATTTAGCATAAGACTGGCTGCCTTTTGGATCCTTACGGATAACTGTTGGCTGATCCATGGAGCTATAATCTGGACGGGCAAACACATCCTCCTCCCTCTGCACCGGGCGCAACACTGCCACTTCCGGCTCCACCACCACTTGTGGTTTAGCCTTAGTCGCCATCTCACCCAGACCTGTAGCCACCACGGTCACCCGCAGATCATCTTCCATATCTGGATCAATCACCGTGCCAACGACTACAGTTGCATCATCGCAGGCAACCTCTTTCACCGTATTTCCCACCTCATCAAACTCACCAATAGAGAGATCCAGCCCAGCCGTGATATTTACCAGGATGCCACGGGCGCCAGAGAGATTCACATCCTCCAGTAGCGGGCTATGAATCGCCCCCTGTGCAGCTATTTGTGCCCGATCCTCGCCTCTGGCACTACCGGAGCCCATCATAGCCACACCCATCTCTGACATAACAGTGCGCACATCGGCAAAGTCAACATTGATCAGGCCTGGACGGGTGATCAATTCAGCGATCCCCTGCACTGCACCCAACAAAATATCATTAGCCGACTTGAATGCATTCAGCAAACTAATTTCTTTACCCAATACCGCCAGCAGCTTTTCATTTGGAATGGTAATCAGAGAGTCCACATATTTTCCCAGCTCCAGCACACCAGCCTCTGCCACTTGCATACGCTTACTACCTTCAAATGCAAACGGTTTGGTAACCACCGCCACGGCCAGCACACCCATATCCCGGGCTACCTCGGCCACGATCGGTCCGGCACCAGTCCCAGTCCCTCCACCCAGTCCCGCAGTGATAAACACCATATCCGCACCTTCAAGCGCCTCCTGGATCCGATCCCGATCCTCCAGGGCTGCACCGCGGCCAATCTCAGGATTGGTTCCAGCACCCAGACCCTTAGTGATATTGGAACCCAGCTGTAACAACGTACGCACCCGACTGTTATTCAATGCCTGAGCATCAGTATTTGCACAAATGAAATCGACACCCTCAATATTGGCATCCACCATGTGGTTGACAGCATTACCACCGCCACCACCTACACCAACCACCTTGATCACCGCGTTCTGACTATATGCATCCATTAATTCAAACATTACTCACCCTCCTCATAAGCAGGTCAAAAGACCCAGGCACCCATGTATTAAAAAAGAAAAACACTTAAAAATTCCCCTGAAACCAGCTACGCATGCGGGCCCAGATATCATTCATGTTGGGACCATTAGGCATGTCCCGCATCTGCGTTGCCCGGTTACTGGAACCGAACAACAGCAAACCAACACCGGTGGCGTATATGGGGTTACGCACCACATCCACCAGGCCAGTAATATATTGTGGAACCCCCAGCCGCACCGGCATGTGGAACACCTCTTCCGCCAGATCAATCAGCCCCTCCATCTTGGAGCTGCCGCCTGTCAACACCACACCGCCCGGAATAAGATCTTCAAAACCACTGCGCCGCAGCTCAGCCTGCACCAGACTCAACAGCTCTTCATAGCGCGGCTCAACCACCTCTGCCAGGGTCTGGCGCGACAGGCGTCTGGATGGACGATCACCAATGCTTGGCACCTCGATAGTCTCATCATCCGCTGCCAGCTGAGTCAGAGCACAGGCATACTTCACCTTTATATCTTCGGCATGCTGAGTGGGAGTACGCAGGGCTACGGCAATATCATTGGTAACCTGATCACCGGCAATTGGAATCACTGCGGTATGACGAATGGAGCCGTCGGTAAAGATGGCAATATCTGTGGTGCCACCACCAATATCCACCAGACAGACACCCAACTCTTTTTCGTCATCACTCAGAACGGCATAACTGGAACTAAGCTGCTCAAGGATCAGATCATCCACTTCCAGCCCGCAGCGGCGCACACACTTAACAATGTTCTGGGCTGCACTGACGGCTCCGGTCACCATATGCACCCGGGCCTCCAGACGCACTCCAGACATGCCTACCGGCTCCTTGATCCCACCCTGTTCATCTATGATGAACTCCTGCGGCAGGATATGCAGAATCTTCTGATCTGCAGGTATAGCCACCGCCCGCGCCGCATCAATTACCCGCTCGACATCACCATATGCAACCTCGTGGTCTTTGATGGCCACGATGCCGTGGGAGTTCAGGCTTCGAATGTGGCTACCAGCGATGCCAGCATGTACCGAGTGAATCTCGCAGCCAGCCATCAGCTCCGCCTCTTCCACGGCCCGTTGGATCGACTGCACCGTAGACTCGATATTAACCACCACGCCTTTTTTCAGACCGCGTGACGGATGTGAGCCGATACCGATTATCTCAATCTCCCGGTCCACCTTTATCTCGCCAACAATGGCAACCACTTTTGAGGTCCCGATATCCAGGCCTACAATAAGATTTTTCTCCACCTTTTTGGTCATTACACCAATCCTCTCAAGGTCTCGGTTCTAGCCCCTATTCCAGCTGTGGGGTTAAGTTTTTTCCAGGTAACGGCAAAGCCGTTGGTGTAGCGCAAATCTACCTCTTTCAGTTCTCGCTTATCTGCCTGCAACAACGGGTAGATGCTATAAAAACGCGCCAGTCTATGTTCAAAATCCTTGCTGCCAAAACGAATGACAACACCACTGTTCAACTTCATACTCCAGGCCCGACGCTCATCCATCTTCATCTCTTCAATGGTCAGCCCCATGGAATCGAGGCGGATCTTGACCGACATGTAATATCGGGCCAGCTCTTTTTCACTTCCATCCGGCCCCAACAGCAGGGGGAAACCAGCTGGTATTGCCCCAGACTTAGGCCGAAATGCCTCTCCACGCACATTGAGCATCGCCTTCCCCTGCCATCTGGAGAGCGGCACATGCTCTTCTACCCAGAGTTGCAGACTGTCTGGCCACACCCGCCTGACACTTACCTGGTCCACCCAGGGCAGGGTTCGGGCACGGTCCCTAATTGCCGCCACATCCACCGTGAGAAACCCACCGCGGGTAAGATCGGCCACGGCATGCTCCAGATCCTGGCGCTGCATATAGCGAAATTTCCCATCCGTTCGCACCACCTTCAGTGGCAACAGCGTGGGATCGGTCACGACTATGACCGCCCAGTAGAGACCGCCCCCCACAGCCGCCACCAACAGCATCACCTTCAGCCACAGGCGCAGGGCCAGCCACTGCTGCTCACGACGCTGAGCGACGGCCTTACTGGTGCGCGCGCTGATTGTTGTCGATCCAGCCATCAAACATGCTCCAGGGTAGTGGCCAGGATCTGCCACACCAACTCATCAAAATCCAATCCATATTGTCTGGCCGCCATGGGCACCAGACTGTGATCCGTCATCCCAGGCACCGTATTTACCTCGATCAGCCAGGGCTGCTGTTCCGCATCCATCATTATGTCCACCCGCCCCCAACCACTGGCACCCACAGCCTTGAATGCATCCAGCGCCAACCTCTGCAACTCTTGCTCCTTCGCCGCATCCAGGCCACATGGGCAGTGGTACTTGGTGCTGTTAGAGCTGTATTTAGCTGCATAGTCATAGAAGGTGTGTGGTGTCTCCAGCCGAATCAGCGGTAGTGCTGTATCGGCCAGAATTGCCGCGGTATACTCCCGACCGGTAATCCAGCGCTCCACCATCACCTGGCTGTCATACTCTCTTGCCCCTAACCATGCCGCACGCAATTCATCAGCATTGGCAACCTTGGCCATACCGATACTGGAACCTTCATGCACCGGTTTTACCATCAGGGGAAATCCCAACTCTGTAGCCGCTACCAGTTGCGCCTCTTCTTTCACCAACAGAAAGCCTGGGGTAGGCAAAGAGAGGCCACTCCACAGCAACTTGCAACGATACTTATCCATCCCCAGGGCCGAACCCTGTACTCCGCTGCCGGTATAGGGCAGGCCCAGAATCTCCAATCCACCCTGGATCACTCCATCTTCACCACCACGTCCGTGCAGCACGATAAACACCCGATCAAATCCACCATCCACCAGCTGTTGCAGCACATCGCGACCAGCATCAATGCCGTGGGCATCCACACCACGTCGCACCAGGCCGTCCAATACCGCCTGACCACTGTTCAGGGAGACCTCACGCTCTGCCGACTGACCTCCCATCAGCACCGCCACCTTGCCGAACTGTTGTGCCGTTATCGTCATGCAGCCAGCTCCTCACCCACGATATGCACCTCGGACATCAGATGAATACCACTGGCCTGCTCCACCTGCTCGCGCACTAACTGCATCAACTGTTCGATCTCCGCTGCCTTGGCACCACCGGTATTGATAATAAAATTTGCATGCTTCTCAGATACACAGGCCTTACCGATACATACCCCCTTCAGACCAACCTGCTCAATCAGACGTGCGGCATAATCACCTTCCGGGTTTCTGAACACGGAACCACAGCTGGGCAGCCCGATGGGCTGACTGGATGCACGTTTCGCCAGCAACTCCTGGATCGCATTCATGGCTGCTTCACCATCACCAGGTTCCAACTTGAGGGTGGCAGCCAGAAACCACGCCTCATCTGCACTCTTTACCCTACGGTAACCAATCTCGAAATCCTCAGGTTTCCGCAACCACACCCTGCCGTTGCGATCCACCATCTCTACCTGCTCCACCCACTCCCAGGTCTCACCACCAAAGGCACCGGCATTCATGCTCAAAGCGCCCCCAAAGGTACCGGGAATCCCGGCCAGAAACTCAACTCCACACAGACCATCATTTGCGGCAATGCGCGCTAGCTTGGCACTGGATACTCCCGCCTCCACTCGCACTCTGGAACCGCCCAGCATCTCGATACTGTCCAGCTGACCACGGGTTAGGATCACAGTGCCGTTGAAGCCACCATCCCGCACCAGCAGGTTACTACCCAAACCCAGCCACAGCAGCGGTTCATCCGCCGGCATGGATTGCAGAAACTGCAGCAGATCATCACTGTCAGCAGGGCGATAGAGACGACGCGCAGGACCACCCACCCGCCAGGTGGTATACCCGGAAAGCGGCTCGTCATACAGCATCTCACCCCTGTAGGCAGTGTGTTGCATAATCAGTCAACATCTCCCGTTGCCATGCATAGCAACTCTGGCATATTTGCCGCCATAACCCCGATATCACCGGCGCCCATCATGGCCACTACATCACCATCCTGAACCAGTCCTGCCAGCAGCTCAGGCAGGTCGCTGAGGGGATCTACAAAGATCGGATCCACCTGACCCCGGGTGCGAATAGCGCGACTCAGGGCCCGCCCATCGGCCCCAGCGATGGGGGTCTCTCCAGCGGCATACACCTCGGTCAGAATCAACACATCCACCTGTGACAGCACCTGGACAAAATCATCAAACTGCTCCTGGGTGCGGGTATAACGATGGGGCTGAAACACCAATACCAGTCTGCGCTCCGGCCACCCCTCGCGGATGGCTGCAACAGTGGCCGCCACCTCACGCGGATGGTGTCCATAGTCATCCACCAGCATCACTTCACCGCTGGCAATGCGACAACCGTCATTCACCTGAAAGCGACGACCGATCCCCTCAAACTTCTCCAGGGCCCGACCAATGGAGGCATCATCTACCCCAAGATCCCGCGCCACGGCAATGGCAGCTAGGGCGTTCAGCACGTTGTGACGTCCCGGCATATTCAGGGTCAGAGAGAGTTCGGCTCCGTCTGCGGCAAAACGCACAGAAAAATGGGTTTGCAGACCCTCCTGTCGCACATCAAACGCCTGCAGATCCGCATCTTCATGAAAGCCGTAGGTGGATATGGGACGACCCAGCTGCGGCAGCAGCCCTCGAATCTCATCATCATCGATGCAGAGCACCGCCTGTCCATAGAATGGGAGGTGATGCAGGAATTCAATAAAGGTTTGACGCAGACGATCAAAATCACCGCCGTAGGTGGTCATGTGGTCAGCGTCAATATTGGTCACCACCGCCATGGTTGGTTGCAGATAGAGGAATGAGGCATCGCTCTCATCTGCCTCGGCGACCAGGAACTCACCGGTTCCCAGCCGGGCATTAGTACCGGCACTATTCAGTCGCCCGCCAATGACAAAGGTTGGATCCAGTCCACCCTCTGCCAGCAGGCTTGCCACCAGACTGGTGGTGGTGGTTTTACCGTGGGTGCCGGCCACTGCGATACCAAAACGAAACCGCATCAGCTCAGCCAACATCTCTGCCCGCGGCACCACCGGGATACGTTCTGCCCGTGCCGCCACAACCTCCGGGTTGTCCTCCTTGACCGCGCTTGAGATCACCACCGCATCCGCCCCACTGATATTCTCTGAGCGATGACCGATTACCACCTCTGCTCCCTGCGCCCGCAGCTGTTCAACCACCGAACCAGAACGCTGGTCAGAGCCGGAGATACGATAACCAAGATTCAGCATAACCTCGGCGATGCCGCTCATACCGGCGCCACCAATACCGACAAAATGGATGTGGCGCATGCGCCCCATGGCCTCGGCAGCGTGTCGCAGCTGGTTGGTGTTTGGTTGATTCATTGCAGCTGTATCTCCTCACAGGTGTTGGCAACATCTATAGTCGCCATTGGTTTAGCCAGATCACGTGCAGTCTGCGCCATCAGTATCAGCCGGCCCCAATCACCCATTAATTGTTTCAACATCACAGCCAGCCGTTCTGGGTCCAGCTCAGACTGCGGTAGTAGCATGGCTGCACCAGAATCAGTCAGGTAGTTGGCATTCAGGGTCTGGTGGTCATCCACGGCATGGGGATAGGGCACCAGCACCGAACCGACCCCGGCCGCAGCCAGTTCAGATACGGTAAGCGCTCCTGCTCGGCATATGACCAGATCCGCCCAACCGTAGGCCTCGGCCATGTCAGATATAAACGGCACCACGTCGGCATCCACCCCATTCACACTGTACGCTCCTGACGTCACCTCCTCTTTACCCCTCCCACTCTGATGCCGCACCTGAAACCGGATAGAAAAATCTGTATGACCCAGGGCCTCCGGGACATTCTGATTCAGGGCCTGCGCCCCCTGCGAACCACCAAGCACCAGCAAGCGCACCGGCTCAGTTCTAGACTCCATCCTGAGTGCTGGATCAGGCAACTGCCAGATGTCAGCACGTACCGGGTTACCCACCAACGCCACCTTACTGACCACGCCAAAGCTACCAGGAAATGACTCGAGAACACGATTTGCAATATGTGACAGCAATCGATTGGTCATACCCGGTATGGCATTCTGTTCATGGATAACCAAAGGGATACGCAACACTCTAGCCATCACTCCACCCGGCCCAGTCACAAAACCACCCATACCCAGCACCACCGTTGGGCGACAACGTCGCAACACATTGAAGACCTGCCACATGGCCAGCAGCAGCATGAACGGGGCCTTGAGCCAACCCACCAGGCCGTTGCCACGCAGACCACGGATTGTGATGCGCTCCATGGGAAAGCCGGCATCCGGCACCACCCGCTCTTCAAAGCCACCAGCCGATCCCAGCCAGACCACATCCTGACCACGACCGCGCAACTCCGTCGCCACCGCCAGAGCAGGAAAAACATGTCCACCGGTACCTCCGGCCATGATCATTATCCGTGAGCCCATCGCAATTTCTCTCCGTTGGAGGATGACTCATGTTGCCGGTTCTCGTAATCTATACGAACCAGAATCGAGATCACCATGCAGGCCACAATAATGCTGTTACCGCCATAACTCATGAGTGGCAGCGTCAGCCCCTTGGTCGGCAACAAGCCGACATTTACCCCTATATTTATGAAGGCCTGCATACCCAGCCACAGACCAAACCCCTGCGCCATGTAGGAGGCGAAGCGCAGCTGTAATCGTTCTGCCTTGGCTCCGATTGCAAACGCCCGCCACACGATCACTACAAACAGGGCGATCACCAGCAGGGTACCCATAAGCCCCAACTCCTCCCCGATCACAGCCATCAGAAAATCTGTGTGCGCCTCCGGCAGATAGAACAGCTTCTGGATTCCATTACCCAGACCCACCCCGAACCACTCACCACGACCAAATGCAATCAAGGCCTGCGCCAGCTGATAGCCGCTGTTCTGCACGTCGGCCCATGGATCGAGAAATGTGGTTACCCGCTGCAGTCGATAGGGCGAAAATATCACCAGGGTAAACAGGGCCGACCCGGCCAGGGCGATCAGGATTAGAAACTGCCACACCGGAACCCCACCCAGAAATAACATCCCC
>JAAGZL010000269.1 GCA_024206335.1 Gammaproteobacteria bacterium
AAACCCCGGTGGCCGATACCGAAGGCGGCGGGGTGGTTTATCGTGGGCGAGCGGGATCGTTGACCGCCACAGCGATCAAGCGAACGCGTCGATTGGCATCATTGGTTGGTTCAGGCCTCCTCTACAGGTGAATGGCGGATCGCCAAAACAATAGGACACACACCCAAAACAACAAAACAATAGGACACACACCCTAAGGAAATCACCGGTCGAATTCAAGGTTTGAGATTTTAACTTTCTGAATTTACCCAGCTCGTTTCAGATTCGGACTTAACCCCGGAAAAATCGACCAAGATTTCGAAATCCGGCCAATCCCGCCCGTGCTTCATCAGAAACAAGCAGGGATTGACTGAGGATCAGCCGGGGTAGTGCTATCCAGTATCGATTGAGGGGATGAGTCGGTTGAATTGCCGGTCATGAATGGCTTCAAACTGCATGGTGTTGATCTTCCATTGTTCAGGTGATATCTGTAACCTTGCCAGGATTGGTGGTAAATCGCCGTCAATGGATGTGAGGGACACCCGCTTTTCGACTGTCGACTGGTTCACCCTCTTAGGGTGGGTGTCCCTGTTAACTGCCTGATCAATTCAAAGCAGAGCGGATCCATCGAAACGAATACGTAACGGAAAAAGAGCTTCGGGCGGTGGTGATCGAGAATGTTGGATTTTACAATCAAAGAAGGGTACATTCACAAAATCGGGGGAAGTTCCAGGCGTTATAACTCTCCCGGATGTCGGAATATATGAATCTAGTAGTAACTACTTCACCTTCGCAGGAAGATCTTAAAGCATTAAGTGCAGGCATTCGCTCTTATAATAAGGATTACCTACCTGATGAAGTTGGCTTTGAAAAAGATACCAAATTCGCGGTTGTAGCCAAAGACAAAGATGGAGAAGTTCTAGGAGGAATTAGAGCAAATGCATTTTGGAACTACTGTACTATTGAACTTCTTTGGTTATCTAAAAAAGCTAGAGGTTCAGGTCTAGGTAGTAATTTAATGGCGTCAGCTGAAAAGTTTGCTAAAGATAAAGGGTTCGGCTACATGCGCACTGAAACAACGAGCTTTCAAGCAAAACCGTTTTATGAAAAGTTAGGTTACAGAGTATTTGGTGAGTTACCTGATTGTCCAAAAGGTCATGCAACGTACTGTTTAGTCAAAGAGTTATAACAAAGCATTCAAACGGACTGGTAACAGTTGGCTTCCGTTCATGCCTCACTATTTTAGCCAACTGCTACCAGCCGCTCAATGCGGCGCTATAGGGCAAAGCCGAGCCAAGGAATTGCTCAAGCAAAGGAGATCCAAAATGCCAAAACTCACAATCGTTGCCAACATCCAGGCTAATCCCGACAAGATTGATCTGGTCAAAGTCGAGCTGGAAAAACTGCTCCCCATTACGCGGGCAGAAAACGGCTGTCTTCAGTACGATCTACATCAAGATAACGAAAACCCAGGCCACTTTCTGTTCTACGAGAACTGGGAGTCTCGCGAACTTTGGCAAGCCCACATGAACGCCCCCCACTTGGCGGCATATATGGAAGCCACTGAAGGCGCTGTCGCCGATTTCACTCTCAATGAATTGAGCCGTATAGGCAGGATGTGAGGGACACCCGCTTTCCGACTGTCGGCTGGTTCATCCTCTTGGGGTGGGTGTCCCTGTTAACTCAATGATCAAATGCATCATATTCGACTGTGACGGAACACTCGTAGACAGTGAGTACCTTTGTAACCTTGGTCTAGAGATTAAGCTGAGGGATTACGGCGTAGAATCTTCCGCTATCGAGCTAATGGGACGATTCCGTGGTGGCAAATTAGCTACCATTCTTGAAGTTATCGAAGCGGAACATCAAATTAAACTAGAAGAGGACTTCGTTTCATCATATCGCGCGCTCGTTGATGAGCTATTTGAGAAAGATTTAAAACCTTGTGAGGGAGTAAATGCGGCACTCACAGAAATAGGCTTACTTAAGTGTGTTGCATCTGGCGGTCCTCTAGAGAAAGTTAATAAGGCATTATCTGTCTCTGGGTTAGCCGAGCACTTTAATGGGAAAATATTTAGTTCGTATGTAGTAGGTTCCTGGAAGCCCGATCCCGGAATATTTTTGCACGCCGCAAGGGAAATGGGGTTTCCACCTAGTGAATGTGCTGTAGTTGAAGATAGTCCGGTGGGTGTTTCAGCAGCAAAATCTGCTGGTATGCGGCCCATTTTATACGACTCAAATAATACGTATGATCAAACTGTGTGCCCGCACACGATCAAACATATGCGGGAGCTTCAGAATACAATCACTTAACAAAAGTGGCAATCCGACCGCTAAAAGCGTTGCTTCGCAACAACGCGGCACATTCCACAAGCGTTAGGCATTAGGTAGAATTTGAACTAAATCATGGAGTAATAATGGAACCAGAAGTCGCAGTTGAGTCAGTTGATAATCAAAAACAACGCAATATGGTAGTTCGCGCAATAGCCGCCATTTTCTGGCTACTTCTAACCATGTTAATCGTCAATATGATAGTAGGTGGCGTTGTTGGTGGTATGGCTGGCACAGAGGCAGGAGCAGGTAAGTCTATGGCCGATGCAGCTAATGCGGGCGCAATCGCGGGGCAGCAAGCCTCAGCTCAATTTATGAGTGTGCACGGTGGGAAAGTCTACTTGTGTGAGCTTGCTCTCTGGCTTGCGCTTCTCTTAACAGGAAAATATCCCTGGGTTTCTAAATATAAAAAATCAAAAGCCTAACAAGGTTATGAATTGGGATTTGGGTAAGCTGGCGCTTTATGCGGGCGTTAGAGCGTCAAGTTTAATCTTGATGCATCTTGCAGGGTGTAAGTCCCTGTCGGGAAAGGTTTAACCAACCACCCGTATCGAGTGTTGCGCTCACGGCGGAACCGAAGCTTTATAGACTTCCAATGGTGAACAAAGTGAGTGAAGCGTACACAGAGAATTGTGCAGGCCGTAGGGAGTCCGCAGCTCCTTAGAACTGGCATAGCAGACAGCTTCGAAAG
>JAAGZL010000270.1 GCA_024206335.1 Gammaproteobacteria bacterium
CTGATTTAAATCGGAAAGCCGGCCTTAGTGCCGGCTTTTTTGTTATTCTGCTCCACTGCCATGACCAACACCAGCAAATATCGTGGGCGTTTTGCCCCCTCCCCCTCAGGACCACTACACTTTGGCTCCCTGGTGGCAGCCCTTGGGAGTTATCTGGATGCCCGTAGTCTCAAGGGTGACTGGCTGCTCAGGATGGAGGATATAGATCCACCACGGGAAAAACCTGGGGCCGCCGACGCCATCCTCAAGACCCTCGAGCTGTTTGGGTTTGAGTGGGATGGGTCGGTCCTGTACCAGAGCAGTCGAATAGAGGCCTACCGGGAAGCCGCCGGCTATCTGCTCTCTACAGGGCTGGCGTACCCATGCAGCTGTAGCCGAAGGGAGATAGATAAGACCGGCAAACCGGGGCCGGAGGGGATTGTCTATCCCGGAACCTGTCGCAACGGGCGGGATCCGTCCCGCGATGTCAGAACCCTTAGAGTGATAACCGACAGTGCGGAGATCAGTTTTCCTGACCTTATACATGGCAGATTCAGGCAGGACCTGGAACAGGATGTGGGAGATTTTATCGTACGCCGGGCGGACGGTCTCTACGCCTACCAGCTGGCTGTGGTGGTGGACGATGCATTCCAGAATATCACCCGGATCGTCAGGGGGAGCGACCTGCTGTTCTCCACCCCGCGTCAGGTCTATCTGCAACAACTGCTTGGTCTGCCACAACCTGAATACTCCCACCTGCCCCTGGTTATGGATGAAGATGGCAGGAAACTCAGTAAACAGAGCCTGGCCTGGCCGGTGGACAGCAATGATCCATTACAAGGCCTATTGCAGGCGGCGCACTTCCTTGGGCAGATCCCACCAGTAGATATACCTTCCAATCTTGCGGAGTTCTGGGAGTGGTCCATCTCAGGCTGGGACAGCTCTGCGGTTCCGGTACAGCAGTTTTAATACTCCCAGCTGCGCCAGCCCGACAACAGTGGGAAATAGAGCCCAAGCATTATGGGACGATCCTCCAATTTTCTAAAGATTGCGGCATATCGTTCCAGTTGCCCCCTATATCTTTCCTGTTCGTGATCAAGAAACTCCTCCACGTCACTCTCTTCGTGTGCCCCGGTCTTGTAATCCACAATCCATCTGACACCAGATTCATCTATGAAGGTGCGGTCCACAATGATGTTTACCAGCCTCTGGTTGTGGATTGCGCTGATGGCGTATTCGGATTGGGCCGACCCGTGGCGGTGTGACAGAATCCAACTCCCCCTCTCATCGGACAGGGTTCGGGAGATGGCGGCGGCAACCTTGGCTATGGCAGCACCCAGTTCACTCTGGGGCACACCGAGATGGATCAGTGCACTGCCGAAGGCATGATGCAGTGCGGAGACCCGGTCCTGACTCCACTCTTCCGCCCCATCCACGGCGATCCGTTGCAGATAACGGTGTACCAGGGTCCCCACATGGCGGGCGGTCTCGGTCGCCCAGTCAAACTCCACCCGCTCCTGGCTGTCACTCTCCAGATCTTGCCCTACTGCGGTTGCCGGCAGGGGTGAGACCAGCTGATCCAGTGGAAGCTCCCAGCCGACGGGGAGTCGCCGGATGGCAGGGGATGCGATGGCCGTTGTGCCCTGGGCTGGCATCCCGGTTACCACCACTCCAGCGGATGCCATGTCTGAAAATGTCTGTCTGACTGCGGGTGCTGGCCAGAGGGATGCCAGTAGTGAGGATTTTCTTGGCTCTCTCAACCGTTCTGCCTTGGAATCAAATTCGGCGTGACCCAGAAGATGGAGCTGTTTCCTGGCCCTGGTTGCCGCCACATACAGGAGTCGTCCCTCCTCCAGATGCCCCTTCTCAACAACCAGGCTGCGCAGGTATCTGTAGATGGGATCCTCACCCATGTCCGCCCCTCTGATCGGGGCCAACAGCAGGTCGGAGATCCCGTCCGAGCTGTTGCGCTCCAGCCAATACATCAGTCTGGAGTCATCACCCTTGGGGGTACGTCCCAGACCTGGGATGATGACATGGTCAAACTCCAGCCCCTTGGCCCCGTGCATGGTCATCAACTGTAACCGGCCATCCGCCAGCACATCCGGTGGTGCATATAGTTTCTCCAGGGCCTGATCCAGTGCGGCAAAATCGTTCAGGTCACCCCCGTGATCAAACTGTTCCAGCAGTTCAAACAGCATCTGTGCCTGCTCCAGTTCAGACTCGGAGCGAACCACCGCCGCCCCACCCAGGGCCAGCCAGGTTGCAGCCACCAGATCCTGGAGTGGGAGCCGCCTTACCTCAGTCAGACCCTGTTCCAGGGTGGAGCAGATGTGTTGCAGACGGGCCTGGCCGTCGCCGCTCAGTGTGGCAACCCTCTCCTGGTTCTGGACCAGTTCCCAGATGGTTGCCTTGTGGTCGTGACCCGCCAACGCATGCATATCCTCCAGGGTCAGGCCGCACCAGGGGGCACGCAGTATGGCCAACCAGGAGATGCGGTCTGCCGGGTGCAACAGCGCCCGGGTCAGGGCCATGAGATCATGTATCACCGGGCACCGGGCCAGGGGCTCCACATCCAGGGCCTGGAATCTGATTCCGGCCCGTTTCAGTTCCGGGATGATGGCAGAGAGGTGGTTTCGGGTACGCACCAGGATGGCCACCGTATCGGTCCCCTGCTCCAGTGCCGACTGCGCCAGTGCCAACACCTGCCCGGCCTCCGCCGCATCATCACGCCCCATGTTGGGATGGATCCTGACCGCCTTCTCAGCTGAGTGTGGATGAAATGGGGTTGAAGCGGCGTAGCTCACCGCACCTTTGGCAACATCCTCCTGTGGTGGCAGGACCTGTTGAAATACCCGGTTGACCCAATCCACGATCCCCTGCTGGGAGCGGAAGTTTACCGAGAGGTTGATCGGGGTCAGGTCGATGTTGCCTATCCCCTCCTGCCGCGCCTTCAGGTAGAGACCCACCTCGGCCTCGCGGAAGCGGTAGATGGACTGCATGGGATCACCCACTACAAACAGGGTTCTGCCATCATCCGGTTCCCAGCCTCGGGTCAGCTGTTGCAGCAGTTCAAACTGGCCGTATGCCGTGTCTTGAAACTCATCCACCAGGATATGCCGCATGCGGTAGTCCAGCGCCATGGCCAGGTCGGTGGGGGCATCATCCTCGCCCAGGGCGCTGCGGGCCCCCAGCGCCATCTCGATGAAGTCCACCTCCCCTCTTTCGGCCATTACCAGTCGCAGTTCCGCTACGGCGATCTTGAGGAACATGAACAGTGCCTGCATTACCCGCCACTGGGCCTCGGTATAGCTGGTTGGTGGCAGCGTCCGTACCTGTCCCAGTCGGTGGATGAACTTCGCATGATCCGGCAACTGTTGCAGAAGGGAGATAAACTCGGCCTTGGTCTGCTTGCAGAACTCCTTGCCCTGTGGGTTGGTGGTGGGAAAGCCGAGATTCTTGTTCGCACTCTTTCTGATCTCCTCCTTCCGGGTCAGCAGCAGCTCGGCGAGCCCACACCATATGGGTGTGTCAGCAGCGGTTGCAGATGGCATCTGCTCCAGATCCAGGCAGGCCAGGACTGGATGTTCAAGTTTTTCGTCACTCCTCAGATTGGCTGCAGCAAAGCGGGCCAGCCGTGCTATTTCTGAACGCAAATCACGTGGGATAGATCCATGCAGACCCTGCATGACCTCCTCTACGGTTCGTTCCAGCGCCTGTTCCAGCTCCTGGCGCTGCAGCCACTCTGCGCTGTCCATGACCAGATGCCGCAGCCACTGGTCACGTTTTGCCAGCATGCTAACCAGCAGCTCCTCCAGTCGGGGGATGTTGTTGCCCAGATGCCCGAGCAGGATGGAGACCGGATCTCCCCACTCTCCATCCTGTTCCAGATGGCGGATGGCGGCCCGCGCTGCAGTGAAATATAGCTCCCGCGGGTTCTCTGCGATGGCAGGTTGTCCACCAAAACTGGAGAGCAGCGGCAGTTGCCGGGTGAGGCCGCTACACAGGGAGTCTATGGTCTGGATCTTCAACCGGGATGGGGCCTGCCGGATGAACCACTCCAACTCGTCATCGCGTCGAACAACCTGGCAGGCCAGCCGCCAGGTAAGACGCGCATGGGGCTGCTTGGGTTCCTGTTCTGAGGCCTGGTCCAGTGCCTCCAGCACCCGATTGCGCATCTCCGAGGCGGCCTTGCGGGTGAAGGTGATGGCGATGATCTCCTCCGGCTGTTGCACCTCTGACAGCAGCCGCAGGAAGCGTTGAATCAGCAGTTCGGTCTTGCCGGATCCGGCCGGGGCCTGCACGATGAAGGAGCGATCTGTGCGCAGGGCCTGGGTGCGCTGTTCCTGGTCTGGTATCTGAGGTGTAGTCACTGGCCGCCCTCCCCGTCGTCGGTAGCATCCTGCTCATCTATCCGGCACAGGGTTGATAGTGGACAGTAGAGACAATCCTTGGTCCGGTTTTTCGGCCGAACCCCGGCCTGCCCCTGCAGTATCTCTGTGGCCAGAAGCTGCAGACGCTCCTGCCAGTCACGGCGTAGGCCATCCCAACCGGCATGGGCCGCATCCTCCTTGCTGTCGGCATAGGCCTTGATCCCGGGCACTAGACCGCCGTCCTCAGACACCCCTGCAAACTTCATGTTTGCCCGGCTTACCCCGGCTAGAAATACCCCAGACACATCTGCGGCATTGATGGTTGCATACAGCGGGAGTTGCGGCTCCTCTATGCGTTCCTCAAACCACCCCTTGTGGGTTAGATATTTGCCGGTCTTGTAGTCGATGATCAGGTTTGACCCATCCGCAATCCGGTCCACCCGGTCTGCCACTATGTCCAGTTGCAGACCACCGATCTCCACCGTCTGCTTCTGCTCCAGTGCTACCACCGTGAATGGCGCCCTCTCCCTCTCCACTACCAGCCACTCCAGTATCAATCCCGTCACCCTCTCCTGCTCCATCTGGACAAATCTGGGGGCAAGGGTTTCCGGCCGTGATGGTCGCAACCGGTTAAGCTCTCTGCCGACCTCATCATCTACCAGTTGTCTGAGTTCTGGCTCTGCCAGACGCAGCAACTGTTCCTGAGTGCCGAGCTGTTCCCACAGCTTCTGAAGGACACGGTGAACCATAATTCCCTTGATCCTGGCGTCCACTCCGGATACCGGATCTTCAACCACCCTGGCCCCTAACCGGTGCTTGGCAAAGGCCCGGAATGGACAGGCTGACTGATCAGCCAGCAGACCGCTTCCGCCTCTGAGATGACTGCCTGGAGGCAGTGGTGGCGCTGCGTCATCAACCATTTGCTCCAGCTCTGCCGCACCAAACCCCAACTTGCGTACATCTGTTGTGTGGGCCAGCTCTAGTTGCTCTAGCGGCGTCAACGGGACCTCTGCAATCAGGGGACTGACCCGCAGTTCACTGCCGCCATCACTGGTGGCGTGGCTTACCACCACCTCGGCGGCGCTGGCTAGCACCCGTTTGGTTACCAGGGCAGCATACTCAAGTTCGCGCTGGGGTGAGGCGTGGGGAAGGTTAAGCTCGCGTTGCAAGGAGATGGGCAAAAGGGGGTTGGGTGTGGCTGCTGCTGGCCATCTGTTGTCGCTGAGGCCCAGCACCCAGAGGTGATCAAACCTGAGACCGGCCGCCTCCAGAATACCCACAACCTGGACCGGCGCCACCTCGCCCTGGGGTTGAAACAGGGTCTCACTGGTGAGGGCGTGGAGGCGGTCAATGGCATCCGGCAGGCCCATGTGCTGCTGCACCTCTCCCAGCATCTGAAACGCGGTCATGACCTGTTTAAAGCCCTCTGCTTGCTGATATTCACTGCTGTTTAGCCTCTCGTAACAGGGCCAGCCCAGGGTGTTGAACAGGGCATTGAACTGATCCACCCACCCCTGGGGTGACTGTTTGTGTGGCAGGTGGTCTAGCCTGAGGCGTAGTGAGTCGAGTGCCTGTAGTATTTCCGAACATCCGCTATCTTCCCCGCTGAACTCACGTCCCTTTCGAATCAGGGTATCCAGAGAGATGGTCCGCTCACCCACCCGGCTGCGTAGGAACAGATCCAGACACGCCCGACCCTGCCGCTCTCTCCAACCACCAGACAGGAAGGGCGAGCGCAGGAGCTGGCTGAGGTCGCCACAGGGGAGCTCTCCCGTGGCCAGCTGCAGAATCAGGAATGCATCTACAACCAGTGGGCATTGATCTAACGGGATGCCCAGGGAGATGCTGTATGCAGGTCGTGGATTGCCACTTCCAGGTAACATGGACTCAGGGTGAAAACAGCGCTGGAACGTGGTCTCCACCTTGCTGCGCACCTCTGCCAGTTGCGGGACAACCACGCCGATCCTGGCCTCACTGTTGAGCTGAAGACGTCGCAAGGCCCAGGTTGCGGCACTTTCCAGTTCTTGGGCCAGGTCTGTAGCCTGGACCCGTTGTGCTGTGCCGGAGGGTTTAGGTGGGGTGAGGAAGTTGATCCGACATCCCCGCTCCTGCAACAGATCGAGTATGGATTGTTGCTGGGGTGTGATCTCATCAAAGCCGGCCAGAATCATCTCAGATGGTGGCGTAAGAGCACCATCTTTTAGATGCTGTGCAATCAGGTTGGGTAGAACGGCAGCATCCAGCCAACCCTCATGCTTGCACCTGTGGCGAAACTCATGGGCCCAGGTCACAAATAGTTCACTTTCACTGGTGGCCGATTCAGTTAGCTGTTCTGTACCTATCTGCCAGGAGTGAATTAGGGCCCAGGCCTCACTTGCCATACGGGCGGCACTGGCAGGTCTGAGAATTGAGTTGGTTGCATCGGAACGCCGGACACTCTGTTCCCACACCATGCGGGACTGGTGTGGCGTGAGCAGGATCTGATCTGACAATCCATGGTCCACAAGGATCTGAAACTGTGACACCACCCAATCGCTCCAGGAGATTGCTGCAACACTCTCCCAGGCTGAGTGTCCACGTTCCACCTGGATCCGATTATAGCGGGCCTTCAACTCCAGGGAGAGCCGCCGGTTGACGGTCAGAATCATACCATCGGATGGCATGGCCCCCAGGGCGGCATCCGTATCAATTTCCTTGCTCTTGAGTGTTCTCATATCACCACACTATCGTGCAATTCGCCCTGTAGTGTGACTCACCCTACAAATAAATAGGCAAAACGAATTCGATAATACACATATCAGCAATTTAGAAACAGAACTAAGCGGTCCCCAAATCCCCAGATAGACTGCTGTCTGCGCTCCAAGGGCCTCTGAACCCCCTTTTCAAGTCCAATTGCATACCAGCATAGCGGATATAACAGAGAGGTTTAGTCAAAAACTGTGCCTCTGCACATATTTAACGCCTATC
>JAAGZL010000271.1 GCA_024206335.1 Gammaproteobacteria bacterium
CCGAGAAATGATTGACCTCTCGTTGTCACAGCTCTGGACGGTGGCCACCCAAGTGGCACAAACCACGCTTGACGCCCTCGCCACCGAACGGGATAGCGCCGTAACAGCATTAACTAGCCTGGCGGGCGATAATGCCGCGCTGGTCGCCCGGCTGGAGGAACGTGACGCACGACTCCACAGCCTGACCGCCGACGTGGCCGCCGCACGGAAAGAAAACTGGGAATTGCAAAAAGAGTTACTGACAATGGCCCGCGCAGGGACAAAAGGAGCGCCAGGCTAAGCCAATCACAGCAACCGCGAAGCGAACACACAAACAACGGGGTGCCAGTACCGCAACACCCCAACAGGAACCCCACAGGAAAAAATAGGTGTTACGGCAGAGTGAAAAAATTGTATTGCACAATACAATAAAGCTGCCATGATAAACACCCATCGTAGGAGCCCTGGCTATGACCACCCCGCTACCCACCCAACAGACCTATACGGAATTACAACAAGCCTACAGCCAATTTAACCGCGCATTGTTTCAAGACGCCCTCCCCCCTTGCCTGATTACTTTGCAGCGCCACAAGAAAACCCTGGGCTATTTCAGCCCCGATCGATTTGTTAACCGCAGTGGCACCCGCACCGATGAAATCGCCCTAAACCCAGCGTATTTTGCGACCCGATCGATCAAGGAAGTGCTATCAACCCTGGTTCATGAAATGTGCCATGGCTGGCAACAGCACTTTGGGAAGCCTGGCCGGGGCCGTTACCACAACAAGGAATGGGCGCACAAAATGGAGAGTATTGGTTTATTGCGTAAGCGCCCATAAATCGACGTACTTGCCCTATTGATTTTTTTCAGCTTCTTTTTTTAGGGTCGCTTTGATATTCCATGGCAGTAACGCTTCCATTTTCTCTATCGTATCGGCATAAGGTAGCCGGGATAATACTTCAC
>JAAGZL010000272.1 GCA_024206335.1 Gammaproteobacteria bacterium
ATATAACTATGCCAATGCCGATCCCATCAACCTGCATGACCCGAGTGGTAATGCAGCGCACTGGAACTGGGAGTTCTGGACCGCAGATTTCTGGGATCCTGAAAATATATTCATGTGGATAGTTGTGATTGTAGTTGTGATCGTAGTTGTGATTCTAGTTGCTCTTTTGATAATACTCTTCCCTAGTGGTTTAGGTTTTTGGATCGGCTTAGGTATTTTACTGTCTGCTACAGTGGGGATTATTCTAGTTGGAGTAATATTAACAGGAATAACTTATGAAATATTTAGAACCGTTAATGTAATACCAGGGGGTGGTATTGCCTTTGAAAGTAACAATCCTAGCCGGAATAATTCAAGCAACAACAACCAAAACAGCGGTATACGATCAGAGCAACGCTATACCTCCACCCTGAACCCAGTGGAATTCTCATTACAGTAGCCAGAAATGTTCATGTGGTGCGCTGGAGCTCGTGCATCCATACGCAAAATACAGAGAACTTGATCAAGCCCTCTGCAATCAAGGCGGGATAACACGCATCATTATCACGCCTTGACAATAAAAATCTGGG
>JAAGZL010000273.1 GCA_024206335.1 Gammaproteobacteria bacterium
GCTGGGTTTCGTACGCTTTAAGCGCACCGCCTAACCAACTCTCGTTTTAATAATATCAACGAACACTGGTGCTGAGGGTAGCGGTGGCTAAAAACTCGTCAATTGGAACCCAAAACACCTTCTTTTTGAACCACGCCGAAATTGGCAGTATGCGCACCTTCACTGCAATACAGGCATTGATAAATGGCGAGTCCTTCCGCTTCGCTACCAAAAACCAACGTCTTCCCAACTTCAGCCTGATAATAATTCGTATGATAGCGGTGGTACTTGCCGATAAATCCCTGTCAGCCCTATAGATTGATGATATTCAGCATCTATCATATTGTTACAATCTTGTTAATTTGCATTTAAAACTGACCCACTATTTGCACTGAAAATTGACCCGGCTAGGGTCGCCAGATTATGGCCTAAACAGTTTTCTATTTACCAGCTTTTTACTCCTTTTGGTGGCTTATCGAATGCTTCAATCGATAGCTCTCATTGCCTGTTTCAATGATGTGGCAGTGATGGGTTAATCTGTCCAGCAGGGCAGTTGTCAGCTTTGCATCGCCAAAGACGGCAGCCCATTCAGAAAAGTTGAGGTTTGTAGTGATGATGATACTGGTCTTCTCGTACAGCTTGCTGATCAAGTGGAACAGTAATGCACCACCCGATTGGCTAAATGGCAGATAGCCCAGCTCATCCAGGATCACCAGGTCGGTATGCATCAGTCGATTGGCCAGTCGCCCTTGCTTCCCTGCCTGTTTTTCCAGCTCCAGTGCATTTACCAGCTCGACCGTGGATAGACACCGGACACGTAAACCATGTGCCTGAATGGCTTCGATGCCGATGGCTGTTGCCAAGTGGGTTTTCCCAGAACCAGGCCCGCCGACCAGTACCGCATTCTGGCCATTCGCCATAAACTCACAGCCATGCAGTGATTTAATCAATACCTCATCAACAGGGCTTTGACGGAAATCGAAGCCAGCCAAGTCCTTATATGACGGGAATTTCGCCAGCTTCATTTGATACTTGATTGAACGAACATTCCGTTCTGCAACCTCCGCTTCAAGTAGTACGGCAAGTATCGGCTGCGCTTCTTTGAAGGCCGGTGATGACTGTGCGGCCAAAGTACTAATTGACTCGGCCATCCCAAACAGCTTCAAGGATTTTAATGTCGTGATCATCGTCTCAATGTTCATGCTTAGGCTCCCTTAATTGATCATAACGAGCAGTATCGGCTGCTGGCTCTGTAGTCAGCTTTAGTGCGGCTGGAGGGGTCAGCAGTGCAGGTCTGGGGGCATCACCTAGTCGGTGAAGACAGTTCAGTACATGCTCTTTGGAAGGGTGTCCTGCGGCGAGCGCCAGGGTAACGGCTTGCTCGACCAGTTTCTCATCATGCAGTAAAACTAAAGCCAGTATGTCAACCATCTCACGATCACCACCCTGGCGCTTAAGCAAGGTGCTTTGGAGACACTTAAAGCTCTCAGGGAGTTCGGCAAAGGGCGCGCCATTACGCAGGGCTCCTGGCTTGCGTTCTAGCACTGCCAGGTAATGCCGCCAGTCGTAGATGGTTTTGCCTGGTGTGCCATGGTCGCGAGTAAAGACACGCTGATGCTTAACAATGACCTGGCTGTCGGCAACGACGACTAAACGATCAGCGTATACCCGTAAGCTGACCGGCTGATTAGCAAATGTGGCTGGTACGCTGTAACGGTTACGATCAAAATTAATCAAACAAGTCGACGATACACGCTTAGCTTGTTCGACAAATCCATCAAAAGCCGGAGGCATCGACATTAGGTGGGGAAGTTCATCATTCCAGCATTCGGCGATAGTACGTTGTTTATACTCCGGGTGTTGCCGTTCCTGCCACAGGATTTTACAGCGCTGCTCGAGCCATTGATTAAGGTCTGCCAACGATTTGAAGTCCGGTGCACTCTGCCAGATTAAGTATCGGGCGTCCTGTACCCCTTTTTCTACCTGGCCTTTTTCCCAGCCGGCAGCGGGGCTACAGAACGAGGCCTCAAACAGGTAGTGACTTACCATGGCCTGGAATCGGGTATTGACCTTGCGATCTTTACCTCGCCCCACTTTATCCACGGCGGTTTTCATATTGTCATAAATGCCCCTCTGAGGAATGCCCCCCAGGATTGAAAATGCGTGGGTATGGGCATCAAACAGCATTTCATGGGTTTGCGACAGATAAGCGCGAAGCACAAAAGCACGGCTGTGACTGAGTTTAAAGTGGGCAATTTGTAATTTTGTGTTCACTCCGGCAATAACGACCCAGTCCTCGCTCCAATCAAACTGGAAGGCCTCCCCGGGGGCAAAGACTAACGGAACAAAAACGTGCTTACCGGCGGCTCCGCTGCTGTTACGAACCCCTTGCCGCCATTGGCGGCAGAAGGCGGCGACACGATCATAGGAACCGATATAGCCCAATTGGACCAAATCATGATGCATTTGCTTCGTTGTACGCCGTTTTTTCCGGGA
>JAAGZL010000003.1 GCA_024206335.1 Gammaproteobacteria bacterium
AAGCACAGGCGGTAAAAAATCACAAGAAATTGCAAAGAAAATTGCAATTGCAAAAGCGATTGTTTCAGGTGGCCAAGCTGCGGTTGATGCGTGGAAAGCAGGAATGTCAACAGGTGGCCCATATGCGCCTATAGTTGCAGCAGCCTATACAGCAGCTAGTTTAGCTAAAACGGGTGCAATGATATCATCCATTAAAGGTGGTTCAAAACCATCAGCAGGAGGCGGTTCATTACCTTCTGTTAGTACACCTACAGCAGCACCAGTAGCACAGGCGCAACCTGAACCTAGTAGGAATATATCAATTAATATGACAGGCGGTTCAATGTTTAGTGCTGATAATGTTAGAGAATTAATCGAACAAATTAACGGGCAAGTTGGCGATGGTGTCAACTTAGTAACGGGATAAACAATGACTATACCAGTATCAGGTGCTGCACCTCCTAATAACCTTACAGAAAAAGATGAGGCAACAGCAGATGCGCCTTCTAGCTTAACCGAGCAAGCAACAACAACATCTAATGCGCCTAATACTTTAACTGAGGCATCAGAGGCAGTAGCAGCTATTCCTAGTGACTTGAATGAGAAATCAGGAAGTGATGCTACTATTCCAAATGACTTATTTGAGGCGGCTATCAATAATGCTATATCACCTAATAACCTTTTAGAAATATCTAACAATG
>JAAGZL010000274.1 GCA_024206335.1 Gammaproteobacteria bacterium
AGCGCCCTTTACCAGATTGTCAATTACGGACAGCACCACAACCGTATCACTCTGCTGGGGGCGGTGAACCGCAAGCCGGCAGTGGTTTACCCCCCGCACACTCCGGGTTTCGGGGTGGCTTCCGGCAGGCAGCACATCGACAAACGACTCATCTGCATAGTATTGTTCGTACAGCCCCTGCAGATCGGCATCACCCTTAATGCGCCCATACAAGGTAGCGTGAATGCCACGGATCATGGGTACCAAATGCGGAACGAATGTAAGCCCAACCCGCTTCTGCGCCATCTGCGCCATCTGCGCCATCTGCGCCATCTGCGACAGAGTCTGGGAGATCTCAGGCAGATGGCGATGCCCAGGCACCGCATAGGCCTTAAAACTCTCTCCACATTCACCCATCAAACTGGGAACAGCAGCCTTGCGCCCAGCGCCACTGACTCCGGACTTAGTATCAGCAATCAGGTGCTCGATATCCAGCAATCCCTCGCTGATCAGCGGCAGATATCCCAGGGTGACTGCGGTGGGATAACAACCGGGATTGGCCACCAGACGCGCGTTGACCACGGCGTCACGGTTTATCTCAGGGAGACCATAAACCGCCTCATCCAGCAGCTCGGGGCAGGCATGATCCATCCCATACCACTGACCCCACACCTGGGGGTCTTGCAGCCGAAAGTCTGCCGCCAGATCTATCACGCGCACCCCGTTTTCCAGCAGTTCCGGCACCATTTTCATAGCGGTGCCGTTGGGGGTGGCAAAAAACACTAGATCACACTCAACCAGCCGCGACATGTCCGGAACGGTAAAGTCCAGCTCCAGCTTGCCCCGCAGGTTGGGAAACAGCTCCGCCACCGGGGTTCCGGCCTCGGAACGGGAGGTAATTACGCTCAGTTCCGCCTCAGGATGTAACACCAGGATGCGCAACAGCTCAACCCCGGTATAACCAGTACCACCAACAATTCCAACTTTGACCATGAACGGATCCCGCAAATAAAAAAAGCGGCCTACTCGCCACTCCGAAAAAAATATCTGTATTTGTCCATCTATTTGGGACAAATACCCCCAAACAGACCACGCTGGATGAATATATTCCCACCAATGAGCCAAGTCAAATAACCGCACATTAGCAGTTTCTTATGGTTATAATGAACCTCTCATTCCTAACAACAATCGTGATGGCAATGCGTAAACATCTGCGCCGATCCAGACGCAAGCTATTTTCCCTAAAGGCCTGGAAGGTCCGCCTGGTATTTTGGGTCGGGGCCATCCTGGTGGGTTGCATATCTGCCCTATTCGCCATTCTGAGCGAGAAGGCGGATATGATGTTTCATCAGATCGCCGCCACCGGCCACTGGATACCCCTTATCATAACCCCATTGGGCCTAACCCTGATCGTGTGGATGACCCGCAATCTGGCCCCCGGCTCCCAGGGTAGCGGCATTCCCCAGGCCATTGCGGCCCTAGAGACCCGCAGCAAATCCAGACTACTCTCCATCCGCATCGCCGTCGGCAAGATTCTTCTCACCATTTTAGGCCTGCTATCTGGCGCCTCCATCGGACGCGAGGGGCCGTCGGTTCATATTGGCGCCTCCATCATGTACTCCCTGGGCCGCTTCGCCAAATTCCCACCCCACTACATGGAGAAGGGGCTGATCCTGGCGGGCTCTGCCGCCGGCATAGCCGCCGCATTCAACACCCCTCTGGCGGGTATCGTGTTTGCCATCGAGGAGATGAGCAAATCATTCGAGCAGAGAAACAGCGGGATCGTCACTACCGCCGTGGTATTTGCCGGCCTCATCGCCATGGTCATCCTGGGTCAGTACCACTACTTTGGCAGCTCCAGTGCCTCTCTACCAGATCTATCAGCATGGCTGGCCGTACCGGTGTGCGGAATTATTGGAGGCTTACTGGGTGGCATGTTTACCGCGCTGCTACTATATGTTACCGAGGTTGCCGCCCCGTTTATCCGCCACTACCCCTACAAGGTTGCACTGATCTGCGGTGCTGCAGTGGCACTGTTTGGTTACTATTCCGGCTACCAGACCAGCGGCACCGGCTATCACGCTGCAAAGACCATTATAACTGGGAGTGCTGAATTCGACCCGATGTTCCCCATCAGCAAAATGGGGGCAACCCTGGCATCCTATCTTAGCGGCATCCCCGGCGGCATCTTTGCGCCATCCCTGGCAACCGGCGCGGGAGTAGGTGCGGATCTCGGACACTGGCTACCGGTTGCCCCGGTTGCCGTCATGGTGATGCTGGGAATGGTGGCCTACTTTTCCGGTGTGGTGCAGGCGCCCATCACCGCCTTTATCATTGTCATGGAGATGACCGACAATCAGGAGATGCTGCTACCGCTGATGGCGACGGCATTTCTGGCCTATGGCAGCGCACATCTGGTGTGTCCCAAACCGCTGTATCACACCCTGGCCCAGACCTTCCTGGAGCCAAAGAGATGAACGCAACAGATCTCCTGCTGTCCATTGACATACAATGTAAAATAAGGTGCTAATACTATTAGAGCAACAACTGCGAGGGATCTACACCCATGGAAACAATTGAAGCAATTTCACTGACTCTGGGCGTTGCATGGGCCGCCGGAATAAATCTGTATGCGGCAATCCTGGTCCTGGGTTATCTGGGAGGCACCGGCAGCGTCGAGCTCCCGCCAGACCTCCAAATCCTGACAGACCCCATGGTGATGCTGGCCGCAGGCTTGATGTACTGCGTGGAATTTTTTGCCGACAAGATACCAGGGGTAGATACAGGCTGGGATGTACTACATACATTTATCCGCATACCAGCAGGGGCACTACTTGCTGCAGGCATGGCCCAGGGCCTTGATATAGGCCCCGCGGCAGAACTAACTGCCCTACTGATTGGTGGGGGGCTATCCGCAACCAGCCATTTAACCAAGACCGGAAGCCGGGTTCTGATCAATACATCCCCGGAACCCTTCAGCAATTGGACTGCATCCATTACTGAAGACCTGGTGGTAATCGGCGGACTGTGGGCATCATTGCAGTATCCATGGCTATTTGTGCTGGGACTGCTCCTGTTTATTCTGCTAGTGGCCTGGCTGCTACCTAAGATCTGGCGTGCCCTAAAACGCATATTCAGGGCTATTGGGGAGTTTTTCCGGGGTAGACCAGAAGCTGACCAGGGGCGAACAACAGAACCAGGCAAACGCGAGGATCTACTTCATACCCTGTACCAGGATACAAATGATCAACCAAAGGCCTGAATCGGTTGGAATAACACAGCTCTGTCACTACTATCCGAACCCACAGGTTCAGGTATAAACAATAACAAGAGGTATAAAAGATGTGGCTCAAGGCCTGGCATTTGATCTTTATGGTGACCTGGTTTGCAGGGATATTCTATCTACCAAGACTGTTTGTCTATCACGCCATGACCGAAGATGAAGCAGGCAATGAGCGCTTCAAAATCATGGAGCGCAAACTCTACTATTTCACCCTGCCGTGGATGCTGCTTAACCTGCTGTTTGGGTTCTGGATGTTATACGACTATGCATGGGCCGCATTTGGCAGCATGCTCTGGTTGCATATAAAGCTTGGATTAATTGCCCTGCTGGTGGCATACCAACTCTACTGCGGAAAACTGATGCGTGATTTTGCCGCAAATCGCAACCAACACAGCCACACCTGGTATCGCTGGTTTAACGAAGGCCCGGTCTTGATATTGCTTGTAGTTGTGCTACTAGCCAGCTTAAAACCATTCTAACAAAAAATATAAGTTTGTTTCCAACAACGGCTTTCACAGCAAGAAACACAAGCAGAACATGGAAGTGTTATTAAAATGATAATTCTTGGTCATATTATGGGGCCAGAGGTTAATAAGCACCTACCACCTAAAGAATACTCTTTTTACTTCTTCGCTTTCGCTATCTCTGATATATCATACTTTCCACTCGCTATTATTTTGGCAAATTGTATAGTGGAGACTGGCCGACTAAAGAGATATCCTTGCAATTCGTCACACCCCATAGATATCAAAGTTTGGAGTTGTTCGTTTGTCTCCACACCTTCAGCAACTACCTTTAGCCCAAGGTTATGCGCAAGATCTATAGTTGATTTCACGATCGCCAAATCTTTTTTACCCTGCGAAATACGACTAACAAACGAACAGTCTATTTTTAGAGCATGGACTGGAAAATGTGTCAGATACATAAGTGAGGAGTATCCTGCCCCAAAGTCATCAATAGCACGATAGTGCCGCTATCTCGTGAAACATTATAGGATATCCCTATCCAAAAACGACTCGTTTACGCGGCAACATTTCCTTTTACCCCGACCGTCCTGCTTCCACTACGTCTTCGTACAACATCGGTCACTATCGTTCCCTCGATGCGCTCAACATAACTACCTCAATGACTCTACAGCAACTAAAGCCGCTCCTGCATTTCTTCGTTGTTCGCTCTCCCTGGCCGGCAGCGATAGAAACACCCATATCTCTTAAATTATTCATGATGGCAACAGTATTATCCATACTGCACATAGCCATACTCTCAGTAGTTTCCAGCTCAAGAGAAGACGACTCAACACCAAACTCACTCAGAGCTAAACCAATATGTCCTTGATCAGAATTCTTGGCAATAGAGCTAATTTAATCTGAACCAATACCCCCGCACAAAACTATAACTTATCTTCAATGTTAAAAAGACGGTCCTAGCTGGACATCCCAAATAATTTGGCGTCTTGCTGGAGGCGGCTAGAGATTTGTTTGGAGCTAAGTGAGTCGACTTGACGAATGACAGGAACACCATAATTACAACTGGTATCAATGATCTCAGCTGCTTGCATCCTATCTTAAACGCCAGGTTGGCAATGCACACGAACGCCAACTGGCCGCAGCCAATTAAAGCGAGTGCAACACCGCCAACATAGCTTAAGTGCTGACCCAAAGGGAGCCCCGCTAACGCTCCAACATTGCGTTGCACTTCTTTGAAAAGAGCATGCCATTCCTGGCAAAGCGCGCTTTGTCTTGAACCATTAGCGGGGCTCTGCTCATTACCTTATTTACCGCATGGCTCACCAAGCACATTACCCAATAGCATATTTGATTTCATGGGGCGTTTTAGGACATCCCAACCCCACAATTTTCACACTTTATCAGGAACAACCGCCACCCTGCTGCGAGGATGAGCTGCAACTTCCACAGGCGCTGCCACCATCAGGTGCAGCTGGCTGCAGATTGTTGAACACAAAGCTAGGCGCTCCACCCTGGTCGGCGAAATCAATCTCGACGCCGCGCATATGCTGCAGGGTTGCCATATCCACAATAACATTGAAGCCATCGCACTCTAGAAGGCCGTCGTTATCATTAATCTGATCAGTAAATGTCATACCAAAGCTCATACCGCTACAACCACCAGGGGCTGCGTATACTCTGATACCCTTAATATCCTCTTCCACCTGCTGGACCAACTCAGACATTTTGGCCTGGGCCGGTGCAGTTAGGGTAATATCTTTGTCCGACAATTGAATGGCCGATGTTTCAGACATAACGCTACTACTCCAAATAAAAATTAATCTGATCGACACACCCTATAAGGCTGCGTGTCGCAATAACCATGATCATTATCATGGTCTTTCAGGCAATAAATCAAGCTTTCTGGACAGAACTCAGATAGAACTGAAGGAATTATTCTACGCAGATAGCCAGACAGCCATATCGATATTGGGCCAATCCAGCAAATATCAACCAACAGATCACAACATCAGGAAGAGAGATGCCTACGCGCGTCCAACTCATACAGATGCCGGGATGCATCAACCAGGTGCTGACCCCAGTGGAGCTTATAGCTACTACGCCAGTTATCCAACGCCAAATCTGGTTCTTTATCCAGAAGGCTGAGACCAGACTTCAGGTCACAGTATATATCGGTCAGGTCATCAGCGAGACTCCCAGTCATGGACTGACCATCCAGAGCCACATCAAACTCCAGCCAGTAGCAATCATTGGTCCCCAGTTTGTGGCGCAGTCGAGAGAAGATCTCAAACCGGGTATCCAGATCTGAATTAACCAGGCAAAACGGGGCAGCATCACGCCCACGCAGTGCATCTACAGCACTATGCAGGCGAGGCAAAATACCTGCCAACTGGTGCAACCAGGATGAATCAGCTTCATCCACGGCCTCAATCAACTGACAAAACGTAGTTGCAACCTCAATCATGTCACTATCAGATTTCATAACCATGCCACCTATCAACACACCACATAAACACATTGTAGACAATTAATCGCATAAAACGACGAAGGAATTCTATCTCCTTAGCAGCATCGATACATCCTTAAGATTTAATATTCATGTATCAAAACCACTAATACGATTTGGCAATCTCTGCAGACACCACAAATAACTCTTACGAATCAGGCTGTTATACAGAATAAAAACCGGTATGATCGCTAGACAAATTGCACCAGCGGATTGTAAATTCACACAACAGCAAATGCTATTGGATATCCACCAGACATGAACCCATCAGCGCCGCCCATCGTACTCTGCTTCTCCGGCCATGACCCAACCGGCGGCGCCGGTATCCATGCGGATATTGAGGCCATTGCCGCTGCCGGGTGTCACGCCGCCAGCGCCATAACCTGCAACACCATCCAGAACACACATAACGTACAACAATTGCTGCCGCTGACAGCCAAGCTGTTCCGACAGCAGGCAGTGGCGGTCCTGGATGACCTGCCGGTGGCAGCTATAAAGATAGGGCTGATCGGCGATGCAAAGATATGCAGAGAGATTACAGCCCTGCTACGGGACCACCCAGAGATCCCGGCAATACTGGACCCGGTACTGGCCGCCGGTGGTGGCACCGAGCTGGCCGGCAGTGAACTGCTGGAGTCCATACGCCAGGAACTGCTGCCGCACATAGAGCTGGCAACACCCAACTCCATCGAGAGCCGCCGCATAGCGGAGAGAGACAACCTCCATGAGTCCGCTGCAACCATTCTAGACATGGGTTGCAGAAACCTGCTGATAACCGGAACCCATGAGACCAGCGACCAGGTCATCAACACCCTCTACCAGGGATCAGCAGAAAACAGACAATCCTGGGAATGGCCCAGACTCACGGATAGCTACCACGGCTCCGGCTGCACCCTGGCCTCCGCCATCGCCGCCAGAATCGCCCTGGGCCTATCCCTAGCCGAAGCGGTCGAACAGGCCCAGGATTACACCTGGCAGAGCCTACACCAGGCCAATAAGTTCGGTAACGGACAGGCCCTGCCAAACCGCCTGGGCAGACGGTAGACAACCCCTCAGAGAGAACATATGTCAAACAGGATATTAAGCGGTCTCTACGCCATCACCGACAGTCAGATGGGCGCAGAGCAGGACCTGCCCCAACTGGTGGAACAGGCCCTGAAGGGTGGAGCAAAGATTGTCCAGTACCGGGACAAGTCAACAGATCATGACCGACGCCAGGCAGATGCCAGCAGGCTCTTGGATCTATGCCAACGCCACTCCGCCTATTTCATTATCAATGATGACGTGGAGCTGGCGGCAGCCGTTGCAGCCGACGGGGTACACCTGGGGCGAGACGACTCAGACATAGAAAGCGCAAGGAGACAATTGGGTGAGCAGGCAATCATCGGGGTCTCCTGTTATAACCGACTGGATCTGGCCACTGCCGCCCAGGATGCCGGGGTGGACTATGTGGCCTTTGGCCGCTTCTTCCCATCCAGCACCAAACCACAGGCGGTAGAGGCAGAAATCGAGCTGCTGATCCAGGCAAAACAGACCCTGCACATACCCATAGTTGCCATCGGCGGCATTACCCCGGAAAATGGCGCCTCGTTAATAGATGCAGGCGCGGATATGCTGGCGGTAATCAACGGCCTATTCAGACAGAGTGACGTGCGTGCTGCAGCAGAACAATTCAATCAACAATTTGCACAGAAGGATTAATACCCATGACCGGTTCCCATGATCGATTCATCCAGGCCCAGAAACATATCCCAGGCGGCGTAAACTCACCGGTCAGGGCCTTCAATGGCGTTGGCGGAGACCCAATCTTCATAGACAGCGCCCAGGGCCCATACATCTATGACCCGGATGGCAACCGCTATATAGACTACGTCGGCTCCTGGGGCCCGATGATCCTGGGCCATGCCCACCCGGAAGTGATCAAGGCGGTGCAGTCGGTGATCGGCAAGGGGTTAAGCTTTGGCGCCCCCACCGAAACCGAGACCGCCATGGCCGACAAGGTGTGTGAGCTGGTCCCATCCATGGATATGGTACGCATGGTCAGCTCCGGCACCGAGGCCACCATGAGCGCCATCCGTCTGGCCCGCGGCTATACCGGGCGCGACAAGATCATCAAGTTTGAGGGTTGCTACCACGGCCACTCCGACTCCCTGCTGGTGAAGGCCGGTTCCGGCGCCCTCACCCTGGGGGAGCCCAGTTCACCCGGCGTACCCGCCGCCCTGGCCGAGCACACCATCACCCTGGACTACAACGACTTGGACCAGGTAAACCAGACCCTGGCCGAGATGGGAGATCAGGTGGCCTGCATCATCGTAGAACCGGTGGCCGGCAACATGAACTGCATCCCGCCCCTGCCAGGATTCCTGGAAGGGCTGCGTTCCGCCTGTGATGAACATGGTGTAGTACTGATCTTTGATGAGGTAATGACCGGCTTCCGGGTAGCACTGGGTGGGGTCCAGGGGCTGTATAACATCAACCCCGACCTGACCACCCTGGGCAAGGTAATCGGCGGCGGCATGCCGGTGGGCGCCTTTGGTGGCAAACGGGAGATCATGCTGAAGATCGCACCACTGGGACCGGTATATCAGGCCGGAACCCTGTCCGGGAATCCAGTGGCCATGAGCGCCGGGCTCAAGACCCTGGAACTGATCTCAGAGCCATCATTCTTTGCCGACCTTACCAACAAGACCCAGACCCTGGTGGATGGCCTACTGGAGCAGGCCAGGAAGGCGGGCGTAGCAGCAACCGCCAACCAGGTTGGTGGCATGTTCGGCCTCTTCTTCACCGATGCCGACAAGATAAGCAACTTTGCCCAGTCCACCGCCTGCAACCAGGGGCAGTTCAAGGCCTTCTTTCACGCCATGCTGGCCCGTGGGGTCTACCTGGCGCCATCGGCATTCGAGGCCGGATTTGTATCAGCGGCCCACAGTGACGAGGACATCCAGGCCACCATCGCTGCAGCCGGAGAGGCCTTTGCTGAGGTCGCATGAGAAAACAATCGGGAACAATGACATACCCATCCAAAAGGGATAACAGCACCACATCCTAACTGGACAGACTATGGAACCTCTTATTTATTCAGAGTCTCCAGCGGCACATGAATGTTCTGCTCCGATAAAGCCATGGACGGCTTTAATCAGAGACTCCTTAATTCTCCGGTCGCCCCTGCCTGCTTTTCCTGGTGCAGAACGGGCAAATATTTAGCCAACACTATGTATGCCAGTATTTCAAAGGAGATTATCCCTATGGTTATCAGCATTTCAGGGATAGATGGAAAATAGCTATATTCACTACCTGGATTGAAGGCGACCAGCATGGTATCAATCCTGTAGAGTGAACCCGCCAGCAGCATGGATACTGCAGCAACAAAAAGCAGTGCCGCACTACTCCTTGCTCTTTTTGTCAGTAGTATCAGGACTGGAATAAGAAACAGCGCCATCTCCACCAGGAACATACCACTCAAAAACCCGTTGGAGTAAATCCTGGATAACTCACCCCGCGCAATGATATCCCCAATCCTGATGGCTAGGTAGATCAGGATGAGACCAACTATCACCGTCGACATCTGCCCCAGCAATCTGGTCTCACGCTGACGCTTAAATCCCTCTGCAGAGATACTCGCCTCAAATATTACTACCGACAACCCCATAGTATAGGCAGACAAAACGAATAGCAGTGGCAACATGTTGGTCTGCCAGAGCGGATCAATCATCCGCCCAAACACAACCATCATTGTCCCCAGAGATGACTGGTGCATCGTAGGCAACAGAATGCCGAGGGCGATAAACAGAAACATCATTTTGTTGAGTTTCTGACGCAATCTGTTAATACCAAGTTTTTCCAGAAAAGCAGGCAGAAACTCAATCCACATCACGATGACGTAAAGAAACACACACGCCCCCACCTCAAACATGACGGAGTTTACATTGAAATATGCGGGCGAAATAAGATGCCAGAAATTCCACCAGCGCCCCAAATCAAACAGCACGGCAAGTCCACCCAAGGTGTAACCAAACATACTTGCCAATAGGGCCGGCCTTACCAGCGAGTGATACTGACCTTTATTGAACACATAGACCAACAATGCCATGGCATATCCACCACAGGCGAAGGCGGTCCCGATAACGATATCAACAACAACCCAGATCCCCCATGTATAACCATCGTTGAGGTTGCTTACCGCCCCGAGACCATTAATAAAGCGGATTACCAACAGAAATACCGATATACCGAACAACCCCCCAAGCACCACGGTAACGGGGGTAACCAATCTCCCACCCACCGGCGCATAACTACTCATGGGCATCCTCCTCCGGCGACTCATCTGTATGGTTTTTTGTATTACGGCGTGCGACTCCAACCAAACCTGCAAGTATTACTGCTGGAGCCACCAGGCCACTATACAAGGTGTGCTGTATGGTCTCCGATACACTGGCTGATGAGCGCTCATGCAGATCGGGCAGCCCTTGCTTGTCAAACGGAACCCCACTCAGCATTAGCATCTGGGTCCCGCCGCCCTCCTTTTCACCGTAGATTCTATCCACATATTTCACGACTTTCTGCTCGCGCCCAAACTCCTTGCCCTCGATATCACGCCTGGGGAATCGCGTGACCTCTCCTGGGTTCAGGGATGTTCGTCGTTTGGCTTCAGCCATCAGCTTTTCCACTGGACCATAGAGGGTTGCACCTGTCGGGCATACATCAGCGCAGGCCGAAAATTTATTTTCACTCCAGAGATGGTTACAGAGCTGACATTTATGAATCTCAGGAAACGGATCATCGTAATTGAACTTGGGAATCTGAAAAGGGCAGGAGGCCACGCAGTACCGACAACCAATACAGGCATCCTTATCATATGTTACGACCCCCGTAGTGCCGTCCTTTAGCAGCGCCTGTACCGGGCAGACCGAGACACAGGAGGGATCAACGCAGTGCATGCAGGACTGCTTCTGAAACGCAAAGCCATCGACCTCTCGATCCTTTACCTCTGGCTTCCCATTCTTATACATCTTAATAACATTGAGGGCATCGGGTGAGAGATGCATGGTCCTGTCCAGATAGGGCTTATCCGCAGGGACATCCAAAACCTTGTCATTGGCCTGCTTGCAGGCGGTAACACAGGCCTTGCAACCCACACACAGGGTTGAATCAAACAGCAGACCCACCGCACCCGGCAAACGCGGATTATTGCCACGCGCCTCCACACTTCCACTAACCGTTGCCATGGCCGCACAACTACCAACCACCCCCTTGAGAAAGTCGCGTCTCTTCATTTGACACTACCCTCTGTGGTTGTTGCATCTCCACGTTTCTCTTTTGTCAGCTTTATACTAAACACCAGACCCGCAAGCACCAATCCAGCAAAGACCATCAGCGCAAAACCGATAGTTTCCGAGGCTCCTGCAATACCACGTGGTTCACGGATCTCCGGCATCAGCGCATGTATCGGCAGGGAAAAACCTACTGCTTGTTCAGTACAGTTCCCGGCCGCACCACAATCATCCCTGGGAATCCCTACTATCAAGCGAGCGCCGTTTGTTTTCGGATTGGCAACAAAACCCTTCTGCCCTTCCCGAACTGCCTTCCACAAACTGGTTGCGGGATTTGGAACAGTGACAGGTTTCATCGGTTTTTCCGCAGCATGTACAGGCAGCGCAGTCACAACAACAGCCCATAACAGCAGCAATGAAATTACAGTGTTGCCTTGGGGAAACTGATTACACCTATCACTGGCAGAAAATGCGAATCTCATCAAAATCTCCTTGATGTACCGGTGCGGTCTGGTACCAATGCAATAGCGGGAGCTTTTATTTTTATCGGGGCCGACACACGACCAAAATTAATCCGATACAAACTCGCTAATGTTTGTGCCACCTTTTTCTGACATACAGGACCAAGCTCGTCCGGACCGCCACCTCTCCCCAGACATAGAGGAGGGGGCGGGGAGAGGGAATATATTACCTGGATCAGCTAAACCACTATCGATCTTTAGAGCTGGCCTTACCAGTTGCACCCTGCGACGCCCGCAGCGCCGCCCTCTGGTAAGAGACACCACGCTGCAGTACGCTGGCACCGCGATTTATCACCCGCTTGCCAAATATGTTTGAAATCACATCGGCATCACCGGCAAGCAGGGCCTTGGTCGAGCACATCTCCGCACACAGTGGCAACTTACCCTCTGCCAAGCGATTTGAGCCATACTTGCGGCGCTCATCTGACGAGTGGTCCTTTTCCGGCCCACCGGCACAGAAGGTACACTTATCCATCTTGCCACGGGAGGCGTAGGAGCCATCCATTGGGAACTGAGGCGCACCAAATGGGCAGGCATAGAAGCAGTATCCACACCCAATACAGATATCCTTATCGTGCAGAACCACCCCGTCATTGGTGGTGTAGAAGCAGTCCACCGGACATACCACCGCACATGGAGCATCCGTACAGTGCATACATGCCACCGACAAAGAGCGCTCACCGGGTTCACCATCCTTGATGGTAACCACCCTTCTGCGGTTCACACCCCAAGGCACTTCATTCTCATTCTTGCACGCTGTAACACATCCGTTACACTCAATGCAGCGCTCGGCATCACAATAAAATTTCATTCGAGCCATTTTATATATCCTCTAAGTTAAGCCTTGCTGATGCGGCACAAACTACACTTACTCTCTTGCATCTGGGTGACCGAATCATAGCCATAGGTCATTACGGTATTTGCTGCCTCACCAAGAACATAGGGATCAGAGCCTTGCGGATACTTACCCCGCAGATCCTTGCCTTCAAAATGGCCGCCAAAGTGGAATGGCATAAACGCCACACCGGCCGCCACCCTTCTGGTCACCATGGCCTTTACCTTCACCTTGGCACCCTCCGGGCCATGCACCCATACATCATCACCATCACGAACACCGGCATCGTTGGCGTCACGAATGTGTATCTCAACAAACATCTCCTGCTGCAGCTCCGCCAACCAGACATTTGATCTGGTTTCATCACCACCGCCCTCGTACTCCACCAGTCGCCCAGTGGTAAGGATGAGTGGATACTCTTTCGAGTAGTCCTTCGCCTGAATCGATGCATAGCGCGTGGGGAGACGGTAGAACGATTTGCGATCTGCGTAGGTGGGATATTTTTCCACCAGATCACGCCGACTCGTATACAGTGGCTCCCGGTGAACCGGGATCGGATCAGGAAAGGTCCAGACCATGGTACGTGCCCGGGCATTGCCAAACGGTGCACAACCGTGTTTGATGGCAACTCGCTGGATTCCACCGGAGAGGTCCGTCTTCCAGTTTTTACCCTCGGCCAGCTTTTTCTCTTCTGGGGTCAAGTCATCCCACCATCCCAACTTCTTCAGAAGTTTTTCACTAAACTCCGGATAACCATCCTTGATCTCAGAACCCACAGAATACGCACCATCGGCCAACAAGCTCTCACCGTTGCGTTCCACGCCAAAGCGGGCCCGAAAGGTCAACCCACCCTCTGCCACCGGTTTGCTCATATCATAGAGATTGGGTGTGCCAGGGTGGCCCATCTCAGGTGTTCCCCAACTGGGCCATGGCAGACCATAGTACTCACCATCACAGGCACCGCCCTCCGCCTTCATGGTGGTGTAGTCAAAATCACCCCAGTTCTGCTGCTGTTTCTTCATACGCTCGGGGCTCTGGCCGGTGTAGCCAATCGTCCACATGCCACTGTTGAATTCACGGGTAATGTCTTCAACCAGCGGTTCATCACCGGTTACCTTGATGTTTTTGAACAGCTGTTCGGCAAAACCAAGCTTGTCGGCAATCTTGTACATGATGGTGTGATCAGGGAGGGATTCAAACAGTGGATCAATCACCTTGTCACGCCACTGCAGCGAACGATTGGAGGCGGTAACAGAACCGTAGGTCTCAAACTGCGTACTCGCCGGTAACAGGTAGACGCCGTCAGCACGATCATGCATCACCGCCGAGACCGTGGGGTAGGGATCGATGATTACCATCATATCCAGTTTTTCCATGGCCTTTTTCATCTCTTTGCCACGGGTCTGACTGTTGGGCGCATGCCCCCAGAACACCATGGCCCGCAGATTGTCTTTCTGTGCAATATTGGCCTTATCCTCCAACACACCATCAATCCAGCGGGAGACAGGGATGCCCTTGGTATTCATGACCGGCACATCCTTGCCCTTGGATTTCTCGTAACTGCCTTGGTCAAAACGGCCCTTCACCCATTCATGGTCCAAATCCCAGACACGCGACCAGTGTTTCCACGCCCCTCCTGACAACCCATAGTAGCCAGGCAGTGAGTGGGAGAGGATGCAAAAATCCGTGGCGCCTTGCACATTATCGTGGCCACGGAAGATGTTGGTACCACCGCCACTTACACCCATGTTGCCTAATGCCAGCTGAAAGGTGCAGTAGGCGCGGGTGTTGTTATTTCCAATAGTGTGCTGGGTCCCGCCCATGCACCAGATGAAGGTACCGGGCCGGTTATCCGCCATTGCCTTGGCTGCAGCAAATACCTTATTTTCCGACACGCCGGTAACCCGCTCCACCTCATCCGGCGTCCATTTGGCAATCTCTTTCCGGCTATCATCCATACCGTAGACGCGTTGTCGGATGAACTCTTTATCCTCCCAGCCATTTTCAAAGATATGCCACAACAGGCCCCAGACAATCGGGACATCCGTACCGGGGCGAATCTGCAGGAAGTGATCCGCATGGGCCGCGGTGCGGGTAAAGCGAGGATCGATCACGATGATCGGTGCATTATTCTCCTCTTTGGCCTTGAATATGTGTTGCAGGGCAACCGGGTGCGCCTCCGCCGGGTTGCTGCCAATCAGCAGTATCGATTGGGAGTTGTGGATATCGTTGTAGGAGTTGGTCATGGCGCCATAACCCCAGGTATTTGCCACACCCGCCACCGTAGTGGAGTGGCATATACGCGCCTGGTGATCCACATTGTTGGTACCCCACAGGGCCGCAAACTTGCGGAAGAGGTAGGCCTGTTCGTTACTGAACTTTGCCGAGCCCAACCAGTAGACCGAATCGGGACCAGATTTTGCGCGTATATCCAGCATCTTGGCACCAATCTCATCCAGCGCAGTCTCCCAGGAGACCCGCTGCCACTTGCCGTTCACCAGCTTGGTGGGATATTTGAGTCGGCGATCCCCATGGCCATGCTCGCGGATTGCTGCACCTTTGGCACAATGCCCCCCGCGATTGAAGGGGTGATCAAATGCAGGCTCTTGACCGGTCCAGACACCATTTTGCACCTCGGCAATGATGCCGCAACCCACCGAGCAGTGGGTGCAGATGGTCTTTATCTCCTGCACCTTACCCTTGGCTTCAGGCGCCGCCTCGGCCCGTCGCATCAAGCCGGGCGCAAAACCTCCAGCCAGGGCTGCTCCACCAGCCATCAAGCCTGAATTGCGCAGAAACGAGCGGCGACTGATGGCACATCCACCCGCCTGGTTGTTGCCCCGGGCCTCCTCAGTTAAGGCCGGCTTTTCGATCACCTGATCGGATATTTTAGTCAGTTTCATTCAGAACTCTCCTGTTGTTACCGGGCTGGCTCATCATGCCGTGGACTTGTAGTACTGGAGGATGTGTTCGGTAGTGCGATAGCCCTTCTGTTCCTTTTCGTTGCTGCCGATCTCATCAGACCGGGCAACGCTGGTTGCTGGCAGGGCCATCACCGCGGTAACTCCTACCCCAGCTTTGGCAGCGACAGACAGGAACTGCCTGCGGCCCCCATCTTGGGGCTTGTCATTAGATTTCATTGTCAGCTCTCCTCACGGTGACGGAAAATAGAATTACAGGTTCAAACCTGCATCGTCAGGTAGCGTTGTTCCAAGGCAGCAAAAGCCCCCCCAAAACGCCCCACTGCCCGATAAAAAATTGCCGACTTAGCTTCACTCAGGTCGGCGAAAAAGCTGGATATCCAGCCCGCCATATGGGTATCAAAAAAGAGTCGCTGGCGCTCCAGGGCAACTCCATCGGCGATCAGCATGGCCATCACCTCACACAACGCAGCCACATGATCCTCTGGTTCACTCACATCTTCATCCCGTTGAAAACCCAGAATCTGTAGATCATCCCGAAGATCCCCCAGGGATCTCTCCATGAGGAAACCAGTGAGATACCATGATCCGTATGGCACCAACTCACCTCGTCCCAGTCCGATAAAGAGGGCATAAAATTCACTCTCAGCTGCAACCGGCGTCGATGTGGTGGCGGATAGGCCCAACATCGACATCGCCAGGGAGACCTCATCCCCGGCCGGCTCAACCTCGGAAAACTGTGTCACCCGGTCCAACGTTGACTGATCGGGCGGAGTGCGCAGCAGAGTTGCAATCAAGCCATATGCCCCGACACGGTACTCCTGCTCCTCAACACATAGAGTGGTTGCCGGGTTGATACTTTCTGCTTGAATTGCCTGGGCCTGAGTTGTCATTGATTGTTATCCTCAAGAAACTTAATGGTGCAAAAACCAAACCAACATAATCCGAAAAATAATGACCAATTGGGGGCAAAAATACCAAAGCCATTGGATTTATTGACGCACTGCCCCATCCTGACTGGACTGAACCGCCTCCAGGTCATCCGCAATGTCCACCACTCGACAATCTCCACACATGGTCAAACGCTTTCGGGACCGCTCACTCTGAAACATCCAGTGACCTTGCAATCTATTCAGCATGTTTGTGATGGTGGATTTAGTGGCAAACGGTTTGCCACAGGAGCTGCAGTGGAATGGCGCCTCCTGGCACAGCAACCGGGCCCGCCTGCGATCCTCGGCATCCAGCAGCAGGCGCGGGGTAATCCAGATGGCATCTTCCGGGCAGGTACGGGTGCAGATCCCGCACTGAATACAGTTGGCTTCTATGAAACTGAGTTTTGGCTCATCCCCCCCCGACTGCAGCGCGTTACCGGGACAGGCCCCGACACAGGAGAGACAGAGGGTGCACGCCCCCTCCTCCACAAAGGCAGCACCAAAGGGGGCCCCGACTTCCAGGGTGATCACTGGCTTGACCCGCTCCGCCTGGGCATAGAGGTGATCAATGGCCATGTAGGTGGTTGTGCGTTTACCTCCAACCCCGGAGTATCCGGCAACCTGAATCTCTGGCATCACCGGTGGGGGTGGGAGCTGCAATTCAGACAGATTCACCAAACGCACCGACTCCTGCGGATACCCCAGGGCCTGCAAAATCTCCGTTGCGATCCCGATCTGCCCCTGCACGGCATCCATCACCGCAGCAGCAATGTCGTCATCATGCAACAGCCAGACACCCCGGGCACCGTAGGCCAAGGCCGAGAGCCAGGTTTCCAGCCCGACGCTGGCCAGCTCTTCCACCATAAACGGTAGCAGGTTGTTGTTGGCGGATTCGAACAGATCCCCTGCCGATCCGGTATGAATGAGTATGACGGGATCACTCCCCCCCTCTTCATTATATGTGCGTAACAGGGCACGCAGACGACTCAAGGTATCCTTCACATTAGGGTAGAGATAACGGATGGCACCTGAGGGACAGACAGTGGCACACCCCCCCCCACCCTGGCATAGAAACGGGTCGACCTCTATTCGCTCTGCCAGAGATGTGATTGCCGTTGCGGGACAGGTGTCAATACAGGCGGTGCAGGCGGTCTTGCCATTTCGTCCGTGGGCACAAATACCGGCATCGTAGTCAACAAAGACGGGAGACTCGAAGCTACCTACCATCTCAGACAGGGCCTCAGAGGCGGCAGACAGACCATCTTCATCCGCGCTGACATGGAGGTAACCAGCTGGCGTCAACGCCATATTCAGCACGGGCTCAGGACTGAGATCAAGCACCAAGTCCACCTCCAGGGTCCTGGCGCTCGGCCCATCCGGCTCATCCAGCTGAATCCTGAAGGCTCCCAGGTGCCCCTCTATACGCGGAGGGGGAGCTGGCAACCCTTGCTCATCCTCACTCTCCAACAACACCAGCTCGGGTTGAAGCTTTTTGTCCAGATGCGAGGCCAGTGCCAGCGCCATCCTATCGCCAATAACCGCCACCTTCCCCCTGGATTGATAGCTCACCAACCCGGTGGCATCCACATAAACCAGCTGCATTGCCTCCAGTGCTGTCCGACGCGCCCGCGAGTTCTGGGACCTGATGGTCTGTTCCAACTGTCGGGTCATGACAACACCTCATCATCATCAGAGTGCTCAATATCAGGTTCCGCAACGGTGCTGTTCGATGGTGCGGACCTGTCTGCCTCCACCTCAGCCGGGGGATTCTGTTCAGGGGAGAGTGATTCAGACAGCTGCTCGGAGCCGTAAACATCTGAAGTGCGCGGCTCGTCCCCACTCCCCAGTTGTTGTAGACCAGACACCACGTGGTCCAGCTTGGTGAAGCAGGTAAAATCATCATTGTAGTCATCAAGACCATCACACAGGTTGAAATCTGCCGCATGAAACAGCTTGCGCAGGGCCAGTTGGCGCAGCTCATCGCTAACCTCGGAAGAGAGAAAACCGCTGTAGTCAGAACTGTCATCCAGGCTATCCAGCGCTGGCATATCCTTGTCGGTCAGCGGTGGTGACTCAACCTCGGCCGGTTCGACCGCTGCATCCTGCCCCACTGCCGATTGTTGTCGCTCCTCATGCTTGCGGCTGGACCAGCGGGAATAGAACCCCTCATCACCCTCCGGCAGATCAGCATCTGAATCTATCCGGCTCATAGTGGACTACCTCTGTCACCGCCCTGCTTCCAATCCGTTAGATTGCGCTTCTCCCTCTTGGTGGGCAAATAGTGGGCCAGCACAAAGGCCTCGACCCAACGGTAGATTTCCGGTGGCATATTCACCGAATAGACCTCATCTTCACCCTCCAGATAGGCATGGGCCTCATCAAAACTGAGACTCACCAATACCGGCTGCGGCACACCATCCTCATCCATATCGGCCACGACAAAACAGCGCGGCTGAGGGGACATCAGATTGTGGTAGTAACTCTCACACTCATCTATGTGGAGCTGAAGTGGATAACCCGGATATAGATAACGCTGTACATCAGACTTGTCATAGATCTTTTGCGCACCACTAGCGGTGGCGTGAGTCCCAATGGCCGCCGTCACCCCCACCGCCTCCCAGTGGTGATCCACCCAGGTGGTTCTGGACTGGGTACGCTCCATAATCACCGCAACCGTGAAAGCCCCTGGCAGAGCTGCAGCGGTCTGCTCAATATCATCAGAAGCCATACGACACCACCCTTAAAGGTCAGAAGAGATAAGGGGTTTCCAGCAAGTTGCATACCAGAAGGCTCTAAACTCCCAGAAACATGCGAATAACGGCAACGCCGGGAGAATAATCCGTAAAAAGGAACTTCAAAAAATAACGGCAAAAAGTCCCATCCCCTGGGGATTGTGCGACAAATCAGACCAGAGAGGGCCACATCCCGGCAGTGAAAGGCGGACAAATTCGCCGCAAAAGGACAACGCAGTTGTTCGGCACAGAATTTGCCTACTCCATAATCAACCACGCCACTCTGGGAACAGCACCTCTAGACATTTTTCCGGTGGATGCGGATATGGCGCCCCATGGAGGGTGTAAACGTCACCCAAGAACAGGTTGCACGGTGTCCATGGATGATCGCCACATGAGCCAAAACTTAAATGAACCATCGCCACTAACCAAAACGAGTACGCCATGGCCACTTCAGACCACACATACCACCCGGAACTGACCAACGCAGGTCTCGACGCCGCCGCCCCAGTTACCGCCCTGGATGAGTTTGGACAACCACGTGACGGTCACATAGCGGCAGAACGCGCCCTCACCATCTACCTGGATAAGAGGGAGATCATCACCCTCATGACGCTTGGAACCAAGCCAGAACTGCTGATACTTGGCTGGCTGCATAACCAGCGTTTGATCACCAATCTGGAGCAGATCCGCTGCATCCAGGTGGACTGGATCACAGGATCCGCTGCAGTCATCACCTACGACGGGGTTGAGGGGCTAGATGAAAAGCTGGGACGAAAGACCGTAACCACAGGCTGCGGCCAGGGCACCATCTTTGGCTCCCTAATGGATGACCTGGAAAAAATCACCCTGCCACGAGTCGAGACCCAACAGTCCCAGATCTATGGGATGCTCCAAACCCTAAACAATCACAATGAGATTTACCGCCAGGCCGGGGCGGTGCACGGTTGTGCACTCTGCCTGGATACCGAGATACAACTCTTCATAGAAGACGTGGGACGTCACAACGCGGTGGATGCCATCGCCGGCCACATGTGGCTGCATGCCACACCCGGCCATGACAAGGTATTCTACACCACGGGCCGTCTTACCTCCGAGATGGTGATCAAGGTGGCACAGATGGGGATACCGGTACTGCTCTCCCGCTCCGGGGTTACCCAGATGGGATTGGAACTGGCACAAAAGATGGGCATAACCCTTATTGCCCGGGCCAAGGGCAACCACTTCCTGGTTTATAACGGGGCGGAAAACATCAACTATGATGCCATTCCAGAACAACACCTGCGCCCCCTGGCCGTCAACCAGGCCTGACCGGGATAGCCAGCATGCCCACCACGACAAGCCAGCAACCAGATGTCTTTATGAGCGTAAAGCAGGTTGCGGAGTATCTGCACCTGAATGAAAAAAAGATCTACTCTCTGGTCAGCGACGGTAAGATCCCAGCCACCAAGATCACCGGCAAATGGATGTTCCCGCGGGAGCTGGTGGACCATTGGATGCTCGACTCCGCCCACGGCGGCCTGCTCACCGACCGGCTTATAATCGCCGGTAGTGATGACCCGCTGATCTACCGGCTGGTCCTTAACTTTGCCCATGAGACCGGCTCGCACGCCCTGATCAGCTATACACCAACCGGCACCCGGCTGGGGCTCGAACTGCTACAGGCCAATCGGGTCGATGCCTGCGGGATCCACTGGGGTCCAAACAGTGAGAGCCACACCCGCCATCCGGCCCTGTTACGACAGCACCACGAACATCACAAATGGGTGTTGATCCGTGCCTTCCGCCGGGAACAGGGACTGGTGGTCAGATCGGACCTGACCTGCTACCGGAATGATATATCCCAGCTGTTCGACAGTCGCTTCCGTTGGTCTCTACGACAATCAGGCGCCGGATCCCAACGCTTTCTGTTGGAGATGCTTAGCCGGTACAACATGAACAGTGACCAGCTGAACGCCAGTGTTACCTCCCTCTCAGAACGCGAGGCCGCTTCCTCCATCGCCATGGGCCTGGCAGATGTAGCGCCCGGCACCCGCGCGACCGCCGAGGAGTATGGCGCCTGCTTTATCCCTGTAGGCTGGGAGGCCTTTGACCTTGCCCTGCCCCGCGGAATCTGGTTCCGTCGCCTGTTTCAAAATCTTGTGGGTTGTCTTCAGTCTCAGCACTGCAGAACCATTGCTGATAGCCTCACAGGTTATGACCTGAGCGAAGCGGGAAAACTGGTATGGGGGGATGAGTAGATGAAGAGCGGCCACTGGCCATAACCATGTAGCTTCAGCCTGTACCCCAGGCCTGAACCTTACGTTCCAGGGTTTTTCTTGAAACACCCAGCAACCTGGCAGCGGCAGATTTATTGCCACCCTCCTGCTCCAATACCTTAAGAATGTGACGCTTCACCACCGTATCCAAGGCATAACCATCTCCCTCTTCAGATACCTGATCGCTGCTGGAGTCACCCACCAGCGCCGCCACGCACCCGCTCGGTTCTCGGTTAAGCAGCAGACAACGTTCAATGACATTCTTCAGTTCCCGCACATTACCAGGCCAGCTATAGAGTCGCAGGCGGGTGATCTCCCTCTCGCACAGCTTTGGAACTTCCAAGCCTAGTTCGGAAGAGAGTATATTTATGAAATGTCTGGCCAACAGGGGGATATCCTCCCGCCGCTCACGCAGAGAAGGCATGGTTATAGAGAGCACATTGAGTCGGTAAAACAGGTCCTCCCGGAACTCCCCACTGCGCATATCCTCTCCCAGATCGCGGTTGGTAGCGGCGATAATGCGCACCTTCACCGGTAGCTCCTGATTGGAACCGACCGGGCGCACGCTACGCTCCTCCAACACCCGCAACAGGTGGGCCTGCAGGGAGAGTGGCATCTCACCAATCTCATCCAGAAACAGCGTTCCCTCATTGGCATGGGTAAATAGCCCCATCCGGGTCTGCATGGCACCGGTAAACGCCCCTTTCACATGACCGAATAACTCACTCTCCAGCAGCTCTGCAGACATGGCACTGCAATTTACCGCTACAAAGCTGCCGGTACAGCCACTCCACTCATGGATGGCCCGTGCCGCAAGCTCCTTGCCAGTACCGGACTCCCCTTCGATCAACACCGTTGAAGGCATGGGCGCTATACGCTTGATCAGCTGGCGGAGCTGTACTATCTGTGTACAATCCCCCACCAGACCCAAGTTGTCGGCGCCCTGTTCCACCTCCCTGCGCAACACGGATATCTGTCGTTTCGTATGCTGACGTTGCTGATGGCGTTGTACTGCCGCGACCATCTGCTCCATACCAAACGGCTTTGTGATGAAATCATCAGCCCCGGCCCGCAATGCAACAATGGCAGTCTCCAGATCGGCATCAGCGGTCATAAAAATCACCCCTGTAGCACCGCCTTGCTCCCTCAATTCTGTCACCCACTCCACTCCAACCTGACCCAGCAGGCAACTATCAGCAATGATCAGGTCGAAGAAGCATCGTTGACACAGGGTCTTCGCCATCTCTACATCCCCAGCCACCTCTATCAGGCCAAAGTATTTGCGCAGATCACGCTGCAGAAGATGACAAATACCCGGTTCATCATCGACTATCAGTACCGATGACATATTTACCAAGGTCTTCTCTACATGATTATTATTCATAGCTATTCAGCCTATTCCCATTCACCGATATATCTACTTCCTGGATAGCGTCCTAGCCTGGTGCTTTCTCCAACACTGCATTTCACCCCTCGCTACAGGAACGAATAACATCAGGTTCCTGACCAACTGGTCCGTGTTGAACGCCACTTGCTTACCCAACAACCAGGCATACAATCCAACCCGGCCGGCAGAGTAATACCTTGATGTGCCCTTCTAAGAACAAACAGAGGAATCCGAAAAACAGTCACGGGGTGTGGATAGATTCCTGCCCGCACTGGTTTAGCACCCATTTGAGCTTAAACTTATGTAACCCGCGGATCAGAGTCCGCGTTACACTCAAGTCTGGTTCATTTTTTCTATTTTTCAACCCTGTTATTGCAACATTCTGTCCCAGTACCACCTCAGTTTCAGCGCAGAAAAGAACTTCGCCCTCACTTTAACCCCGTCTCAACTCCCTTCTTTCCCCCAATGTTTCCGTTGAATTTCACCTGAAAAGCGATTTCCTCCAACGCACACCGGGGCCAAACCAACGGCTTGCCAAAGATTGGCATTGGATTTGCAAAAGCTTAATCAAATGGAGTCTCTTTCATATTGGACAAAACCGGTGGCAGTTTATTTAGACCTCCGAGTTTAGTGGTTTCAGCATGGTTCTTATCAATACTACAAAAGTCGCATTGAGGGTAATAAACTGACAGGAGAAACTTGTACCGAATCCACCTGCACCTTCTGGTACAGGAGATTGCCGGACGATAAATATCTTTGTGACAGCAGGCATTGTTATTCTTATTATCCCATTGCTAAAGTCATGCAACCGACTACCTCACTGTAAGAAAGGTAGAGAAACTTGATGACTTGGGTTTCGGGGTAGATGAAACGAGCTACCAGGTTTCAATAAAAACAACACCAACCGCTTGCAGAGGGAAATGAGTTGCTAAAAAACATTAAGCCCCTGATTTGTGCCCTTTCCACGGCCAGCTGCATATTCCTGGTCACGGGTCTGGCCCAGGCCGACCGGATGAACCGAACCATTCGGATGGCCACTACCACCAGCACCGAAAACTCTGGACTACTGCGGCATCTGCTACCCAGATTTGAGCAGCAGACTGGTTACCAGGTTCATGTCATCGCCGTCGGCACCGGCAAGGCGCTACGTATGGGCCGTGACGGCGACGTGGATCTGATCTTGGTGCATGCCCGCCCTGCAGAGGAGTTATTCGTTAAAAAGGGTTATGGGATGCAGCGTTACAACGTTATGTATAACGACTTCGTACTGGTGGGGCCAAAGAGTGATCCGGCAGGTATAGCCAAATCCAAAGATGCAGCCGAGGCCTTTAGCCGCATCGCCCAGAGCAGCTCCCTGTTCATCTCCCGCGGGGACGACTCTGGCACCCATAAGAAGGAGATGGCGCTGTGGAAAAACTCCGGGGCAACTCCACCCGACAACAGGTACCGGGAAGCTGGCCAGGGCATGGGTAAGGCGTTACAGATCGCCGGCGAGCTAAACGCCTACACCCTCACCGACCGTGGCACCTGGCTGGCATACGTGTCAAAACTGGACCTTAAAATCAACTATGAGGGCGACCCTCAACTGCATAACCCATACGGCATCATCGCGGTCAGTCCAGAGCGTTACCAAGACACCAACTTTAAAGGGGCCATGAACCTGATTGAGTGGATCACCTCGAAGGAGGGTCAGGAGATGATCGGCAAATACCATATTGCCGGCAAGCAGCTGTTCATGCCGGCAGCAGATCAGAAACAGGCAGTTGCCCTGCAGCGGCACTCCGTCGATGGACACAATTAGCAGCTCCATCATCCCAGCGGCCCTGAACCTGCTGTTCAGCGGTGACCCTGAGCTGTGGGAGATCATCGCCATCTCATTCCGCGTCTCAGGCACAGCAATCCTTATCGCCATGCCTGCATCTCTACTGACTGCATTTATTCTGGCCTACTGGCAATTCCCAGGCCGCAGGTTGTTGATCTCTATCTTCAACACCCTACTCGCAGTGCCAGCAGTGGTGGTGGGACTTACCCTATACCTGATCCTATCCCGCCAAGGCCCCCTCGGAGAGTGGAAGCTGCTCTTCACCCAGACAGCCATGATCATGGGACAGATCGCCTTGGCATTCCCGATCCTGGTCTCCATGGGACACAGCGCTCTGCAGTCTGCAGACCGGCGCGTCTGGGAGACCGCCCGCACCCTGGGAGCCAGTGCACCACGCTCATTTTACACCGTAATGCGAGAGGTTCGTTTTGGCCTGCTGGCTGCCATGTTCGCCGCCTTCGGACGCATTATCGCCGAAGTTGGAGCCTCCATGATGCTGGGCGGCAATATACTCCACCACACCCGTAACATCCCCACCGCCATCGCCATGGAAGCAAGCAAAGGGGAGTTTGCCTTGGGCATTGCCCTTGGCCTGGTGCTGCTAATCCTCGCCTTTTCCCTCAACGCCCTGCTCCACCATGTGCAAGGCAAAGGACAACTTACCACATGAGCAGCTCGCCCCAACTCCAGGTCAGTGCGCTAAATAAGCAGTTTGCCGGCCGCCCGATACTAATCAATGTGGATTTAACCCTACACAGGGGCAAGGCCTATCTTCTCAGTGGAGCCAACGGCGCTGGCAAGACGACCCTGCTACGCATCATCGCCGGCCTGGAGAAACCAGACTCCAGCCGCTTTGACCTGGGCCAAGGCCCAATGAAGTGGCGCCACTGTCGATCTACACTACAGTCAAAAACACTCTATCTGCACCAGCACCCATACATGTTTGATGGCTCAGTGCGCTACAACCTAGGCTATGCCCTGCCTCGGGGATTGACCAGAGAACTGCGCAATGAACGCATCGACAAGGCACTGGAGTGGGCAGAACTGAATAGCTATGCCAAAACCCCGGCCAAAACTCTATCCAGTGGTGAATGCCAGCGGATATCACTGGCCCGCGCCTGGCTGAAGCGACCAGACATGCTGCTGTTGGACGAACCTACCGCAAACCTGGATCAGGAATCACGTCAGCGCACCCTAGACCTACTAGTCGCCCTGAAGCAAGATGGCATATCCATGTTGGTAGCCAGTCATGACCCAGCTCACCTTTCAACCCTGGTGGACAGCCACATACACCTGGACAATGGCAAAACCATATGCCTTGAGCATCAAGAACAGATCCCTCGTGGCAACAGCAAGATCACACCAATCCGCAGGATTAAAGCATGAACAAACACCCGAATAATATCACGGCAGTTATCCTTGCAGGAGGCCAGGGCAGCCGCATGGGCGGGCGGGATAAAGGGCTAATCAAACTCGGCCAACACCCCCTGATCCAACATGTCATCAACGCCATCTCACTCCAGGTTGATCAATTGGTAATCAACGCCAATCGCAATGCAGAACAGTATCAGGTCTTCGGCTATCCGATAATCGCGGATTCAATGGACAGCTTTCAAGGCCCCCTGGCGGGGATCCTAGCTTCCATGCAACAGATCGAAACCGACAACATAGTTACCGTGCCCTGTGATGGCCCGCTATTGCCAAAAGATCTGGTGCAACGACTGATTGATGCCAGGGAGTCAGAACAGAGCGAAATCGCGGTGGCCCACGACGGCAAACGCCTGCAACCTGTCTACGCCCTGATTCACACCCGCCTGGAGCCCAGCCTGCGGGCCTATCTGAACACAGGCAGGCGCAAGATAGACTCCTGGTATGCCCAGCACCGGGTATCCTATGTCGACTTCTCAGACATCCCGGAGACCTTCATCAACATCAACACCATGGAGGAGAGAGACCAGTTACAGGCGGAGAGGAGAACAGCCTAACCATCCACCAACCGTCCATGTTCCGCCTCGAATATCATGGTGTCACCACCATGGCCCACAACACGAGAACACATCCCATGACCAGCATTGTAATCTGCACCCAAACCGACTGCACTAAATCAGAACAGCCAAGCACCCTCACTGTTGCCGCGGCACGTGAGCAGATCCTGGCTAGCAGCAAGGCAGTCGAGGGCCGGGAACAACTTAGCCTGAGGGACTCTCTCGGGCGCATCCTGGCAGATGATGTGATCGCCCCCATGAATGTGCCAGAACATGTCAACTCCGCTATGGACGGCTATGCCCTGGCCGGTGAAGAGTTGCCCGCAGATGACTCACGCAGCTATCAGATAGTGGGAACCGCGTACGCGGGATCAACTTTTGAAGGTCACTGCCACCCTGGCGACTGCGTACGCATCATGACCGGGGCCCCCATGCCCGACGGAACCGACAGCGTAGTGATGCAAGAGCAGGTCAAGGTTGAGAGCGAACAACGCATCACCATAGGCAGCGGCCACCACCGTGGACAAAACGTGCGCCTTGCGGGTGAAGATATTGCGATCGGCAGCAGTGTGTTAAACCGTGGGCGCCGGGTCACACCGGCGGATATTGGAGTACTGGCCTCACTGGGTATAGGTGAGATCAGCGTGCAACGACGGCCGCGTGTTGCCTTCTTTTCCACCGGAGATGAACTACGCTCCATCGGCGAACCCCGTGGCAAAGGCGAAATCTATGACAGCAACCGTTACAGCCTCTACGGAATGCTGAAACAGCAGGATGTGGAGTTACTGGATATGGGTGTAGTCCGTGATACCCCGGAGGCCTTACGCAGGGCATTCCAATCCGCCGCTGCCGTGGCAGACATGGTACTCTCCTCCGGTGGCGTATCTGTCGGTGAGGCAGACTACACCAAATCTATCTTGAGCGAAATTGGGCAGATACAGTTCTGGAAAATTGCCATGAAACCTGGCCGCCCCCTTACTTTTGGCCACCTGGGTGACGCCCTCTTTTTTGGTCTACCGGGAAACCCGGTTGCAGTAATGGTAACTTTTTATCAGTTTGTGTTGCCGGCCCTGCGAAAACTGGCTGGTGGCGAACGCTATAACCCGCTCACGGTGCAGGCTGTTTGCAAACAGGGGATTAGAAAACGCAAGGGTCGTTATGAATTTGTCCGCGGCATAATGCAGCAGGAGACGAACGGCGACATCAGCGTTACCAGCGTCGGCCATCAAGGTTCGGGCATCCTTACCTCCATGTCCCGCGGCAACTGCTTCATACTCTTGCCGGAGTCATGCGGTAATCTGAATGCAGGCGACACAGTACAGGTGCAACCCTTCGCCTGTCTTTTCTGAGTGATAGAAATCGGCTTGTCATCAGATTAGGCCCTACCCAAATTCTGGGCAGGGCCTATCAAACAGCTACCGGTTAGATAATTGGCTCCACCTAATCTTCAACCTCTTTCGGCTTGAACTCAGCCGCCATGGCCCGCTGTATATCATGCGGTACCTGCTGGTAGTGACTGAATTCGAGGGTGTAGGTACCACGACCACCGGTGATGGAGTTCAGCTCGCTGGCATACTGGCTGATCTCTGAGATCGGTACCTTGGCCTTGATGTTAAGCATGCCACCACTCAGGGCATCGGTACCCAGCAACTGGCCACGCTTGCCGGAAAGATCTCCCGTCACCGCACCCATGCTCCCATCCGGCACCACCAGATCCAGAATAACGATAGGCTCCAGCAGGATCGGCTTGGCCTTGGACACCGCTTCCTGGAAGGCCTTTTTGCCCGCTGCAACAAATGCCACCTCCTTGGAATCCACCGAGTGGTACTTGCCGTCATACACCGTGACCCTCACATCCTGCATGGCATAACCGGCCACCACGCCGTCATCCAGGGCCTGCATTACCCCCTTCTCCACCGCTGGGATCAGCCCGGAGGGGATGACCCCACCCTTCACCGCATCCACAAATTCAAAGCCGGCTCCCCGCTCCAGCGGGGCGATGCGTAGATAGACCTCTCCAAACTGGCCGGCGCCGCCGGTCTGTTTCTTATGCCGGTAGTGGCCCTCGGCCTGGGCGCTAATGGTTTCACGATAAGAGGTCTTGGGTGGCTGGGTATCCACCTCCACATTAAAACGATCCTTCATCTTCTCCAGGGTCAGACGCAGATGCAGCTCTCCCAGTCCGCGTAGGATGGTCTCATTGTTGGCCACACTGTGTTCCACTTCCAGACAGGCATCTTCCTCCACCACCCGATGCAGGGCATTACCCAGGCGTTGATCATCTCCCCGAGTCTTGGCGTGGATGGCAAGACCATACACAGGAACCGGAAACTTCAGTGGTTGCAGATGGAGATAATCCTCCTCATGGGAGTCATGCAGTACCGCATCCAGATGGATCTCCTCCACCTTGGCCACCGCGCAGATATCACCAGGTATACCCTTCTCCATCTCCACCTGGGTCTTACCCTGCAGCTTAAAGATATGCCCCACCTTGAACGGCTTGCGCCCATCGCCGATAAACAGCTGACTATCCTTGGTGATAGTACCCTGGTAAATCCGGAACACTCCAAGCTTGCCCACAAACGGATCTGCCGTCACCTTAAACACATGGGCCACCACATGCTTGGAGGGATCAGGCCCAACGGGAAATGGTTTCTCAGCATCACCTTCACCGATCATGAAGGGACGCGGATTACCCTCACTTGGGTTCGGCATCAGGTGTTCCAGAACATACAGCAGTTCCGGTATACCGGCACCGTTGGCGGCCGAAGAGAAGCATATGGGGACCAGATGTCCTTCACGCAGGGATTTTTCGAATGGATCATGCAACTGATCCGGATTCAGATCCTCACCCTGTTCCAGGTAGAGCTCCATCAGCTCCTCATCCACCTCGACCACCTGATCGATGATCTGGGTGTGGGCCTCAGCCACAGAGGAGAAGTCGGCCTCACCTTCCGGGTTGAAGAAGCAGTCCACCACCCTGCTACCACCATCGGTGGGCAGATTTATGGGCAGGCACTCAGAGCCAAACTCCTCTCTGATCTCCTCAACCAATTTTGGAAGATCCACCCCTTCTGCATCAATCTGGTTGATGATAATCATACGACACAGCTTGCGCTCCTGGGCCATCTGCAGCATACGCCGACTAACCATCTCTATTCCAGCAGCGGCATTGATCACAATGGCCACGGTCTCCACCGCAGGAAATGCGGCAATGGACTGGCCGATAAAATCGGGCAGTCCAGGGGTATCTATGACATTCACATGGATATTGTCATGATCAATCCCGATCACCGATGAGGTCAAGGAGTGTTGATACTTTTTCTCCAGGGGGTCAAAGTCACTGACGGTATTACCTTTTTCCACACTGCCAGCCGTGGTTAATGTACCGGACTGCACCAGGAGGCCTTCCACCAGGGTGGTCTTACCACAACCGCTCTGACCAACTAATGCAATATTACGGATATCTTCTGCAGTATAACGGGGCATGATTTCTTCCTTCTGTACGAGTTGAAACAGGCCCAAAAATGATCTCAACCGGCAAAAAAAACCAGCTCGGTGTAAATAAATCTTTAAAGGGTCTTTTTTTTAATACGAAACAGTGATAGAAAACCATAAAACGCGGTTCCTATCCAGTCTTATTAACGGATGTATAGAGGAGTATCAAATGTTTGGCGAACGACACGACCTACCACATGAGTTTCCGGAGCACGTAGAGCTGATCAAGGCCCTGTGTGACGTGAATCCAGTATTCGATGCCATGTACAAGGAGTACGACACCCTGGACAAGGAGATCCTGAAGATTGAACAGAACATCGAGCCGGTATCAGACGCCTATGCTGAAAATCTGAAGAAAAAACGCATGCTCCTGAAAGACAAGCTATACGAGACACTAAACAAACAGAGCGTTGCCGGATAAGAACAGCGTCGGCACCTAAACCGACCCACCCCGGCATACCCAGTTCACATTGGCGTCTGTACTCAGGTATGGAGGGGTATCTTCATATCCGACAAATCAACCTAGCGCAGAACCAGGAATTAGAGCAACAGCCATCTGCCATCTGCACCTTCCAGGTTAAATAAAACCGTGACTGAGATATTCCAGCAACTTCTGCACTGGGTCCAGGTCCATCCCCTCTGGTCCGGGGTCATTATCTTCCTGGTGGCCATGACCGAGTCCCTGGCCATTGTTGGCCTGATCGTCCCGGGCGTAGCCATCATGTTCGGCATCGGCGCCCTGATATCCGCCGGCGCCATTGAGTTCTGGCCCGCCTTTGCCTGGGCCGTGGCCGGCGCCGTGACCGGGGATGTAAGCAGCTTCTGGCTGGGATTTCACTTCCAGGACCGCATCAGCAACATGTGGCCCTTCACCCGCTACCGGGAGAGCCTGGAACAGGGCCGGACCTTCTTCACCAAGTATGGTGGCAAAAGCGTGGCCTTCGGACGCTTCTTTGGGCCGGTACGGGCAGTGGTACCCCTGATCGCTGGCACCGTGGGCATGCAACCCTGGCGCTTCGCCATCGCCAGCATCCTCTCATCCCTGGTGTGGGCACCGGCCTATCTTGCTCCCGGCATGGTGTTCGGCGCCTCTCTGGAACTGGCCTCTCAGGTGGCATTCCGTCTGGTGATCCTGATTGTGCTGCTGGCTATCCTGATCTGGCTGATGATCTGGCTGGTGCGACTCACCTTCAGGTTGTGCCAACCACACGCCAGCGCCTGGGTGCAAGCCACTCTCAACTGGTCCCGCCTGCATCCGGCATTTACCGAGATTGCTGCAGCCCTGGCCGACCCCAACCATCCCGAGTCCCGTGGCCTGGCCCTGCTGGCCACCATCCTGATCTTTGCCGCCGGGCTTACGGCATTGGTATTTGGCACCGTAATAAACAGCACCGCACTGGTAGAGATAGACCAGACAGTACTCAGCACCCTCACCAGCCTGCACACCCCCTGGGCCGACCAGCTGATGTTGTTCAGCTCTCGGCTGGCAGATAGACCGGTAATCACCACTCTGGTCGTGGTGGTGGTGCTATTTCTGGCCTGGCAGCGCCACTGGCGCTCCCTGATGTACTGGGTGGCCGCAGTGGGATTCGGGTTGTTCGCATCAGCCGCCCTGAAATATGGGCTGCAGATCCCACGCCCACCCAATGAGGTACCGGGGCTTGGGCCCTACTCTTTTCCCAGCGGCCACACCCTGAGGGCGGTGGTCCTGTTTGGTTTTCTGGCCGTGATCATCGCCCGCTCCATGCGGGAGAGGTGGCGCTGGCTGCCCTACGGACTGGCCGGACTGATGATCATCCTGGTGGCGCTCTCCCGTCTCTATCTCGGGGTGCACTGGCTCTCTGACATCCTGGGCAGCATCACCCTGGGCATGCTCTGGGTGGCCATCCTGGGAATAGCCTACTATCGCCACACCCAGGCCGAGGCTCACTGGCTGGGCCTGAGCCTGATCTCCATCCTGATCATTACCGGGGCAACCGGCGTTCAGACCTGGAACAAACACATTCGAGATATAAAGAAATATCTACCGCAACCCACGGTAACCCAGATCGCCACCACAAAGTGGCGCGATAGCGGCTGGAACAGCCTACCCAAGGTGCGCCAAGACACCCGCAACAGAAAGAATCACCCAATGAATATCCAATACGCCGGTGAGCTGGAACAGCTGGAGGCCACCCTCAAGACCAGGGGCTGGTCCAGGGCCGACGGCCTGAACTGGGGGAACCTGCTTAAACTCTTGTCACCAGATCTTCCACTGCAACAACTGCCACTACTGCCCCAGGTGCATGACAGCAGACATGAGTCTCTGGCCCTGACCAAGCCGTTATCAGACGACAGCTCCATGGTACTGCGTCTCTGGCCCACCTTTATCAACACCCAGCCCGAATCCCAACCGCTATGGATCGGAAATATCACAGAGCTAGATCGGTCGGAGATAGCCGGGATACTGACCTTTCAGCAAACTAATACGAATTTTGATCCGGCATTTCAGCAACTACTTCAGGACAGCAGTGGTCTTCCACGAAAACAGCCGGAGCGAAAACCAGCCCTATTGCTGCTATGGAGTGACAACTAGCCCCAGGGCTGGATCAGATCATGCTGGATCTCCAGATGATCCAGCACCCGCGCCACCATGAAGTCCACGATCTGCTCCAGGCTCTGGGGGCGGTTATAGAATCCGGGACTGGCCGGCATGGTCACCACTCCCAGACGCGCCAGCTTGAGCATATTCTCCAGATGAATGGCGGAGAGCGGGGTCTCACGCACCACCAGGATTAGCCTGCGCTGCTCCTTCAGCATCACATCCGCCGCCCGCTCAATCAGATTATTACTGGCACCAGTGGCAATGGCAGAGAGGGTGCCGGCGGTACAGGGGCAGACCACCATGGCCGCCGGTGGATTGGAGCCACTGGCCACCGGAGCGGTCCACTCCTCCCGGCCAAACAGGTGCAGTTGCCCATCCGCAGCACTGAAACGCTGCGCCAGCATCTCCTCCATCTGAGCGGTTTCACTGGGCAGTTCGATCCCGGTCTCCATGGGGATCACCATCTCACCCGCCTTGGAGATCATCAGGTAGACCTTGCGGCCATTCTGCAATAACAGCTCCAGCAGACGCAGACCATAGGCGCTGCCAGAGGCGCCGGTGATGGCGAGGGCAATGGGTTGTTTTGGATCTATCATCATCTGCTCCCGCCAAGGGTGTCCAACAATCGTTGGTGGATATTCCCGAAGCCACCGTTACTCATTACCAGCACATGATCGCCCGGCCTGGCCTCATTTCCAATGACGGCAACAATCGCCGCAATGGAATCAAACACCCGCGCCTTGCCATTCAACCCCTGAAACACCCCCTGGGCATCCCACTCCAGTTCAGTTGAGGCATAGACCAGCACCTCATCCGCCATCCGCAGCGATGCCGCCAGTTGCTCGGCATGAATCCCCATACGCATGGTGTTAGACCTCGGCTCCAGCACCGCAATGATACGCTCCGCCCCCACCTTGGCACGCAGTCCGTTCAGGGTGGTTTCAATGGCGGTGGGATGATGGGCAAAGTCATCATAGATATTCACCCCGGCAACCTCACCCCGCAGTTCCATGCGGCGTTTTACATTCTTGAATCTGCCCAAGCTCTCTACGGCAATGGCAGGTGGAACACCCGCATGTCTGGCCGCAGCCACTGCGGCCAGGGCGTTGTTGAGGTTGTGCTGACCATTCAGTTCCCAGCTCACCCTTCCCACCCGTTCCGGTCCCACATGGAGATCAAACTCACTGGCATCTGGGGTGGCGTCTGCCGCACGCCACATGGCGCTCCCCTCCGGGGCAAACCGCTCTGTCGGGGTCCAGCACCCCATCTCCAGCACATGGTCGATGGCCGGGTCTGCATCGGGCGCAATGATCAGGCCCGTACCCGGCACCGTGCGCACCAGATGGTGGAACTGGCGCTGAATCATCGCCAGGTCGTCAAAGATATCGGCATGATCAAACTCCAGATTATTCAGTATCAGGCTGCGCGGCCGGTAGTGCACAAACTTGGAACGCTTATCAAAAAAAGCGGTGTCGTACTCATCCGCCTCCACCACAAAAAACGGGGTGTCACCCAGGCGTGCCGAGATACCAAAATTTCTGGGGACGCCACCGATGAGAAAACCGGGGGCCATGCCCGCATCTTCCAGGATCCAAGCCAGCAGACTGGCGGTGCTGGTCTTGCCATGGGTACCGGCCACCGCCAACACCCAACGCCCATGCAGCACATGCTCCGCTAACCACTGGGGGCCGGAGGTGTAACGCATACCCTGGTCCAGCATATACTCCACTGCGGAATTGCCACGGGAGAGGGCGTTTCCCACCACCACGCAGTCCGGCTCCGGTTGCAGATGTGCCGGCTCATACCCCTCCATCAACCGGATGCCGGCATCCTCCAGCTGGGTACTCATGGGCGGATAGACCCCGGCATCGGAACCACTCACCTCATGCCCTAGGGAGCGTGCCAGCAGGGCCAGCCCTCCCATGAATGTGCCGCAGATTCCGAGTATATGTATATGCATACTATCCAGCGGGCAGAAACAGCCGCACCAAGGTGTTGATCAACATAAAATAACCCATGGCAACCAACACACCACTGCTCAGTTGCAGCTTGAAACTATGCCGCAGGATGTGGCCCATGATCACCAGGCTCCACGCCAATAATACAAAAAAGAGCAGTGCACCAAAAAACTGACTGGCAGAGTTATCTGGACTCGCATCCAACATCATCTGTATCGGGATAGAGAGCAGGTTAATAAGTACACCGGTTCCAAACAGCGCCGTGGCGGTCTGCAGCAGCCTGGAGGAGAGACCAGCCAGCCTCAGAAATATCTTCAATAGAACCAGTATCAGGGCTACATCCATCACCCCTATCATCAGAGCAGGAGCCAGCCCACCTATCTGGCCTATAATCGCTGGAACTCCACTCACAATGGTCGCAAGCAGCATCACCAACATCAGGGCACTGGAGACAGGAATATCCTGCGGTTTAGCCCGCAGCAGACAGATGTTAAAAAACAGCTCAAACAGTGGCTTCACAAAACTTCCATATGGTTTCTGCAAACAATAGTGCCGGTCCAATGTTATCCTGTACAACTTCATCTACCAAGGATTATAAGATTTCATGCAGGAACTACACATTGAGACCGCCGCACAACTACAAGAACTCTGCAGCAAACTACAGGGCAGCAGCTGGCTGGCCCTGGATACCGAGTTTATCCGGGAGAAGACCTACTACCCACACTTCTGCCTGCTGCAGATAAGCAACGGCACGGTGGCCGCCAGCGTAGATCCACTAGCAATCGACGATCTGGGCGAACTGGCGCAGATTATATATGACGACTCCATCGTCAAGATCTTCCATGCCGGCCGCCAGGACCTGGAGATATTCCATCAACTCTGGGGCAAGCTGCCACAACCACTATTTGATACCCAACTGGCAGCTACCCTGCTGGGCCTGGGCAGCCAAATCGGATACGGCAACCTGGTACAAAAGGTGATCGGAAAAGAGCTGGAAAAGGGACACTCCCGCACCGACTGGTCACGCCGCCCCCTTAGCCAGGATCAACTGCGCTACGCCCTGGATGATGTGATCTACCTGGGCGACATCTATCTCAACATCACCGATCGACTTGACCAACTAGGACGTAACACCTGGCTGCAGGAGGACTTTAACACCCTCACCGATCCGACCACCTACCGCGTAGATCCCCAGGGCATGTGGAAACGCATCAAAGGGAATCAACACCTGAAAGGTGTGCAGCTTGCGGTACTACAAAAGATCACGGCCTGGCGCGAACAGCAGGCGGAAAACAGCGATCGCCCACGGCGCTGGATTCTGAAAGATGAGGTGTTGGTAGATCTGGCACGGCGTCAACCGGGTGATATAAAAGGACTGGAGCGCATACGCGGCCTGGAGGCAGGAAGCATCAAACGTCACGGCGACACCCTGCTCAATCTAATCAAACAGGCCAAGCAACTACCCAAGACAGATTGGCCCCAGGCCCATGTACGCGGCCCCAAACTAAACACCAACCAGGAGGCGATCGCAGACCTGCTGCAGTGCTGTCTGCGGCTGATCGCCGAGCGGGAAGAGATAACCCCAGCCGCCCTGGCCAACCGCAGAGATCTGGAACAGTTGGCAATCGGCAATATGGATTCTGAACTACTCCACGGCTGGCGCAAGGCCCTGGTTGGGGACGCCATGCTTGAGGTACTGGATGGCCACAGCAGCCCACAACTCGACGCGGGAAGGTTAAGACTTAAACAACACTAGCCGGCATGAACAAATGCTCTAAATCTGGCAACAAAAAAGAGCCTAAAAAATCAAATTAGCCGAAGCACAGTTGTCTTAATTCAGAGACAACTCTCTTTAGCATCCAGCAGGCTGGCATAGTAGAGTGCGGACTGTAATCCGATAATCTCCTGCCTTTTTCCAACTGAGATAAAGTCTGCATCTCACGCGGACCAACACCAGCCACCATACGCTTCCAGCCAAGGAGAGCGAAGCGAAGGCTGGTAGACCCCGGTAGCCGTGAGGCCGCACTGCTTACCCGGCGTGCGTAGCGCCAGAGGGGAAGCAAAGTAGGCATCTGAACACGGCGTCAAGTCATCTCGGGA
>JAAGZL010000275.1 GCA_024206335.1 Gammaproteobacteria bacterium
GCATGTTTGTCCTAACCGTAGGCCAGAATAAGCGGTAGCGTTTCTGGCAGCTTTCGATTGGGTAGTTGGTGTTTTGCCTGGAACGTTGCGCTTATCCAGGCCTACCTGCTTTTTTATCATGGAATGCATGTTTGTCCTAACCGTAGGCCAGAATAAGCGGTAGCGTTTCTGGCAGCTTTCGATTGGTTGGTTGGTGTTTTGCCTGGAACGCGGTGCTTATTCAGGCCTACCTGCTCATGGGTTGCACTTCAGGGAAGCTAATATGAAAACAGCTGCCACCCATGGGTGTGGGCTTATATTCCAGCTCCAGGCTATTGGCCTCGCTCAGCTCCTTGGCAATGTATAGGCCCAGCCCGGTACCGGCGTTGCGGGTGGTGAAAAACGGCTCAAATACCTGCCGTGCCACATCCGGCTTAATCCCAGGGCCGTTGTCTATGATCTCCAGAAAAGCCCCGCCTGACTCGTGGCTAGTACCGCCATTTATGCTGATTAGTAGCTTCTTTCTATCTTGATGGAAGTGGCAGATGGAGTTTTCACACAAGTTGGTAAGTAGCTGCCGGAGCTGTGTAGGGTCGGCCTGTACTATGGTGTTTTTTGGAGGCACTGATATCTTCAGAGTTCCAGAGGCCAACTTATGGGTATGGGAGAACTCCTCCATGAATGTGTTCAGCCAGGTGGTGAGTTCTATGCTGTCTGGGTGTGATTGTTGGCGGCGGGAGAGTTTCATTACACTCTCAATTATATCATTTACCCTGTCTGTGTTGGTGTGGATGATCTCATTCAGGCGTTTGTCTGCCTGGTCCAGTCGGGGTGATTCTCCCAGTAGTTGCTGGGCGTGACTGATTGCTCCCAACGGGTTGCGGATCTCATGGGCGATACTCACGGTTAAACGTCCCAGAGATGCCAGCTTCATCTGCTGTGCCCTGCGGGTGAGGGTGGCGGTATCCTCTACATGTATCATGGCTCCGGTTTGTTGAGAATCTCCCAGCTTGCTGAATTTGGCTTGTAGTTCACGTCTTCCTGGAGTGGTGTGGAATGGTTGTGGGCTGCTGGTATTATCGTTCTGCCAAATGTTTAGCTCACTTGATAGCTCTGGGGAGGCCTGTTGCAGCAGTTGCCCAGTGTTGGCGTCCGGCATGCCTAACAGATACCAGGCATGCTCATTCATCAGGCGAATGCGTTGATGTATATCCACCACGATGATCCCTGCCTGCATATGTTGAATGATGTAGTCATTCAACTGCTCCAGATTGGCCATGTCCAATTCTCTTTGGCTGACCCGCTGTTCTGATTCACGCAGATTCCTGGATAGGGCATCGGACAGAATGGCTATAGCAAAAAAACTGGCGCCTAATATCCCTGTCTGGGTGTAGGCGGTGTCTGGGAATGATCCGTGTATTTGGCTGAACAGCTGTTCTCCAAGGATGCTCACGGTTGCTATGGCGGCAAAGACAATGGCTGTTCGCCCCCGCATTACAGCACTTCCTGAGGCAATGGATATCAGTAGTAGCATACCCAGTCCTGTGGTTATGCCGCCACTGGCATGCATCAAAATGGTGATGGCTACTATGTCAAGGTATACCAGTAGATGGGACTGTTGGTGTGGATTTGGGCTGCGCAGATATAGCGGGATCCCGCTTGCCGTCACCAGGCCAAAATAGGCAATACTAACCAGGGCATACAGGGCTGGATTGTTGCTGCCGAGAAATAGAGGCCCAATATCAGCAATAAACAGGGTTATTAGGGTGAGTGAGAGGGTGAGACGATAGAAAAAAGCGAGCTGTAGCATACGCCAGCTATAGGATCTTGACTGATCAATGATGTCACTGTTTCTGCGGTAATGCCCCTGCAGGCTGAACATCTGTTATTTTCCTTTTTTGCTCAAATGCAAGTGGTCTTTGCAGCAATAGTAACGGTTACCCTGGTAAATAGCTTCATTCTGGGGTAGATGGGTGTTGCAGTAATCGCATATGACCATGTTCATGCTGTTCATGATCTGTTTGGCCCTGCGATCTTCATGGCGTTGTCTGAGGTAACTGCGTATGGCAGTAAATAGTAGCCATAAAACCAGTCCCAGGAGAAGGTAACGTGTGCCCATTACTAGATTATTGCCTTCAAATTTTGCACATTTGGCGGAATTAGATAAGAATACTACTCCTTTTTTCTAACGGACGGGTTGCACAAGAGATGAACCTACACGAATATCAAGCGAAGCAGTTGTTTGCAAAGTATGGGATTCCAGTCACCAATGGAAACCCTGCTTCATCCGTTTCTGAGGCCAGAGAAGCGGCCCAAATACTGGGTGGCGAACGTTGGGTGGTTAAGGCGCAGGTACATGCAGGCGGCCGTGGAAAGGTCGGTGGCGTAGTTCTGGTTGATAGTCTTGATCAGGTTGAAGCAGAGGCGGAGCGCATGCTTGGAAGTATGCTGGCCACCAAACAGACTGGGGAACCTGGGCTGCCAATTAATATCGTTTTGGTGGAGGAGCCCACCGATATCGATCGTGAACTCTATTTGAGTGTGTTGGTGGACCGTGAAAGCCGCAAAGTTTTGTTCATGGCCTCTCAAGCTGGTGGTATGAATATCGAAGAGGTGGCCGAAGAAACCCCGGAGCAGCTTCACACCATCACCGTGGATCATGCGGCCGGTCTGCAACCATACCAGTGTCGTAAGCTGGCTTTTGCTCTGGCGCTGGAGGGACAACAGATCCGTGATTTCCAGAAGTTCATGTATGGTCTGTACAACATGTTTATGGAGTCAGATGCCAGCCTAGTGGAGATCAATCCACTAGTGGTGACAGGTAGTGGTGATCTGATCGCTATTGATGCCAAGATTAATCTGGATGACAACGCCTCCTATAGAAATCCTGAACTGGTGGCCCAGCGTGATATAACTCAGGAAGACGCCCGCGAGGCGGCTGCCAAAGAGCACGACCTGAACTACATTACCCTGGACGGCAATATTGGCTGCATGGTAAATGGCGCTGGTCTGGCTATGGCAACAATGGATCTGGTTCAACTCAAGGGCGGTAGCCCGGCTAACTTCCTGGATGTAGGTGGTGGCACCACTGCAGAGCGGGTGGCAGAGGCCTTCAAGCTGATCCTGTCCGATGACAAGGTGGAAGCCGTGTTGGTAAACATCTTTGGTGGTATCGTACGCTGTGATCTCATCGCTGAAGGTATTATTTCCGCAGTTAAAGAGGTGGGAGTGAGTGTTCCTGTAGTGGTAAGGCTGGAAGGCACCAATGCACCGCAGGGGCTGGAAATCCTGGCAAACAGCGGTCTGGCTATCACCACTGCGGCTGATCTCAGTGCAGCGGCCGAGCAGGTCGTAGCAGTGGCCAAGGGTTAAGGGGAACAGAACATGAGTATTCTTATCAATAAAGACACCAAGGTAATCTGCCAGGGCTTCACCGGAAAGCAGGGTACCTTTCACACCGAACAGGCCGTTGCCTACGGCACCAATGTGGTTGGTGGCGTAACCCCGGGCAAGGGTGGCCAGAGCCATCTGGATCTGCCGGTGTTCAATACCGTACATGATGCCGTGGATGCCACTGGTGCCGATGCCACCATGATCTACGTGCCGCCTCCATTTGCTGCCGATGCCATTCTTGAGGCTGCCGATGCAGGAGTAAAGGTAATTGTAGCTATCACCGAGGGTATCCCGGTGCTGGATATGATGAAGGTAAAGGCGGCGCTGGCAGACAGCGACTCCTTCCTGATCGGTCCCAACTGCCCGGGCGTTATCACTCCGGGTGAGTGTAAGATCGGCATCATGCCCGGCATGATCCATAAGCAGGGCAAGATCGGTGTGGTATCCCGCTCCGGCACCCTTACCTATGAAGCGGTCTATCAGACCACCGTCACTGGCCTGGGTCAGAGCACCTGCGTGGGTATTGGCGGTGATCCAATCCAGGGCATGAATTTCATCGATGTGTTGGAGCAGTTCAAGGATGACCCGCAGACCGAAGGTATTATCATGGTGGGTGAGATCGGCGGTAGCGCAGAAGAGGATGCGGCCGAGTATATCCAGGCCAACATCGACAAGCCGGTTGTGGCCTATATTGCCGGTGTAACAGCACCTGCTGGCAAGCGTATGGGGCATGCCGGTGCTATCGTGAGCGGTGGCAAGGGTACTGCTGATGGCAAGTTTGCCGCCCTTGAGGCAGCAGGTGTTGCCACCGTGCGTTCTCCGGCTGATCTGGGCAAGAAGATGTTGGAGTTGATGAGCTGATTCTCCTTCGTCCTGTTATCAGGCATAATCGGCCTCCATGCGTTAGCTTGGGGGCCGATTTGTTTTGTTTGTTGAGTAGGCCCGGATAAGGCACGTTCCGGGCATGAATTTGCCGGGAACACAAGCTTATCCCGGCCTACTTCTGACCCCAATTTACTGTCCGGCAAGACGTTGCTGGCCATTTGCCAGAAACGTTAGCGCTTATTCTGGCCTACGTTCTAGGTATAGGGAGGGTCTGTTACGTGAATCTGAAAATCTCTCTGGCACAACTCAATCTCCTGGTTGGCGATATTGCCGGTAACAGCAGGCAGATTATGGATGCTGCCATCTTCGCCCGTGATCAACAGGGCGCCCATGCGATTGTCTTCCCAGAGCTGACTCTTACCGGATACCCCCCGGAGGACCTGCTGCTGCGTTCAGAGTTGCTTGAACGGGTAGAGCAGGCACTGGATGAGATTGCGCGAGAGGTCTATGGGGTAGATATTATTCTAGGATATCCCCGCTGCCAGGACGGCAAGTTGTTTAATGCGGCCGGGGTGATCAGGGATGGTGAGATTATTGCCGAGTACTTCAAGGCCCTGCTGCCCAACTACAGTGTGTTTGATGAAAAACGCTACTTCGAGTCTGGAACCGAGCCTTGCGTGGTGGAACTGAACGGCGTTCCGGTGGGGCTCACCATCTGTGAGGATATCTGGTACAAAGACCCGGCGGCCCATGCGGCAGCGGCGGGTGCCAAGCTCCTGCTGAATCTGAATGCGTCGCCATTTCACACCGGCAAGGCGGTGGAGCGCGAGGAGCTGATACGCAAGCGCAGCCAGGAGATCGGTCTGCCCATTGCCTACGTGAATCTGGTGGGAGGACAAGATGAACTGGTGTTTGATGGTGGTTCGTTTGTGGTGGGCGCTGCCGGGGAGTTGACGCAGCGGGCGCCATTTCATCAGGAGGCACAAACCCTGGTGGAGTTCCAGGCGGGTACACCGGTGACGGGGGAGATTGCACCCTATCCGGATGAGGTGGCGGGTATCTACAACACCCTGGTGCTGGGAGTGCGGGACTATGTGATCAAGAATGGATTTAAGGGTGCCGTGCTGGGACTCTCTGGTGGTATCGATTCGGCCCTGACCCTGGCCATAGCGGCGGATGCCCTGGGGTCGGAGAATGTGGAGGTGGTGATGATGCCATCACGCTACACCTCGGATATGAGCAACGAGGATGCCATTCAGCAGGCCGAGACCCTGGGGGTGGAGCACCGCACCATCGCCATCGAACCGGCCTTTAACGCCTTTCTGGATATGTTGCAGGAGGAGTTTGCCGGCACCGAGCGGGATGTTACCGAAGAGAATATCCAGGCCCGCTGTCGCGGCATCATCCTGATGGCTATCAGCAATAAGAAGGGCAAGATCCTGCTCACCACCGGCAACAAGAGCGAGATGTCGGTGGGGTATGCCACCCTGTATGGCGACATGGCCGGTGGTTTTGCCCCCATCAAGGATGTCCCCAAGATGTTGGCCTATCGTCTCTCCGAGTACTGTAATCGGGAGCGGGAGATTATACCGCGTCGGGTGATAGAGCGTCCGCCCTCAGCGGAGTTGGCACCGGATCAGAAAGATTCGGATAGCCTGCCGCCCTACGAGGTTCTGGATGAGATCCTCTCTCGCTATATAGAACACGAACAAAGTACCAGAGAGATAATCGATGCCGGATATGATGCAGAGACGGTGCGCCGGGTGGCCCGGATGGTGGATCGGAATGAGTACAAGCGCCGACAGGCGCCACCGGGGGTAAAGATCACGCGCCGGGCGTTTGGGCGTGATCGTCGCTACCCGCTTACCAGCGGGTTTAATTAATCCAGCCGATTGTGATGTTGGGTTTACAGTGGACTGACCTCCGGCGCAGAATGCAGTAAGATGGTGCAATAACAGACTGGAGTTACTGAACTATGAAAAAAGTTGATGTGATTATCAAGCCATTCAAGCTGGACGATGTGCGAGAGGCCCTGTCAGCCATCGGGATTACCGGCATGACTGCGACCGAGGTCAAGGGCTTCGGGCGTCAGAAAGGGCACACTGAACTGTATCGAGGTGCGGAGTATGTGGTGGATTTTCTGCCCAAGCTGAAGCTGGAGCTGGTAATCAAAGAGGATCAGTTGGACGAATGCATAGATACCATTGTCACCGCGGCTCGTACCGGTAAGATTGGTGACGGTAAGATTTTTGTAACCTCGGTGGAGAAGGTAGTCAGAATCCGCACCGGGGAAGAGGACGAATCGGCCATTTGATCACCGCAGCATACCAACTGCGCTCGCTTCCAGCCAAGGAGAGCGAAGCGAAGGCTGGTAGACCCCGGTAGCCGTGAGGCCGCACTGCTTACCCGGCGTGCGTAGCGCCAGAGGGGAAGCAAAGTAGGCATCTGAACACGGCGTCAAGTCATCTCGGGAGC
>JAAGZL010000276.1 GCA_024206335.1 Gammaproteobacteria bacterium
AACGACACAAATCCGTGAGTTCGTTCGCCGTTTACCCAATGGTAAGCGCTATGTTTATGCGGAACAAGCCGATGGCACATTTGAGGCACCGGGCCTGTTCGATGTAGTCACGCGTGAGTCAGATAACACCGGTCGTCTTCAACGCCGCGATGGTAGCTACACTATTTATAGTGAATTAGGTCGCCTGCAATCCGAAGTAGATCGAAACGGTAATGCTGTTAACTACAGTTATGATACACAAGGCCGCTTAACGCAAAAAGCCGATACCAATGGGAGATCCTTAACCTATGAATATAACACCAATGGTTTGGTTGCAGTTATTCGCGATCACACGGGGAGAGAATGGCAGTATGGTTATGGCGCTGATGCCAACCTGATTTCAGTCACTGACCCACTAAGTGGTATTCGTCAATATGAGTACGAGCAGTATCAACCTACCGGTGATGGCAATACCTATAGCCATTTAACTCGAGTAACCGATGAGACGGGTGTAGTAGAAACGGAAGTGACTTACAGTGGCATCCGCGTAGCTTCTTATAAAGAGTATGAAAATACTTTTACCTATCAATATGACACAACCAATCGCCGCGTTACCAAAACGGATAGCCAGAACAGTCGCTGGATTTTTACGTATAATGCCACAGGTCAATTTACGCAGGTCGAAGCTCCACTCAATCGCACGATTGTTTATGATCGCGATGCCGATAGCTTGCTAACCCGTCTGGTTGATCCTTCTGGAACAGAATATTCCTAC
>JAAGZL010000027.1 GCA_024206335.1 Gammaproteobacteria bacterium
ATCAGTGGCTGATACAGCGGGGATTGTTACGACGAATAACTTCCAAATAACAGGAAATACACTGACGACAGTGACGGCCTTTGATGTCGAAAAGGATCCAGCCGGTCGTACGATCACACTTACGATCGATGGGATATTACAGGGTCCTTTTACTGCCAACCAAAGTATTACCAACACCAATACAATTGAATGGACCAGTCTCCCTGGTGCCACTCTCCCAATCACTCCAAATCCGAGTAACAGTCCTTTCAACTACGAGCGAACCGGGTCGAATTCCACCAACCTTGGCCAGCTCAACAACTATAAGACCAACGATTCTGCCACATTCACAGTAAACACTGCTGACTTGCGAGTTTCAAAGACTGTCAGTGACCCAACGCCCAATGTTGGTGACACCATCACATTTACGGTGACGGTGACAAATGCTGGACCAAATGTGGCAACAGGTATTGAACTGACCGATACTTTTCCAACATCCGGATTATCACTGAATACTGCTGGCATCGTAGAATCACAAGGATCGTATGACCCGGGCACAGGTATCTGGACGATTGGAACACTTGCCAAAGGCGCGAGTGTGACCCTCGATCTGCCAGCTACGGTTCTTGCACCAGCAGCTGGAACCATTCCATCAGCACAGACAAATACAGCAGAAATTACGGCTGTTGTTGAACCTGATCCTTTACCAGGTAACAACAAAGCAACTGCAACAGAGACACCAAAATATGCTGATCTTGCGGTCGTCAAACAAACAAGTAATCCAACACCAAATGATGGTGACACCGTCACGTATACCATTACGCTTACCAACAACGGGAAAGACACAGCGACGAACGTTGAACTGACTGATACATTGCCCAGCCCCGTGTCTTACCAATCAGTCGTTACGATAACACCTGGAACAACCTTCAACCCAACTGGGACTCCAATAATAACAGGTGGAATTTGGTCAGTTCCATCGATCGATCCCGGTGATGTATTCACACTCGAGTTTCAAGTCATCGCAAACGCTGGCGGGCTTTCATATAACGAGATCGAAATCACAAAAACAGATACCTGGGATCCTGATCTCGGTAACAATTCGTCACGAACACCGATAAATCCACAAGACGCCGATGTCAGTGTACAGAAAGTGGTCAACAATCCGACGCCGCAAGTCGGTGACAATGTGACATTTACAATCACTGTAAAAAATAATGGGCCTGACACAGCAAAAAATGTTCAAGCCACTGACAACCTGCCGCCTCTCGGCTTTCAGATCGTCGGCACACCGACGCCATCCATAGGCACGTATGATATCGGCACCGGCGTATGGACAATCGGTGACATGATTGACAGCCAGACTGCGACTCTTGACATTGTTGCCACAGTGCTCGCACCATCTGCATCCACAGGACCAGGTAGCAGCTTCACAAACACGGCTGAGGCAAACTCAATAGGTCCTCCTCCGACACCGGATCCGAACCCTGGAAACAACACTAATAGTGCAAGCGTGACTCCTCTACAGAGTGATCTCGCAATCGCCAAGGGTGTCACAGACGCAACACCAAATGTTGGTGACACTATTTCATTTATCATTGGGGCGGCTAACTATGGTCCAGCCAATGCGACACAGGTTGTAGTGACTGATGTCATCCCATCTGGCCTGACATACATTGGGCCAACGAGCGGCGTTGGCACCAATCCAACAGTTGGTTCACTGGCTGTAGTAGGTAATACCGTGACCTGGACTATCGGGCCAATCGCGACCAATGAGTATCCACTTTTCGCATACGATGTCACGGTTGATGCCCCATCACCTGATGGTATTCCACCAGCCTTAAAAAACTCAGCCACCATCACTGGCCGCGAATACGACCCTGACTCAACAAACAATACAGCGTCTGTTCTTGAAACACCTCAATATGCAGATCTTGAGGTTGATAAGCAAATCAACGATCCAACACCGAATGTTGGTGATGTCCTTACCTACACCATCACTGTCACAAATAATGGAAAAGATAATGCTGAAAATGTTCAGCTGACTGACACCCTACCATCACTCACTGGGCTTTCCATCGTGGGCACGCCAGTTACCAGTGCTGGAACGTTTGATCCGATCAGTGGCATCTGGGACATAGGGACAATCTATCAGAGTTCTCCTGCCACACTTTTAGTGCAAGCAGAAGTGCTCGCACCTGCAACAGGAAACCCTCTGCCGCAGACCAATACAGCGACAATCACTAGTGTCACTCAATACGATCCTGACCCAACTAATGATTTCGATACAGCAACAGAAACACCACAGTATGCAGATCTTCGCGTCGAAAAAAATGTAAACACTTCTGCACCAAACGTTGGAGATACTATTTTCTTTGATATCACGGTTGAAAACCTTGGTGCTAATCAGGCAACAGACGTTACCGTCGATGACGTATTACCTGCAGGACTCTCCTTTGTCTCGGCATCATCAACAGACTATGACCCTGGCACAGGAATCTGGAATGTTGGGACAGTCGACGTAGGGACTTTACACGCCAAAGCACTTCAGATCACTGCCATTGTCGCGGCTTCAGGAAGATTCACCAATGAGGCTGAAGTCAGCACAACCAATCCTCCTGATCAATTTGACCCAGACCTGACCAATAACAAAGGGTCTGCCACGGTTGTGACCCGTGAAGCTGATCTCTTGGTGGAAAAGTCTGTCAATGATGCAACACCAAATGTCGGTGACATTATTACGTTCACGATTGATGTCACGAACAATGGTCCTGATGTTGCAAACAATGTTGAGATTACCGATCAACTGCCAACAGCTGGCCTTGCATTCATTTCTTCAACCGCA
>JAAGZL010000277.1 GCA_024206335.1 Gammaproteobacteria bacterium
TCCCCCAGTTTAACGGATGCTTTAATTCGGCGACAATGTCGCCCAAGGAGTATCCATATCATGAAACAGAAAAGAGTTTAGATGTTTCTTATTTTTTGGCTTGCATGTTGCTCAGCTTGCCGTATTATTTATGTAAACAAAGGACGGAGATACATATGTCATATTTTAAAGTATTTATTTACGCGTTGCTAACCGCTCCGCTGATTTTATTCAATGTGTCCCACGCATCGGTGTATACGACTGGAGATTTGCAATACGACAGTGGAAAGGGCGTTATAACGAATCTGCAAACCCAACAAACTTATTTGGGTTGGGATGTGTTAAGTTCATATACTTACCAGGAAACTTTGGATGCCACCGCTATTGGTGGTTCGCATTCCGGTTACCACATCGCGAACTTCGACGAGGCTAAGACATTTTTCGAGGCAGCAATGCCATATAGTGTGATATGTGATGTCACGCCCGGCGTTGATACATATTGCGATACGTATGCGGGCATATATTTTAATGGCGCGTTTGGGGATAACTACGGCACTGACTCGGACGATGCGTGGTTTTTGGCTAGCGGAGGCTCAGTGGGACACATCATAATGGAGATAATGGGTGGCGGGACCCATTTATCGGATCGGCCCTCTACCATTCGAAACTTAGCATATACCGATAAATTCTCCGCCTCAGGCGAATACCAAAGTTCCCCCGTGTCATGGCTACTGGTCGCGAATACAACATTATCAACCGTCCCAGTCCCCGCAGCCATCTGGCTATTCGGTACAGCCCTGATTGGGTTGGTTGGGTATGGTAAACGTAAATCGAAGGTTCCTGTTTAGCCCA
>JAAGZL010000278.1 GCA_024206335.1 Gammaproteobacteria bacterium
AACATAGCCAGGAACCATTTTGTCAGTGGTAGTTTAGTGGATTGAAATATGGTTCCAGCAATTGAGGAGCACTAATAACCACAGCCTAAACATTCCCATAGCCTCCGCCCATTATGGGTTACGGATGCCCCCCTCCCGTCACAGCGGGGGCATGAAAATCCACCGGACCATCGCGTTTTTACAACAGCGTCTTCACATTGCTCGACAGTGCCGTAATTTTTATGAAACTCATCGAATGACATACCTTTTTGAAACTAAATTTCGTTCATGCACATTTTTTACTTACCCCGCAGGCCATATATTCCTGCACTGCACTGTATGCCTATACAGCACGATTGGCGCGGGGCTCTGAGATTGGTAACTAATCAGGTATTTTTTTAACTTTCCTTATTTTTTAGAAAATCAGTCCAAAGTCCAAAATTTAAAAGGCCCCTGGTATTTGGCGTCACGGCTGGCCCCAAAAATGGCTGCCACTGGCGGTGGCAGTATCATCAATATTATTTCGGTGGGAGGGCTCAAACCTTCGGCGTACCAGGGTTTTTACGCCAGCCTGAAAGCGGCGCTGGATGCCATGAGCAAAGTGATGGCGGCCGAGTGGGCCGATGATAATATTCGAGTCAATGCCGTGGCCCCCGGCAGTTACCACTCCGATTTATTCGATAGCACCGCTGCGGCAGTGCCAGGCTTTCAAGAGGGGGCCGAATCAGCCTGTCTGCAAAAGCGCATTGCAGCCAGTGAGGAGATTCTCGGACCGATTTTGTTTTTGGTCAGCGACATGGGCAGTTATACCACCGGTACTACTTTGGTCGCCGATGGTGGTTATATGGTGTTGTAGGTTTAAGGAAAAGACGATGTAGTTTTTACAGCTTGATTCCTCTGGCCCGGCCATTCGCATTTTACGTTTGAGTCGCCCGGATTCCCGCAATGCTCTCAGCTGGGGAATGATCGCCGAGTTAACAGGCTATCGATGCTGATAATCAGCGCCGAGTGGTGCTTCTGACTGGTGAGGGGCCATCGTTTTGTGCCGGTCTGGATTTACTGGACCAGGCCAATAAAAGCAGTATTGCCACTGTCATTATTTTGGGCCTTATTCATCGTGTAGGCCACCTACCGTGTTAGGCCACCATAGACACCTTTATCTTCTGTGGCCTCTTTTTTGCCGGAAGTGGTGGTGAATCTGTCCTTGCGAGTAACCACTCAAATAAGTTATCTGGCTCTTG
>JAAGZL010000279.1 GCA_024206335.1 Gammaproteobacteria bacterium
ACTTGAGATATGGCCTTACGATTAATTGCTTTATAAAAAAACCCCGCATCCGCGGGGTTTCCTTTTTTAATATCCCAAACTTAATGGTCAGTTTACATCTATCAGTCACCCCAGGCATATTTGAAGCGTACACCATATTCCATTGGTCGGTTGGTGTAGAGCCTGTGATAGTTGCTATACTCATCGGTACGTGAGAATGGTAACTCAAACAGTCCGGTGTTATTGAAGTATTCTGCCCGTTCGTCGGTGGCATTGTTAATATAAAACTTAGCCTCCCAGCCATTGGCGTGTGAGATCAGACCAAGACTTAAATCAACGATAGAATATGCTCTATTAATCATTAGTGGATTGGCATCATTGGCAGTTGCTTCCAGGATATTGTTTGATTCACCATTGTAAGAGTATTGTACTCTGAAGAACATCTCCCCTTCCTGAACAAATGTAACATCCCAGTTGTGTGAGAGCCATGCTGATCCTTTCTTCTCCGGTACATTAGGCAGTTTCATACCAGCCGTTACATCACCTGCAGGGAAATCATCGTCAACCTCTGCTTCAAGCAACTGGAGATTACCACCAATTTCCCATCCTTCTGCAGGTACCCAGGCCATCTCTGCCTGAAATCCTGTGGTATGGGCTTCCCCTGCATTGGCCACAACAATCTGCCAGGGTTGATCGCAGATAACCGTTTCCTCCTCTGTACAAGCAGCATTACTGGGCTCAAGAACTTCCAATTGAAAATCAGTCCATAGCATATGGAAATAACTCATATTAAGCTGTAACGAATTGTCCAGCCATCTGGTCTTGGCACCAATTTCATAGTTGGCGACATTGTCTGCTTCGTAAACACGAGGAAATGCCATACGATCTTCATCCCCGCGACGCCGATTGGTTCCTCCTGGTCTGAAACCCTCTGTGTAAAGGGCGTACAGCATCTTGTTATCACTGAGTTGGTAACTGAGATTGATCTTTGGTACAAAGTCACTGTCAGAACCTGATGCTATTTTAGATGCATCTGATCCTTCAAGATAATCACTGGCTCTGTGGGAAGTTGGGGTATACACAAGGTATAACTTGTCATTATCACGCTTAAAGTAGCGTCCCCCCATAGTCAGGTCTGTTTTATCATTAATGTGCCAGGTGAACTCACCAAATATTGCTGTTTGTTTCCAGTTGGTTGCGTCTGTTGAGAGCCATGGAGCATAT
>JAAGZL010000280.1 GCA_024206335.1 Gammaproteobacteria bacterium
GAGTGTAAGTGGCAGGATACGCAAAGTGTAGACACTTGTGCTGCGTTCGATTACGGTGTAATCTCAACACTCCCACGCTGAACCTGAAATCGTTCGCACGTGCGAACACTTTTTTGGGATTGCAGAGGTCTAGCTGCTGCTGACGGGGTGGGTTAAGACCCCAAAATCGTTCGCACGTGCGAACACTTTTTTGAAATTCCGGGTGTCTAGCTGCTGCTGATTGGGTGGGTTCAGACCCCAGAATCGTTCGCACGTGCGAACACTTTTTTGGGATTGCAGAGGTCTAGCTGCTGCTGATTGGGTGGGTTCAGACCCCAGAATCGTTCGCACGTGCGAACATTTTTTGGAGATTTCTAGAGTTAAGGAGCTACTTATCGGGCGGGCTCAAACCCTGAAATCGTTCGCACGTGCGAACACTTTCATAGAATTGCAGAGGTCCAGCTACTGCTGGTCGGGTGGGTCCGGACCCCGAAATCGTTCGCACGTGCGAACACTTTTTTGAAATCGCTGGGGTTAAGGCGCTACTGATCGGGTGGGTCCAGACTCCAAAATCGTTCGCACGTGCGAACACTTTTTTGGAATGGCGGGGGTCTAGCTGCTACTTATCGGGCGGACTCAAACCCTAAAATCGTACGCACGTGCGAACACTTTTTGGAATGGCGGGGGCCCAGATGCTGCTTATCGGGCGGGCCGAAACCCCGAAATCGTTTGCACGTGCGAACACTTTTATAGAATTGCAGATGTCCAGCTACTGCTGATCGGGTGGGTCCAGGCCCCAAAATCGTTCGCACGTGCGAACACTTTTATAGAATTGCAGAGGTCCAGCTACTGCTGATCGGGCGGGTTCAAACCCCAAAATCGTTCGCACGTGCGAACACTTTTTGGAATGGCGGGGGCCCAGATGCTGCTTATCGGGCGGGCCGAAACCCCGAAATCGTTTGCACGTGCGAACACTTTTATAGAATTGCAGATGTCCAGCTAC
>JAAGZL010000281.1 GCA_024206335.1 Gammaproteobacteria bacterium
AAGCAGCCAAACAGATGAATGAGGCCAAACGTAAACTCTTTAGAGCCATCTTTGAACAGAATAAAAAAGTCGGCTGAATGGCTACTTTGACTGACTTTCAACTACCCTGTTTCAGACTCATTTATGGATTGGAATAGACTTTGGTTGAAAACATGGCGACTTTTTAATATTGCCAACCATATATCAGTTGTTATTATTGCCTGCTGTCCATATTGTCGCAGTGTTTTACTATGTTTATAGCAACACAACATATAGATTTCACAAAACAAGAAAATAATTCATGTTTAATTTATGCGGAAACATGTATCTTATTGATTTTGTAATTTATTTTATGTTATTAGCAAAAGATGATACACCTTGACACAGCCAATATAAATCCATAGTCTAAACACCACAAAACACAACATATAGTGTTTAGCTCCATAAAGAGCTCTAGGCTGCAGGCCGGATATAGTCTCATTAGACTAACGCCCGCCAGGATCACTAGGTGCAGGCAGCATATGTTTTAAGCATAGGGCAGGATTTCTGTTCAGTTTTCCTACCCCAACCAAGGGAATGTGTTGTGATGCGCGCTCCCATAAAATACCAAAACCAAATAACCGACGAACAGGATAATCGCACCTATGAAAAGCGCCCATCTTCAAGCCGTACCTGTGCAAGTCTTGGATATACCATTACAGTCCGCCTCACAGGACATATGGAATACCAAATATCGGCTTAAAACCAAAGATGGGATACCGGTAGATGCAGACATTGATGCTACATATACACGAGTTGCCAAGGCCCTGGCAGAGATAGAACAGACTCCAGAATTACAAGAGTTATGGGAGGAGAATTTCATCTGGGCCCTGCGCAACGGAGCCATCCCGGCTGGACGCATAACCTCCAATGCTGGCGCCAGGGAGCATAAACCAGCCACCTCCACCATAAACTGCACCGTATCCGGCACTATCCAGGACTCCATGAATGATATCCTTGGAAAGGTGCATGAGGCTGGCCTTACCCTCAAGGCCGGTTGTGGCATTGGCTACGAATTCTCCACCCTGCGCCCGAAAGGTGCCTATGTAAGCGGGGCTGGTGCCTACACTTCAGGCCCCCTCTCCTTCATGGATATCTACGACAAAATGTGTTTTACCGTCTCCTCGGCCGGAGGCAGACGCGGCGCGCAGATGGCCACCTTTGATATTGGACATCCTGATGTAATGGACTTTATTCGGGCCAAACGCGAGGCCGGGCGCCTGCGTCAATTCAACCTGTCACTGCTGATTACAGAGGAGTTTGTGGAAGCGGTGAAATGTGACAGCAACTGGGATCTGGCCTTTCCACTGACAAAGAAAGAGGTGGAGACAGACAACATCGACCTGGGAGACAAGGAGCAGGTCATTTGGCGCGACCTGCCCCATGATAAGGACTCCGTCATCAATGAAGCTGGCAAGGTGGCCTGCAAGATATACAAGACCATCCGTGCCCGCCGCCTGTGGGATGTGATCATGTCATCCACCTACGACTACGCCGAGCCTGGGTTCATCCTCATCGACAAAGTCAACGAGATGAACAACAACTGGTTCTGCGAGGATGTACGGGCCACCAACCCCTGTGGTGAGCAGCCCCTGCCCCCCTACGGCGCCTGCCTGCTGGGCTCCATAAACCTGACCAAGTTTGTACGTAATCCCTTCACCAAGGAGGCCAGTTTCGACTGGGACTCTTACCGCAAAGTGGTAAAAATCTTCACTCGCATGCTAGATAACGTGGTGGACATCAACGGCCTGCCGCTGGAACAGCAACAGCAGGAGATCATGCACAAGCGACGCCATGGCATGGGCTATCTGGGGCTGGGATCATCCATCACCATGCTGCGCATGAAATACGGTGAGCCAGAATCTCTGGAGTTTACCGAACGTGTAACCCGGGAACTGGCGGTAGAAGGGTGGCGTACTGGCCTGGAACTAGCCGTAGAGAAGGGAGCTGCACCTATCATGGATGAGGAGTTCAGCGTAACCTCTGAGATGCTGGTAAACCGCCCTGAGATGGCCGTGGACAACTGGAAGGTTGGTGACAAGATCAAAGGCCGGATACTACATGCAAAATACAGCCGGTATATGCAGAAGCTGGCCCAGGAGGACTCGGAACTGGTAGAAAAGATTGCCGAGACCGGCTGTCGCTTCACCCACCACAGCTCCATTGCACCCACCGGGACCATCTCCCTGTCACTGGCCAACAACTCCAGTAACGGTATTGAGCCAAGCTTTGCCCATCACTACTCGCGTAACGTGATCCGCGAAGGCAAGAAGAGCAAGGAGAAGGTAGACGTATTCAGCTTTGAACTTCTGGCCTATCGCAAGCTGATCAATCCAGATGCCATGCCCTACTCAGAGGTGGAGAGTGAGCAGCTGCCAAACTATTTTATTGCCGCTGACGACATCTCACCCAAACAGCATGTGGACATCCAGGCTGCGGCCCAGATATGGATTGACTCCTCCATATCCAAGACGGCAAACGTCCCCACTGACTTTCCATATGAAGAGTTCAAGGATATCTATCTCTACGCCTACGACAAGGGCCTGAAGGGGTGCACCACCTTCCGCTTCAACCCGGAGGCATTCCAGGGGGTACTGGTGAAAGAGAAGGATCTGGAGAACACCACCTACTGTTTCAAGCTGGAGGATGGCAGTAGCGTAGAGGTAAAGGGTAATGAGGAGATCGAGTACGACGGTGAAACCCACACCGCAGCTAACCTCTTTGATGCACTAAAAGAAGGCTACTACGGTAAGTTCTGATACTACCCTAACAAACAAGTGGCGATCACAGATGGGGCGCCCAGAGACAAGGCACAAACAATGGCAATTAAAATCGAGAAACAGATCGTTGAATACTCTGTAGCCAAGGAGCAGGAAGAGCTGGCACTAGAGGCAACAACCAAAGTCGAACAGGAAAATAACATTATCCACATGCACGAAAAGGTCGAACGACCTGAAATGCTGTTCGGTTCCACCTATAAGATCAAGACTCCACTTTCAGAGCATGCACTATACGTAACCATCAACGACATAATCTTGAACCGGGGAACAGAACATGAGGTAAGGCGCCCGTTCGAGGTCTTTATCAACTCGAAAAATATGGACCACTTTCAGTGGATTGTAGCGCTGACCAAGATCATTTCCGCAGTATTCCGCAAGGGAGGCGATGTTACCTTCCTGGTGGAAGAGTTGCGCTCTGTTTTTGATCCCAGTGGTGGCTACTTCAAGAAAGGCGGTAAATACATGCCATCACTGGTGGCAGAGATCGGAGATGTCATCCACTGCCACTTGGTAATGATCGGCCTGTTGAAAGAGGATGGACCAGACGAGCACCAGCAGAAACTGATTAATGAAAAGCGCGCACAGTACGAAGAGTCCATCAAGATGAAAGATACTGAACACGGCAGTGATTTTCCGGAAGGATCACAGCTATGTATGAAATGTAACACCAAGGCCATGATCCAGATGGATGGGTGTCTCACCTGCCTCAACTGTGGGGAGTCTAAATGCGGCTAGAACTGTAGGGAGGGTGGAGTCACCAGACTCCGCCCCAGCCCACAAAATTTTTTGCTCACCCGCTACAAATCCAATGCCCACAACCACACCCCCTTGTTTTCAAGGTAGTTTTACGTTGATATAGCACATACTGATACACAGTTCGCATTAATTGGCTTCATTTATGTTATTGATATCTATTTCCACACCGGGTACTGATTATTGTTTTGCCCGGTTATACTGAAACACTATATGAAGCACTGATCTAACTAAGACCAATCTGTTCGAGCATTATCACAGGGAGATTGCTATTGAGAATTCTGCTAACTCTTATTCTGATTATTGGCATTACTGGAATGGTTGATGCCAAGAATAACACCTCTAAAAAGAACACCCCTGCCAAGCAGTTGTTTGGCCATATAAAGTCAGCCGCTAAAATGAAGCCACAGGCAATCGGTGGTTATGCCAAGGGTTGCCTTGCGGGCGCAGAACAATTACCTGCAAATGGCGCAGGCTGGCAGGCCATGCGCCTGAGTCGAAACAGAAATTGGGGGCATCCGGTATTAATAGATTTTATTGAGCGATTTTCCAAGTCAGTTAAGCAAGATGGCTGGCCCGGGCTCCTGGTGGGAGATATGTCTCAACCCAGAGGCGGCCCCATGCTTACCGGGCATGCCAGCCATCAGTTGGGTCTGGATGTAGACATCTGGTTTAAGCAGATGCCAACAAAAAAAATGAGCAACAAGGCGCGAGAGAATGTTAGCGCCGTCTCCATGATCAAGAGCAAAAGCAAGACCAACCCTAAAATATGGAAGACCGGGCATGCAGAACTATTGCGTAAGGCGGCTTCAGACAAGGCCGTAGCGCGTATTTTTGTCCACCCAGCCATCAAAAAGACCATGTGTGACTGGTCAAAAAACCAGAAGGACAGATCCTGGCTACGCAAGCTCAGACCCTGGTATGGGCACCACTACCACTTTCATGTGCGCCTGACCTGCCCCAAGGGAGACCGTAGCTGCAAGAACCAGGCCCCGCCACCACCAGGACCGGGATGTGGCAAAAAGCTGGCCTGGTGGCTTTCAGATAAACCATACCGTAAGACACCTCCCAAGCCTGGAGAGAAGATCAAGAAGAAGCAACCAACCCGGCTGATAGACCTACCAAAAACTTGCACCACAGTGCTAAACAGCAGTAGCAAAAAGTAGTCTGTCATAAACTAGGGCCTGTTATTAACCTGGCACCATAGGCTCTGTTACGCCTGAAAAAACGTCAATCTAGGCACGAGGAGTGTAGTTTGGTCATTCCAAATAAACAATGAGCAAGGCTTACCGCATCCTACTTACGCTCATTACCAACATCCATGTTGGTAACAACAAGTGGCGCTTTTTCAGGCGTAACCAGCAGTACATATTGGATTAGTATTAACAGGCCAGGAAGAATCTAATAATAGACAAAAAAAAGACCGCTGATTAAGCGGTCTTTTTTGTTTACTGTTAGCTTGGGCTTAAAACAGCCAGGACCAGCTTACTTCAACCTCATACTGATGCATCTCAATATCAACATTTTGCACGCCACCGGAGAACGGATTGGTTCCGTCAATAGATTTACGCGGAGCATACATACCAGCTAAGCTGATCTCCTGATCCTGGCCAATCTTGCGAGTTAGGCCAACGGTATAGTGTTCTTCTATCACTGCAGGGGCGATGATGTTAAAGGTTACATCATCTGCATTGATCGGTTGTTTCGAATGGCTATAGCCCAACCGTACGGTCCATAAGTTGTTAGGCTCCCACTGATAACCAAGCTTGTACACGGTCATATTATCCCAACCAAAACCAGCACCGTTATCCCCACCAAGGCAACTTTCAACATCAGTACCACCACCATTGGGACAGCCTGGAGCTAAAAGATTGGCCATGGGATTGGAGACGGAATCCACTCCTTCGTACATAATATGCTGTATATCAAAGGTGAAGGTGTGATTCTGTACCGGATTCCAAGCCAAACCAATGGTGGCAGAAGCAGGAATATCAAAATCACCGTTCTCTGCAAACAGATCCTTGTAGTCATCAAACTTAGACATCCAGGTCTTGGTCTGGAAAGAGCCGGCCAGGGTCAGGCCATTAGCAACTTCACCCTGAATACCAAACTTAAGCCCGGCACCATAAGACATATCATGACCGTTATCAGAGAGATCTGTTGCCGTGGAACCGGTATTAACAGCATGAGTTAAACCAGCAAAACTCCCCAGACCTTTTGCTTCAAAGGCTTGGGCTGCCAGGATCAGGCTAGCACCGTAGGATGCCCTTTCATTGATCTTCCTGGCGTAGCTCAAGTTTACAAATAGCTGTTTCAGGTCAACGCCTGCTGTACCATCATTATATACACCACGAATGCCTCCACTGCTATCGTTAGAATACTCTGTATTCATACCGCCATTGGCATAAACGCTGACACCCATTGAACTGTTGTCATCCAGCATCTGATTCCAGCCGAAACTTGGTATCAGGAACAAGTTATTGTCACTGCCCCAATTTCCACCCTTTACATTGAATGCACCAGAATCTGCAGTATATTCACGGTATGGTGCAAACAATGATGCACCTAGATCCGTTCTATCTCCTACCCAGACCATACCAGCGGGGTTGTTGGCTGCGGCCAGTGAATCCTGAGGCAGTGCGCTTCCGCCACCAGCGAGGCCCTTACTCTTAGTTCCATATCCATGTGAGAAGTAACCATTTGTTGCCATGGATAGACCTGGAACAGTTACCATTACGGCTGCTGCCAAGGCCAGATATTGTCTATTGCGCATGTCGCCCCTCCCGCTATTAAAAAGTGGTCCCACAAATGATAAGCAGCAATTTGTTATTTATACAACACGAAAGGTATCCATTTTCAGGTGGCGCATCCTTTCTATTGCTTATATTTACAGGGAATTGTGTAGATCGTGAGCTATCGATTGATAATTGTCAACTATATTAGGGTGGTTATTAGTTAATGGCCAAAATCGTGATATGTATAGCTGTGGTAAATTCCACACATCAAGATAGCAATGTTTTCATAATTAATTGTAAGTATATAGCATAACATACTGTAATCACAGTAAATATTATAATGTAACTGTTTTATATAAAAACACATAAACCCACGCTGTATATGCTTAACAAAATATTTGGCTTAGGTTTTTTTATATAATCAGACGCTGTTGCTTCAAGCGCAATATTTAAGTGCTCATTATGGATTTGATCAGCTAATAACGTTTACACACATTTAGTTACGCATCAATATTCGAAGCCACTGTAATAACACACGACATCTATATGTTTATTCATTGATTAAATGATATCTGATGTGTGGAATTAAGGCTTATGCTCCATGGCCAGATAGGCCTTAGATTGCATCTCCTGCAGGCGGCTTACCGCGCGCTGAAAGTCAAAGGCCAGTCTCTTTCCCTGATATAGTGATTCTGGTTTAGCAGCGGCACTGATAATCAACTTCACACCACGGTCATAGAACTCATCTATCAGATACAGAAAGCGTCTGGTAGCATCATCAAGGGAGGCACCCAATACTGGTACATCTGAGATAATCACGGTGTGATAACAACGAGCCAGCTCCAGATAATCTGCCTGACTTCTCGGCGGCCCACAAAGGGCCATGAAATCAAACCAGATAACATCATCAGCAACGGCCATTATCGGGATATCCCGGCCAAATACATGGACACAACCTCCGCAATGCCCCTGTTCTGGTGACAACTGCTTAAACTCATCTTCCAGGCGCTCGTCCACCTCCAGTCCCAGTGGGGTGTGGTATACGGTTGCATGCTCCAGGTAACGCAGGCGGTAGTCGGTATCGCTGTCCAGTTTTATTACTCTGGTATAAGTCTTCAACATCTCAATTGCTGGCAAGAAGTTCACCCGCTGCAAGCCGTTCTCATACAGGTGGTCAGGTTCAGTATTGGATGTAGTCACCAGGGTTACGCCACGGGCAAACAACGCCTTCAGGAGCTGCGCCAAGATCATGGCATCAGTAATATCAGTGACGATAAACTCATCCAGACAGAGTACACGGGTGCGCTTGGAGAGTGTTTCGGCCAACACATCCAGTGGATCACGCGTACCTTCCAACTCCCCCAGTGACACATGTATTTCACTCATAAAATGGTGAAAATGTCGCCGCATCTTTGCTTTAATTGGGAGTTGGTTATAGAACAGATCCACCAGCCATGTCTTACCACAACCTACTCCACCCCAAATATACAGGCCGGTCTCAGGTGTGGTTGCCCGCTTGCCTTTGCCTAGTAGCTGTTTAATGAAACCAGTGGATTTAAAGGTTTGTAATCGATCATACACATCCTGAAGCGCATCCACGACCTGTGCCTGGCACTCATCCGGCAGTACCTCACCACTTTCAATCTTGGATTTGTAGTATTGTTTTGGATTCATCACTGAACCAATAGTAGAACTAGATTTTGCCTATCGTAGATTATATGCATAAAACTTCCGGGTTCTGCAAAATCATTCAGACACTCCACCGTTCATATTCGACTTCTGAGTGATATATCTAATAAAATCACCCTAATAAATAATCCCATACCAGCCCTTAAATTCAACTGTAATTGAGCGTAGTTAGAATAGAATGATACAACCACACTCTAACAGCAACAGGAAAAACAAATGCGGATAAAGGTGGTCTCTTTTAATACCAACGGCATCAGAACCAGGCAGCATCAACTCGAAGCCCTCAAGAATCGATATAATCCAGATATCATAGGTATTCAGGAGAGCAAGGTTCAGGATGTGGATTTCCCTCTGGAGATGATCTCAGAGCTTGGCTACACCCCGCACTATTTTGGCCAGAAGACCCACTATGGAGTGGCACTGCTCTCCAAGCTCAAACCAATATCGGTACAAAAGGGCTACCCTTCTGACCCGGAAGATGCCCAACGCCGTCTGATAAGCGCCAGTTTCGACTTTGGTGCAGAGAAACAACTCCACGTCATCAACGGCTATTTTCCTCAGGGCGAGGGACGGGATCATCCAACCAAGTTCCCGGCCAAACAGAAATTCTACTCTGATCTTATGCTCTACCTGGAGCAGAACCACACCCCACAGGACCAGCTTCTGGTGATTGGCGACATGAACATCGCCCTAGTGGATCAGGACATCGGCATTGGTGCTGACAATGCCAAACGCTGGCTACGCACAGGCAAGTGCAGCTTTCTCCCAGAGGAGCGGGAGTGGTTAACAAGATTGAAGGAGTGGGGCCTGGAAGACACCTTCCGCCAGCACCATCCTGAGGTGGATGACCACTTTAGTTGGTTTGACTACCGCAGCCGCGGTTTCGACCGGGAGCCCAAACGCGGGCTACGCATAGACCTGATCCTGGCCACAGCCGATTTAAGCGCCAATTGCCTGGACGCCGGAATCGCCTATGACATCCGCGCCATGGAGCGCCCATCTGATCACTGCCCAATATGGGCTGAGTTTGAGCTGTAGCACCCTTTTATTAACCTGTAAACGCTATACTATTTCTCATGGATACCAATAACAGTGGGAACACTACATGAAACCTGACCAGCAGTATCCAGACAAACCATTATCGGTCTATTTTTTCGGGACCTGCCTGATCGACCTAATCTATCCCCAGGCCGGGCTGGCTGGAATGCAACTGATACAGAGAGAGGGGGTAAAGGTCATCTTCCCTCAAGACCAGACCTGCTGCGGTCAACCGGCCTGGAACTCCGGCTATCGCGAACAGGCGCGCAGCGTGGCACTGGCCCAGCTCGACTGTTTCCCACAGGACATCCCCATAGTGGTTCCATCCGCCTCCTGTGCCGGCATGATGCGATACCAATACCCTGAACTATTCAAGGATACCCCGCAATTAAGTCGAGTAAAGGGATTCTCCAACCGGGTATTCGAACTTACCGAGTTCCTGGTGCATGTGCTCAAAGTGAAACTTAAGGATCTCGGCCCTCCTACCAGAGTCGCCCTGCACGCCTCCTGCTCTGCCCAGCGCGAAATGGCAGTCAGTGAGGAACACTCGAATCTACTACAACAGCTAGATAACGTCGAAATACTGGAACAGGAACGCAAGCGGGAGTGCTGCGGATTCGGTGGAACATTTGCCGTAAAACATGCAGAGATCTCCAATGCCATGGTCGAAGACAAGGCCAAATCTATTGCCGACACCGGCGCAGAAAAACTGGTGAGCGGTGACTGCGGCTGTCTGATGAACATCAGCGGCAACCTACAACATACAGGCCAAGGACCGGAAGGCCAGCACATTGCAACCTTCCTGTGGGAACGCACCAATGCAACAGAAAGTTGAATTCGAGCAGCGGGTCCACAAGGCACTGAGCGATAGCCAGCTCAGGCAGAACTTCCGCAGCACCATGGATGGCCTGATGGCCAAGCGCAGCCAGGCCTTTCCCGACAAGGAGCGGCTGGAGAAGCTGCGCCTGCAAGGTGCCCAAATCCGGGCCAACGCCCTGCTCAAACTCCCAGAGCTTCTGGAGCAACTTGAGGAAAGATGCACCGCAAATGGCATTAGAGTGCACTGGGCAGAGACTGTGGAACAGGCCAATCAGGCTGTTCTGAAGATCATGCAAGACCATAACGCCACGAATCTGATCAAGGGCAAATCAATGGTCTCAGAGGAGATGGAACTCAACCATTTCCTGGAACAGCATGGGATCGAAGTGCTGGAGTCAGACCTGGGTGAGTTTATTGTGCAGCTGGCTGGTGAACCACCCTCACATATCGTGGCCCCGGCCATCCACAAGAGTCGCCAGGATATAGCCCGGCTGTTCCAGGAGAAGTTTCCGGACATACCATACAGCGAGGATGTGGAAACCCTCACTCGAAGCGCAAGGGATATTTTGCGCCGTAAGTTCTATGAGGCCAGTATCGGCCTCTCCGGAGTCAACTTTGCGGTAGCCGAGACCGGCACCATCTGCCTGGTAGAGAATGAAGGCAATGGACGCATGTGTACCACCATCCCGGATGTGCATATCGCCGTTACTGGAATTGAGAAGGTGGTAGAGAAGCTCTCGGATATACCACCCCTGATGGAACTACTGCCACGCTCCGCCACCGGGCAACACATAACCACCTACTTCAACATGATCACCTCTCCCCGCAAGGAGGGGGAGAAGGATGGCCCGAGAGAGGTCCATCTGGTTCTGTTAGATAATGGTCGCTCCAGCATATATGAAGACCCGGAACTAATGGAGAGCCTGCGCTGCATCCGCTGTGGTGCCTGCATGAACCACTGCCCGGTATACGCCCGCATCGGTGGTCACGCCTACGGCACTACCATCCCGGGTCCCATCGGTTCCGTGATCGAACCACAGAAGCTGGGATTGGATAGATTCGGCGTACTCCCCACCGCCTCTACCCTGTGTGGTGCCTGTGGCGAGGCGTGCCCGGTACGTATCCCACTACCAAAGCTGCTCAATCGCCTGCGGTTTGAACAGGTACGGGATGATCCACCAGACAATACCATGGGCAAGGGGAGTCAGCGTTCAATCAGAGAGAGCCTGGTCTGGAACCTATGGAGTTGGGCCAACACCCACCCTGCCCTCTACCGCTTGGGCTGCCTGTTTCTAACCCGCCTGCGCGGATTGGTGCCAAAACAACTGGGGGTATGGACCAGGGTGCGCAAGGCCCCGGCCATAGCGCCAAAGACCCTGCATGAACTGGCCCGCGAAATGGGGATTGAAGATGAGTAACAGCAGAGAGAACATACTGCAGCGTCTGCGCAGGGGCAGACCGGAGCTGCCGGCAGCAACCGGAGAGATCCAGATCGATAGCCTGGCCTGGGATCTGGAGCAGCGAATCAACACCTTCTGTGACCGAATGGCCTCAGTCAAGGCTGAAGTACACATGGTAACCGAGGGCGATTGGCCCACTAAGCTACGGGAACTCGCTGCAGACAGGCAGCTAAGCAATCTGTTGTACGCCCCAAAAGGCCCACTCGCTGCAGAGATAGAATCGGCCTGGACCGAGAACGACAGTTGCACCAAACTCATCACCAGAGAGGAGTCGGTTGATGAGTGGAAACAGGAACTGTTCTATCAGGTGGATGGCGCCGTCACCTCGGTGCGTAGCGGCATTGCCGAGGTTGGCACTCTTATCCTGTGGCCAACCCGGGAGGAGCCGCGCACCTTCTCGTTGGTACCCCCGGTGCACTTTGCCGTACTGAAGGCCGAAAACCTGCACCACACCTTTGCAGATGCCATGGAGGTGGAACAGTGGCGCCAGGGAATGCCAACCAATGTGGTGCTTATCTCCGGTCCATCCAAATCAGCAGATATTGAACAGACCCTGGCCTACGGGGTACATGGGCCTACCGAACTGGTTGTACTGTTGGTGCGCTAAACCTAGGTTCCTCAGTTGAACACATGCCCACATCCATACAAGTTTCTGATTTATCAAAAAGAAAGTTGTTAGACCATACGAAGCCAAAATAAATGCGTCCCCTTTTTCTTTTATTCTTTCAACCATATTTGACAGACTTCTTATAAAGTGTAGAAAAAAGCAAAAAGCTGTCACATATAGGGTAGAACTAAGAATTAAAAATATTAAAGTTTCTGTCTAATTTGCCGACTAATAAACACTTAGGATTCTCTATCCATTTATTCAATAATAATAGATATTCTTATACTCTTATATAAGGTGGAAATTATGCCCCCGATTAGACTCTTGATTGTAGATGATGCGATGTCTCAAAGAATGTTACTTGTTGCCAAACTTTCACAATATGACGAAGTGGAAGTCATAAGTGAAGCTAAGGATGGACAAGAAGCTATTGAAAAATTTGAGTCTCTCAACCCTGATGTTGTCATTCTAGATTTAGTTATGCCAAAAGTTGATGGTAAAGAAGCTCTTAAAAAAATAATGCAAATCGATAGCAATGCCAATGTAATCATTGCCAGCTCACTTGGTGGCGAAGATGATCTTGAAGAGTGTCTTCGTATGGGGGCTAAATCATTTGTGCAGAAACCCTATGATGAAGAACACTTAATACGCGAGATTAAAAAAATTAATGGATAAGTTGAGGTTAACAATCTTATGAGTACTAAATATTTTGGTCAGTACCTCTTTGAGAAGGGACTTATAAATCGAGAACAACTACTTGAAGCATTGGATGAACAGAGAAAGTCATCCCCATTATTAGGTGATATTGCTGTTGAAAAAGGATGGATAGACGCTAAACAATCTAAAAAAATCAATATGGAACAGCGCCGACAGGATAAGCGATTTGGTGAAATCGCTATCGAACTCTCATTACTAGATGAAAGCGAGATTAATAAATTACTAGATGAACAAAAGTCTCGCCGAAAATATTTCGGTGAGATTTTAGTGGAGCTGGGTCATTTATCCGCTTTAACTCTGGAAGAACAGCTTAAAACTCACAAAGAAGAGTCATTAGAGTTTGATGAACAAATCTCACTTAGTTTCAAAAATTCTAAGCTGCCCAGTCAATCCATCTTTGTTAATGAAATGTTTATTCGTTTCTACCAGCGAATGATAAAGATTATGATTTCAACTACGGAAGTAATAGATGGAAAGCCTGCAGATAATAACGAGAACTTATTCTGGTCGCAGGAAATTCAATCAGATAAAAATTACTATCTAATTCTTGGGATAGATGTAGAGCATGCTTGTCATATTGCGAAGCATTTCATGGGAATCGAAGTAAAAGAGATGGATGAGTTGGGTATTGACTCCGTTGCGGAGTTTTTAAATACGTTCACGGGACATGTTTATAGCGAGCTGAGTCAACATACACAACCTAAAGTTCAGGCGCCACAATATCACGGCAATCATTTTGAAGTGGCACTATCACCTTGTACAACTTTGCAATTTGATAGTGGGCAGTTTCCAATTTCTATTGCAGTTGGTGTAAAAGCATAATCGGGATAGGGATCGGGAGGATTACTACATCAACAGCCGTGCGACCAGGTAGATTGGCTAAACGTACTGCTTCTTTTCTGAATGCTTCTGGATATGATTTCGATTTTCATCTTGCCATAGTGACACCTCTCTTAGTCAATAATACTACTAAAGAAAGTGTCTAGGTTTCATGGGTAACACGGATAGCGTAATGGTAGGACGCCCGGTTACCCAAAGCGCCCCCATACAGATCCGGACGTGCGGTACTACCGCATCCGGCTCCTCAGTAATACTCACTCCCGCGCAATGCTGAAGTCCCTATTCGTTGCCTTGATAGCTATGGCTTGC
>JAAGZL010000282.1 GCA_024206335.1 Gammaproteobacteria bacterium
TAGACCAGATCCCGTACAATGATACCTATTTGTTAGCCGTGATACACTTAATACCAGGAGCATATGGAACCCAATTAGACGTACCAGTAGGAATGGAATGGACAAGTCGTGAACACAATGATTATGGAGTAATGGGAGAGTCATACAGTAGGTCAGAGTCCGTTTTAGCACCCAGTCATAGAGTAGATCTTGTAATAGGATTCACTTAGAAGTGTACAATACAATTGAACATGCAGGCAGTTATTGTGCCATTAGGAAGAATATCACTTGGTAGGATACTCAATGTAGTAGGTTCAGCAGTAGACATCTATGATGATCAACCAATAGCACTAGTTTTCAGTCAATCACCTGTATATGTGGGACGTATAGCAGCATTAAACACCAACCAACTTGTCAGGACTTTAGCAGCAACTATGAATGAGATGGAAGTAGGACTTATGTCTTACTCTAATATGTGGGATATAGCAGTCAGCAAGAACCTTTATTTGTCAGCAATACTAGCAGATGTACCTAGAGCAGTATCAGGAACACATACCTTGGAAGCGCATTCTGTAGTAATCGTAATCAGTGTCTATCTTAGTGCTATATATGCACAAGTACCACAATGCAATACACGCCATAGTTGGAACTATTGGAAGCAAGAGAGATTGGAGACCATAGCAGGATTGTTAGCAGCATACCAGAGTGAACTATTGAATCAGTCGGTAACA
>JAAGZL010000283.1 GCA_024206335.1 Gammaproteobacteria bacterium
CAGCAGCATTGCGTGGTGCTGACGTGTACGATGACACTGACCCCGATTATAACGCGGTTTGGCTGCCCAACACAGAGGGCACATTTCTGAGATTTAAGCAAACAGCACTAAACACCAAGACGCTAGGCTTTAATTACGCCACGCGCTCTATGGAGGTATGGGACTTAATCGGCGCTGAGATAGGCGAAGAAAATATGGAGGTTGTTGCTGGCTGTTGGGCTAATGGTGTTGCCTTTATGGAGCAACAACTAACAGTCCCTGGTTATCGGGAAAGGGTAATGACAAGCGGTCAATTCTATATCGCACCATATTGGCATTCAACCACCATTGCTGCCGACTTTGAGAACTACACGGATGAGCAGCACGCCGATTACGCAATCGATGTGAGAATGGGGACGGGGGGTGGTTGGAACGATTACTTTATCAATCACATTGAGGCGCTCGGGTGCTATAATTTCAGCACCTACGAGTGTGGTAATCATAACGGGAACCAGGGCACTATATCGCAAGAAAAGGTCGATAAGCTGATTAGTTTGGCCCGTGATCCAGTTGAGGGCAAAAGAATAACCGAAGCGCATTTTAGGAAAATGTCGGCGTGGGGGATAAAGGTCGCAACCAATTTCAAGGCGCATGAGTATTACAACAGTGATAATGATAATGGAAACA
>JAAGZL010000284.1 GCA_024206335.1 Gammaproteobacteria bacterium
ACCGCTTGACGTCCAGTGGCTGTGCGTCCCCTGCCACAATCAATGGCATGTCAAGTACGGCGAAGGCCTTACCGGGACAGCAGCATGAATAATTCCAGAAAAGAAGCAAAGCCAACCGCGGATTGGATAAGTGTTGAGGATCGATTACCGGAAAGAGGGGATAGGTATTTAGTGATATTAGAGGGCGGCTGCATTTGCATATTAACGTGGGTCGCTTGCTACTGGTCAGCGAGCGTGCAAGAGATAACAAGCGTCACCCATTGGATGCCACTGCCGGCGTTACCTGGGGTAGAAATGATGGCTAACAAATCACCCGGCCCTGTAATGACGGCCACCGAGGTAGCAGAACGCTTTGAGGCTTTCTTTTCTGCAATCCGAGAAAGGGGAAGCACGACCGATAAATGGATGGATGACCTAGCAGCTAGGGTAGCTGGTGCGCTTATTGAATCGGTCGGCGATGACCTATCTACCGACCTGCTTGCGGAGCTTCTCGCGATAAGGGATGGGAAAGAATCATGAGCAAATACCAGATAATCAACGCAGACCCACCGTGGAGCTACAAAGACAAGGCGAAGGCGGGTAATAGGGGCGCTGGATGCAAGTACAACACTCAGTCAACTGATTATATTA
>JAAGZL010000285.1 GCA_024206335.1 Gammaproteobacteria bacterium
ACAGGAATATGAGGAGTATTTACAATGATTACTGAATTCAAACCTGGTACATTGTATAGGTTATCACCCAAGCACCACCTTTACTGGGGGGCGCTTCAGAGTGCCTCCCGTATATTTTTATGCACTGAAAAAATGTATCCTCCGACTGCTGGTGCAGACGGTGTAGTATACAGACAAGGCAACCGTAAAATCCATCTGTTAATTGATGTGGAGTCAGGTGGTTTATGGGCATCTGACCCCAAAAAACATAACTACGAGGAGTATTTACAATGATTACTGGATTCAAAGCAGGTACCTTGTATAAGTTATCACCCAAACACTACAGCTACGGGTCTGGTACCAACCGTATATTTTTATGCACTTAAAAAGTGAATCATCCTTTTGCAGAGGCTACAAGAAATCCAGTTCACTTGTTAATTGACGTGGAGACAGGGGGGTTATGGGACATTGACCCCGACAGACAGGGATACAAGGAGTACTTAAAATGAACCACAGGGTGACAAGTAGACTTAAATACAATGAGTTTGTGCCCCATGCACCTGATGCACCAGG
>JAAGZL010000286.1 GCA_024206335.1 Gammaproteobacteria bacterium
ATATTGAGGATTGCAGCGCCGGCTTGCTGTGCAATGGAGATAATTTTTTCTATTTGAATCTGTTCGATATCCATGGGGTCAGCAGTTTTATCTATTAATCAAAAAAAGTCCAATACTTTGGGGCGGAGATAGATGTTACCTGGTTGAATCGGTCTTTAGCAGGTCCCTAACCATGTAGAGGGCTGCTATGGAGCGTGCCTCGGTGAAATCATCACAGCGTAGCAGTTGTTCCATATCTGCGATCTTCCAGGGCACTACCTCGATCTTCTCTGGTTCGTCTCCAGGTAGTTTTTGCGGATAAAGTTCACTGGCGAGCACGATGTGGGTGGTGTGGCTCATATAGCCCGGGGCTATGGTGAACGAGTGTATGTGCTCCAGCCTGTGTGCGCCATAGCCCACCTCTTCTTGGATCTCACGGTCGGCAGCCTCTAGCATGTCCTCGCCGTCCTCTATATGGCCCTTGGGGAATGCCAGTTCATAGCGGTCGGTGCCAGCGGCATACTCGCGGATCAGAAGTACGGTCTCCCGGTCCAGCAGTGGGATGGCCAGCACCGCGCCCTGCTCTGAACCAACCACGCACTGATATTTGCGTTGTTCACCGTTGGCAAACTCCAGATCCATCTCTTCTATATTAAACACGCCGGTGTGGACCAGGTGGCGGCGCGCACTGATGATGGGCTTTTTACTCATATTACTTCCGAAACTCAACTGATTGAGTATAGTGTACCCGTAATTTACCCATTCTACTTAGGCGATATGGCTATGATCGACTGGCAGCAGATTGATACGGTATTTCTGGATATGGACGGCACTTTGCTTGATCTGCATTTTGATAACTACTTCTGGCTGCAGCATGTGCCTCAGCGTTATGCCCAGTCCCGGAGTATCTCGCTGGAGCAGGCAAAACAGGAGTTGTTCTCCCGCTACAAGGATGTGGAGGCCAGCCTGGAGTGGTACTGCGTGGATCACTGGAGCAGGGAGCTGGGGCTTGATATTGTCCTGCTGAAACAGGAGGTGGAGCATCTTATCTCAGTGCATCCGCATGTGGTGGAGTTTCTGGATGCCATGCGTCGGTTGCAAAAAAAGACCCTGCTGGTCACCAATGCACATCAGAAGTCCTTGGCCCTGAAGATGGACCGGACCAAGTTGTCAGGGCATTTGGATGGAATTATCTGCTCCCATGACCTGGGATATCCTAAGGAGTCAGATGAATTCTGGGAGCGCCTGCAGCAGCTTGTGCCGTTTGATAAGAGAAGGACGCTGTTTGTGGATGACAGCCCATCGGTGCTGCATGCTGCGCAACGTTATGGTCTGGAGTGGCTGCTGATGGTGCTGCGGCCTGATACCAAGGGGCCAACTAAGACTACCGACCAGTTTCCGGCCATCCATGATTTTTCTGAGATCATGCCTTAGCCCGCATATTGCATGAAGGCGGACGCAGAGATTAACAACAACTTCGCGGTTAATTTTTTGTTTTAGCTGGATACTTCCCCCACTTCTTGAAGCGTGTTTTGCAGTAGGCCAGAAGCTCTGCATGGTTTTTGAAGTGCAGCTCAAAGCTGCTTTCGGCCGGGGCGTCATATTCACACCAGGTATTCTCATAGTCACGGCAGATCTGGGGTCTGATCTCATAGATGCCGCAGGCTCCGTCTGCCTGGATGTGCTCGCAGCTACCATGAAACATCAGGTACCAGTCGCCTTCATCCTTATAGATCTCCACCCCCTGATGGGATATCTGCCACAGCAGATGATCGAAGTCTGCCTTGGAGCGCGGGGCCACACCTAAGGCCTCGGTGGTATAGCTGCAGCATTTGGTGCCTGGGCAGCGAAAGCACTTGTTGTCCACTTTTAAATCCATGGGCTTAAGGCTTCAATATATAGCGTGTGAATCAGATATGCCGGTTTAACCCTATCTTCTTCTTTGGCCTCCGCCCCTGCGTCCTCCACCGCCAGGCCGGCCACCCTGGCGTGGTCTGCCGCGGCCAGACTCGTTACGGCTGCCACGTTCCGGATATTTTCTGCTTTTTGGGTCAATCTCAGCCAATAGCTCATTGGTTACCGGCTGCATCTTTATGCGGTGGCCGATGTAGGCCTCAATCTCCGGTAGTGAGAAGGAGTAGGTCTCACAGGCAAAACTGATGGCGTCGCCACTGGCACCAGCCCTGGCGGTGCGGCCGATGCGATGTACATAATCTTCGGCGTCTTCCGGCAGGTCGTAGTTAAACACATGGCTGATGTCTGGTATGTGCAGACCGCGTGCCGCCACGTCGGTTGCAACCAGTACCGGTAAATTGCCGGCCTGAAACTCCTTCAACAGACTCATGCGTTTCTTTTGCGGCACATCGCCGGAGAGTACTGCGGTCTTGAAGCCGTTACCTTCCAGAAAGCCCCAGACTATATCGGCGGCGCGCTTGGTGTTTACAAATACAATGGTGCGTCTGGGATCCATATGCCGTAATAGGCCAATGAGCAGGGAGATTTTTTCGTCATTGGCGGTCATGTAACAGGCCTGAACCACATTGTCCGCTGTGATCTTGTCGGCCTCTATCTTGATCTCTTCCGGGTTGTCCATATGCTCATATGCAAGTTCAGTAACACGGCAGGAGAGGGTGGCTGAGAACAGCATGCCAAGGCGCTGTTCTGGTTTGGGCATGCGTCGCATCAGATAACGGATGTCTTTGATGAAGCCGAGGTCAAACATGCGGTCTGCTTCGTCCAGTACCATCACCTGGATGGCGTTCAGGTTGAAGATATTTTGCTTGAAGTAGTCGATGAGCCGGCCGGGGGTACCGATTAGAATATCCACCCCCTGTTCCAGCTGCTTGCGTTGTGAATCATAGCCGGTTCCACCAAATACCAGGCCCAGTTTGAATCCGGTATGCTTGCCGAGTACCTCGGCATCTTTATGGATTTGAATGGCCAGCTCTCTGGTTGGGGCCAGCATGATGGCCCTGGGTTGGGTGGTTTTTCTTCCTTGATTCGCCGGGTTGTCTAGCAGATATTGGAAGCAGGCCAGAAGAAAAGCGGCTGTTTTTCCGGTGCCAGTCTGGGCCTGGCCTGCCACATCCTGGCCTTTGATGGCTATGGGTATGGTCTTGGCCTGTATGGGGGTGCATAAAGAAAATCCTGCTTCTTCAACACCTTGCATGATTTCGTTAGCAAGTCCGAAGCTGCTGAATGGTATGTCTGTCAAGTGTTTGTCTGTCATGGTGCGCTAGGATACAGTAATTTCGTTATGGTTGGGACTTGCAAAGCGTATTAGATTGATATGAAATAAGTCCTTAGGCGCTTGGGGGAGGGCATATTTCTGGATATTAGTTTTGCAGATACCCTTAAGTTTATTGTCTTTACGTTATGGAAACGCCGGTGCGGCCCCGCACATCCCGGCGCGATCACCCAACTGAATTGGAGAAATATCTAGTGAGTGAGCAGATTGTTCATGTGACGGACGACTCTTTTGATAATGAAGTACTTCAGGCAGGGGAACCTGTTCTGGTGGATTATTGGGCGGAGTGGTGTGGCCCATGTAAGATGATTGCCCCGGTACTGGAGGAGATTGCTGGTAAATACTCCGGCCGTATAAAGATCGCCAAGCTTAATATTGACGATAACCCGAATACCCCGCCACGTTATGGCATTCGTGGTATACCTACACTTATGTTGTTTAAAAATGGTGAGGTTGAAGCAACCAAGGTTGGTGCTGTCTCTTTGTCACAGCTAACGGCATTTATTGATAGTAATATTTGAGTTTTGTTCTAGACTCTTAAAACTAATAGTTGGCCGCACTCCGGGAGAGTGCTAGAATCTATCAATTCGAGACATTCCTGTGAGTGCTGTTCACAAAAAAACAGTAACCATCCCAAGACCAGACGTTTCCCTAATGCTGATTACGCACTTCACCTGAGGCGTACCTGTCCATCTTTCCTGTATCAAAAACCAAAATATCGAATAGACCATGAATCTTACTGAATTGAAAAAAATGCCGGTTTCTGAACTGGCCGAACTCTCACGTACTATGAAGATTGAAGGCCTCGGGCGTTCCCGCAAGCAGGATCTCATCTTCGCTATCCTCAAGGCCCATGCCAAGAAAGGGGAGGATATATACGGTGATGGGGTGCTGGAAATTCTTCAGGATGGGTTTGGTTTTCTGCGCTCGGCAGACAGTTCGTACCTGGCCGGGCCGGATGATATCTATGTGTCTCCAAGTCAGATAAGACGCTTTAGTCTGCGTACCGGAGATACCATAGAGGGAAAGATTCGCCCCCCCAAAGATGGTGAGCGCTATTTTGCCCTGCTCAAGGTTGCCCAGATCAATTTCGACAAGCCGGAGAATGCCAAAAACAAGATCCTGTTTGAGAATTTTACCCCGCTGTTTGCCAATGAGAAATTTACCCTGGAGATTGGTAATGGCAGTACCGAGGATATAACCGCCCGTACCATTGAGCTCTGCGCCCCCATCGGCAAGGGCCAGCGTGGCCTGATCGTGTCACCACCCAAGGCGGGTAAGACCATGCTGATGCAGAATATCGCCCAGTCTATTGGTCATAATCATCCTGAGAGTCACCTTATTGTGCTGCTGATTGATGAGCGCCCGGAAGAGGTGACCGAGATGGCGCGCTCGGTGCGAGGTGAGGTTATCTCCTCCACCTTTGACGAGCCGGCGGCACGCCACGTTCAGGTGGCCGAGATGGTGATTGAGAAGGCCAAGCGGTTGGTGGAGCACAAGAAGGATGTGGTGATCCTGTTGGATTCCATTACCCGTCTGGCCCGTGCCTACAATACGGTGATTCCATCCTCCGGCAAGGTATTGACTGGTGGTGTGGATGCCAACGCCCTGCATCGTCCCAAGCGCTTCTTTGGCGCGGCCCGAAATGTGGAAGAGGGTGGTAGTCTGACCATTATTGCAACGGCCCTGGTGGAGACCGGCTCGCGCATGGATGATGTCATCTATGAGGAGTTTAAGGGCACCGGCAATATGGAGGTGCATCTGGATCGACGCATTGCAGAAAAACGCATCTTTCCTGCCATCAACATCAATCGTTCCGGGACCAGGCGTGAAGATCTGCTGATGAAGCCGGATGATCTGCAGAAGATGTGGATCCTGCGCAAGATATTGCATCCCATGGATGAGCTTGCCGCCATGGAATTCCTATACGATAAGCTAAAGGTTACCAAGACCAACGACGAATTTTTTAATGCCATGAAGCGTTGATTGGAGTTTAATCCGCTGTATGAGAAAGGCCGTTCCCGGTGGTGCGGCCTTTTTTTATTGCCGGGATAAAACCCAGAGGGTGGGGTCGATCATATCCGGATGTTTTGCCGCCTGATGTGGTCTATCATTCTGAGTCATGCCATCAGAACCAAGGAGTATAGATGAGCGCCTATGTAACACCAGAACGTGTGATGATTCTTGCAGCGGGTCGTGGTGAGCGTCTGCGGCCATACACCGATGCGGTTCCCAAGCCGATGCTTAAGGTCGGAGGAAAGCCCCTGATTCAGTACCACGTTGAGGCCCTGGCGCGGGCCGGTTTTCGGCAGCTGGTGATCAATCACGCCCATCTTGGGGAACAGATCCAAACCTATCTGGATGATGGCCACAACTGGGGTGTGGAGATAGTCTACTCGCCGGAGGGTATTGCACCCCTGGAGACCGGAGGGGGGATCTGCAAGGCCTTGCCACTGTTGGGAGAGAAACCCTTCCTGGTGGTGAATGCAGATGTCTGGACTGACTTTGATTATACGGATGTGAAGATGCGGGAGGGGATGCTGGCGCATCTGGTCCTGGTACCGAACCCACCGCATAATCAGACCGGTGACTTCGCGCTCCACAAGGATATGGTGTCTGAGGAGCGGGGGGGGCGGCACACCTTTAGTGGCATCGGAATCTATCATCCCCAGCTGTTTGTTGGCTGTGTGCCGGAGCCGTTTCGTCTGGCGCCCCTGCTCTATGCACAGGCGGGGAATGGGCTGGTCAGTGGAGAGCTTCATGATGGTCTCTGGGTGGATGTGGGAACTCCCAGGCGACTCAAATCTCTGGATGCTGCCCTGAATGGTGGTCTGCTGGATCGGGTGCAGAGTAAAAAATAGATACCATTCCAGATTAATAATCACCTGCTATGCATCTGCTTGGGGAGGGCTAGAATAGAAGCATGGGACAGGAAATTACCGACAGTCATTTTGAGCCGGAAGACTTTGCCGCATTTGAAGAGCGCCTGGGAAGAGAGACGCTTCTTCTCAATCGCTGGCTGGATGAGGGGCGTTTTGAATCCGGTCCCAATGTGGGTGGGTTTGAGTTGGAGGCCTGGCTGGTGGATGCAGATATCAGACCAGCAGGGATTGTGGAGCCATACCTGAAACGCCTGGATGATCCCCTAGCCGTACCCGAGCTTGCCACCTTTAATGTAGAACTCAATGGTACTCCTCGGCAGCTGCAGGGTGCTGCACTTACCTCTATGCAGACCGAGTTGAGTGCTACTTGGGAGAGATGTAACAGCGTGGCTGCAGAGCTGGACGCCAGGCTGGCCATGATTGGCATCCTGCCCACCGCCAGCACAGCAGATTTTACCCTGGCAAATATGTCACCACTGCATCGTTATCATGCCCTGAATGAGCAGGTGTTGATCCGTCGTGGTGGAGAACCGTTGCGCTTGCAGGTGGAGGGGCGGGATAAACTGCTGCTAGAGCAGAGTGATGTGATGCTGGAGGCTGCTGCCACCTCTTTTCAGATCCACCTCAAGGTGAATGTGGATGAGGGAGTGAGGTTCTATAATGCATCCAAGATCCTGTCTGCGCCTATGGTTGCGCTGAGCGCCAACTCTCCCTATCTGTTTGGGGCCGATCTTTGGGATGAGACGCGCATACCACTGTTTGAACAGGCGGTGGCAGTGGGCGATTCCAAGCTCGATCGGCGGGTAACCTTTGGTGTGCGTTATATTGAGGATTCCATCGCCGAGTATTTTCAGACCAACTGGCGGCGCTACCCGGTGTTGTTGCCACGCCTCATGGATGAGCCGGAGGAGAGCTTGGCCCATCTGCGGCTACAAAATGGCACCATCTGGCGCTGGAACCGGCCACTGATTGGGTTTGATGCTGAGAACCGACCGCACCTGCGGATCGAACATCGAGTGGTGCCGGCAGGCCCGACTATTGTAGATTCCATCGCAAATGCCGCCTTTTACTTTGGGGCGGTCGCGACCCTGTCCCGGCAGCAGGTGGCCCCTGAGACCCTGCTTACGTTTGAGCAGGCACAGGATAATTTCTATACCGCGGCCAAACATGGGTTAAGGGCTGAGGTCCGGTGGTTGGACGGGAAGCTGGTCGGTATACAGGAACTATGTTCTAAGCAATTGATGCCTCTGGCGCGTGAGGGTCTGTTGTCTATGGGTATTGACGCAGAGGAGGTTGCGCATTGGCTGGGCATTGTCCAGGCCAGGGTCAGTAGCATGCAGAATGGCGCTGCCTGGCAACGGGCCTGGGTGGAAAAAAACGGCTCTGATATGCAGGGGCTGACTGAGACCTATCTGCAGCGGCAAGCCAGCGGCATACCGGTGCATGAGTGGGTCATTTGAGGCTCATGTTTGGAGTTGATAAATTGCCAGAAATGCTACCGCTTATTCTGGCTTACGATTAAATGGCCGTAGGCCGGGATAAGCACAGCGTTCCCGGCTAAAGAGATTGGGTGGCGGGATTGTGTGCTGCTCTATTGGGGGTGGTGCAGGACGAAAAATATACTAAAGAAATCATTTGAAGCGCTTTGGCAACAATAGGTTATAACGCTACATCCTTTGCGAGACACAAGTATTAGTTTGAAGTACTCATATTACTAAAGAGCCACCTATTAAATATGCTGTTACAACTGGATCATTTACCCACAGGTCTGCTTGAGCTGGATGCCACCCGGCTGGGAGAGGTGCTGGATGGCCCCGCCCTGATTCATCTGCCCGGCCGTAGAGAGCCTAACCTGTTTGTGTCGGTACTGATGCATGGTAATGAGACTACGGGTTGGGATGCGGTGCGGCAACTACTCAAGCGTTACCGGCCTCGTGGGGGTGACTATGAACTGCCACGTGGGTTAAGCCTGTTCATTGGTAATATCACTGCGGCCGCAGTGGGGCTGCGACACCTGGATGGGCAGCCAGATTACAATCGGGTCTGGCCGGGATGTGGCTCGCCCGAGACCCCGGAACATCGAATGATGCAGCAGGTGCATGAGAGCATGCGCGTGCGTGGCGTCTTTGCCAGTGTGGATGTGCATAACAATACCGGATTTAATCCACACTACGCCTGCGTAAACATCCTGGATAACCGCTTCTTGCATCTGGCCACCATGTTCAGTCGCACTGTGGTCTACTTCATCCGTCCCTGTGGGGTGCAGTCCATGGTTATGGCCAAGCTCTGTCCTGCAGTTACCCTGGAGTGTGGTCAGGTGGGGCAGGCCTACAGTGTGGAGCATGCCCGGAACTATCTGGATGCCTGTCTGCACCTGTCAGAACATCCTACCCATGTCGTGGCGCACCAGGATATAGAGCTGTTTCACACCGTGGCCATAGTCAAGGTGCCGCAGCGGTTCAGTTTTGGGCACTGTGTATCGGATGTGGATATTTGCTTTGCCGATGATCTGGACCACTTCAACTTCCGTGAGCTGCCGCGGGGTACGGTGCTGGGCTGTCTGCGCCCTGGTATCGGTCTGGGTCTGGTGGCAACGGATGAGCATGGCGTGGATGTGTCTGAGCGCTATTTTGAGCTGGAGGAGGATGAGCTGCGGCTGCGTATTCCGGTGATGCCATCTATGCTGACCCTGGATCATAAGGTGGTGCGTCAGGACTGCCTTTGCTATCTGATGGAGCGTTATGACGACCATCTTGAGTGATTGCCTGCTCTAAGATGGTCGCCATGTCTAAGCTTAAACATATCCGGATCTATCCATAACAGGCGTGGGCCGGTGCATGGTCTTTGTTACGCCTTGCCGCACGCAGTTGTTGAAAGAAGTGGGACTTGCGCCGTTGGGTGGCAGTGTCGCTGTATAGCTCGCTCACCAGCCAGCGAAAATCGCGCTCCAGTTCCTCCACGCTCATGCCGTCTGGCACGAAGTTTACATCGAACAGGGTGCATAGCTCCCAGGCCTGCTCCTCCAGCAGGCGGCCGGATTGCTGGAGTCGTTTATACAGAGGGGTATTGGGGAATGCGGTCTGTACGGTCACCTGTACCTCATGCAGGCCGCTTTGATCTACAAAATCACGCACGCCCAGAAAGCTCTCGCTGCTGGTGCCGTCCAACCCTAGTACAAAGCAACCGTTCACGCTGATGCCGTAACTCTGGATGTGCTCGATGGCGGTCAGGTACTGCTCATACTGTTTGGCTTTCCAGTCGCTCTTCTGCTCTAGCCCATGCAGCCCCTGGGGTGATGGACTTTCGAATCCGATCAATACTTGGGCGCAACCGCTGTCGCGCATCAGAGAGAGCAGCTCGTTATCCTGGGCGATGGTGAGGTCAGACTCAGTGAACCAGCGCACATTCTCCTTTGCCAGTTCCCGCAGCAGTGCCTTGGAGTGGCGCTTGTTTACGAAGCTGTTGTCATCGGCAAACTCGATGAATGGTTTATGCCAGGCTGACTTGATCTGCCTGATCTCTGCGATCACTTTATGTACCGGTTTAACCCGGTATTTGGGAGACAGGCGAATGGAGGCGGCACAAAACTCACAGTCAAACGGACAGCCACGTGCGGTCTGCACCGTGATGCGGTTGTAGCGACCGTGATCCAGCAGATCAAAGCGGGGCATGGGGGCCTGCGCCAGATCAAAGGTGTTGCCTCGTGCATCATAGCGGGACTTCAAATTGCCCTGTTGCAGGTCATGCATAACCTGAGGCCATACCGGCTCCCCTTCGCCAATCACCACGCAGTCTGCGTGTTGCAGGGCCTCGTCGGGGCAGGCTGTAATATGCAGTCCGCCCAGGATCACGCTGGTTCCCACTGTGCGATATCTGTCTGCCAGTTCGTAGGCCTCCTTGATCTGGGCCGAGAATGAGGAGATGGCTACGGCGTCAAATTCACCCGGTAGCCCATCTATATGTTTGATGTCCTCCACATCCAAATACTCCATCTCGATGCTGTCCGGCGTTAGGCCTGCCAGGGTCAGCAGACCAAGGCTTGGCAGTGAGGCGATGGTTTTATTGCGTTCCACAAATCCTGGCAGGGTCAGTCCCAGCCGGGTCAGTTCCTGGTTATGGGCGCGTACGCCACTCATGGCAATCAGTCCCAGTTTCATCTTCAGATCCCTCCCAGAACAATCGGCACAATACCTGCCATCACCGCTACTACCGGGATGGGAAACAGGTGTCGAAATGGTTTGCGCCAGGCTGCCAGGAAACAGCACGCGGGCATGGCTACCACGCCTAGCATGAAGCCTGCTGATGCGATGGTGAGATGGATGTCCGGCAGTTGGATGGTCTGGGTAGTCAGGCCGAACATCAGGTTCAGAAAACCCAGGCCAAAAAAGGCGATGTGACCCAGTCGCAGCATGCGACGGCGGAACGAGCTGTAACCACCCGCCCATTCATCACGATGAAAAAACAGGCCTATTACTGCGCCGGACAGTGCCCCCATGATCATGGAGCTCCACCCGATAACAAGGTGCAGTTGTGATACATCCATTTTTCTATCTCCTCTCAGGTTTGTTGTTGATAGGGAGAGAATGGTTTCTGGTAGCGAATTGCGCAATGAAAATGTAATAAGTCTAGATATATGTTACAAATAGTATTAAATAACGAGACTTATGGGGGCTGGTATGAGTCAGACTGAATCACTCATCAATACTTTGAAGCGCATGTTGCGTATGCGTGGCATCACCTACCGTAATTTGGCCGAGGAACTGGCCATGAGCGAGGCCAGCATCAAACGCCTGTTCTCCACCAAGCATGTCAGCCTGGAGCGGATGGAGAGGATATGCGAGGTGGCGCAGATCAGCCTGGCCGATCTGGTGAAGCAGATGGATATGGATATGCGTACGGTGGATGAGTTGAGCGAGGAGCAGGAGCAGGAGATCACTGCCGATCATGGCCTGCTGCTTGCCACTTTCCTGGTGATTAACGGTTGGCAATTCAGTGAGATGCTGGAGCACTACACCTTTACCCAGCATCAGTTGGTGCATCATCTAGCCACCCTGGATCGTCTGCGGCTGATCGAACTGTTACCCAAAAATCGCTTTTATCTTCTGATATCGCCTCACTTCGCCTGGAGGAAAAATGGCCCTATTCAGAAGTTTTTCAGCGAGAATCTGCAGCGTGATTTTCTAAACAGCCGCTTCACCAGTGAAGATGAGCTGTTGCTGTTCCCCACCGCCATGCTCACTACCGCCTCGCGCAATATCTTGAAACAGCGCCTGGAGGATCTGGCCAAGGAGTTCAATGAGCTTAAGCTGAAGGATAAGGGGCTTCCGCTGGAGCAGCGCCAGCTGACTAGTCTGATCCTTGCGGTCAGGCCCTGGAGAGTGCCGATCTTTGAAAAGTATCTCCGGAGCACGCCATAGAGCGGGCGGGGTGTTATTGGTGGGTGAGGCGTCATAACCATCTAATTAGAGTGATTCAGGGTGGCTCGCAATACCCCCTACTATCGGTGTTTGCGCTGGATTCCGCTCAAATCCAACTTTTTTCACCTCCCTCCCCTTGACTACCAAAAGTTTGCCCCTATTATTAGCACTCACTAGGGGCGAGTGCTAACAAGAGCAACGTCCGGCTTTTTAATCATAAATAAACTTAATTTAAAGGAGAAATCAGTAGATGAATATTCGTCCACTGCACGATCGTGTGATAGTACGTCGTATGGAAGAGGAACGCACCAGCCCAGGTGGTATTGTGCTTCCGGATTCAGCCACCGAAAAACCTGATCAGGGTGAGGTTCTGGCCGTTGGTAAGGGCAGGATTCTGGATAGTGGTGATGTGCGCCCCATGGATCTGCAGGTTGGTGACAAGGTCCTATTCGGCAAATACTCCGGTACCGCAGTCAAGATCAGTGGTGATGAGGTCCTGGTGATGCGTGAAGAGGACATTATGGGTGTGATTGAGGGTTGATTCAGCAGGTTGCTGCGCGGTTGTGAGGTGATAAGGCCTCCAGCAAACAGTGATAACTGATCCACCTCCCAACAAATACTGAATTTTCTAAGGAATACTGCAATGAGCAAAGAAGTGAGATTTTCTGAAAGCGCCCGCTCCAAGATGATGGATGGCGTGAACGTACTGGCCAATGCTGTAAAGGTCACCCTGGGGCCAAAGGGCCGTAATGTGGTTCTGGAGAAGAGCTTTGGTGCTCCTACCGTCACCAAGGATGGTGTCTCCGTGGCCAAAGAGATCGACTTGGCTGACAAGTTCGAGAACATGGGCGCGCAGATGGTGAAAGAGGTTGCCTCTCACACCTCCGATATTGCCGGTGACGGCACCACCACTGCTACCGTGCTGGCCCAGGCCATGGTGCGTGAAGGCCTGAAGGCTGTAGCGGCAGGCATGAATCCAATGGATCTGAAGCGTGGTATCGATAAGGCGGTTGAGGTTGCGGTGAGTGAGCTCCAGTCTCTGTCCCGCCCCTGCTCTGACGATAAAGAGATTGCCCAGGTTGGCACCATCTCTGCCAATAGTGACACCAACATCGGCAACATTATCGCCGAGGCCATGCAGAAGGTAGGCAAAGAGGGTGTTATCACCGTAGAAGAGGGTTCTGCCCTGGATAACGAACTGGACGTAGTAGAGGGCATGCAGTTTGATCGTGGCTACCTCTCCCCTTACTTCGCCACCAACCAGCAGAACATGAGTGCCGAGCTGGAAGAACCGTTCATCCTGCTGCACGACAAGAAGATCTCTAACATCCGCGATCTGCTCCCAGTACTGGAAGCAGTGGCCAAATCCGGCAGATCTCTGCTGATAATGGCGGAAGATGTAGATGGTGAAGCGTTGGCTACCCTGGTGGTTAACACCATCCGTGGCATTGTAAAAGTATGCGCAGTCAAGGCCCCGGGCTTTGGTGATCGTCGCAAGGCCATGCTGCAGGATATCGCTATCCTGACCGGTGCCACTGTGATTTCTGAAGAGGTTGGTCTGACCCTGGACAAGGCAGGTCTGGAAGAGCTGGGTACCGCTAAGAAGATCCAAATCACCAAAGACGAGACCACCATTATCGATGGTGCCGGTTCTGAAAATGAGATTAAGACCCGGGTTGATCAGGTGCGTGCCCAGATTGAAGGGACCACCTCTGACTATGATCGCGAGAAACTGCAGGAACGCGTAGCCAAACTGGCCGGCGGTGTTGCCGTGATCAAGGTGGGTGCTGCCACCGAGGTGGAGATGAAAGAGAAAAAGGCCAGAGTGGAAGACGCACTGCACGCCACTCGCGCCGCCGTAGAAGAGGGTGTTGTACCTGGTGGTGGTGTGGCCCTGATCCGCGCCCTGCCAGCACTGAGAAAACTCAAAGGCGACAACCACGATCAGGACGTCGGTATCGATATGGCATGCCGTGCCTTGGAAGAGCCTCTGCGTCAGATCGTAGCCAATGCCGGTGAAGAGGCCTCCGTAGTGGTGAACAAGGTTGGGGAAGGGGAAGGCAACTTCGGTTATAACGCCGGTAGTGGTGAATATGGCGACATGATCAAGATGGGTATCCTGGATCCAACTAAGGTGACCCGCACCGCACTGCAGAACGCAGCTTCTGTATCTGGTCTCATGATCACTACCGAGTGCATGGTAGCCGATGCCCCATCCGAGGGAGCGCCGGCCGCAGCCATGCCTGATATGGGTGGCATGGGCGGTATGGGTGGCATGGGTGGTATGGGCGGCATGATGTAATCACCCGCTGCTTATCCCAGTACACAGAAAGCCCCGCAGTGATGCGGGGCTTTTTTGTGTGCTTCAGGGTAGTGATAAGTGGTGAATACTTAGAGATCACTACGGTACGGTGTTGATGTGTTCTTAACTGCAGATCATGGAGGGTAGGTGTGGGGCCCTATACTCTCATGAGTATTTTCATACTCAGGTTGGGTTCTGCCCCGGTTGAAAACCGGATATTATTAGGTATCTGGCAGGGCTTCAAAATCTGTTGCGGATTTTGTTCAGCAGCCATCTATAGTCTTGATCAATGGGAGATGTGATGCAGGAATCAAGTGGTCCTACGGTTACGGGTGGGCAACTCACTGAGCAGGTGGAGAGGCACTGGCAGGAGTGGAGCAGCGCCCTGGAGCAGGAACAACTCTCAACCCTTACTGCCCAGCCTGATTTTATCTCTGAACTGAAACGGGTGTGGGAGGGTAGTGATTACGTTATTCAGAGCTGCATCCGGGTCCCTGGCTTGCTCCACGGTCTAGTGGAAAGTGGTGATTTGCACGCCAGCTACCAGACAGGTGATATGGGGCGGTGTCTGCAGTTGGAGTTGGAGCCGGTTGTGGATGAAGCGGCGTTGCATCGCGGCCTGCGTCTGTTCCGGCGAGCCCAAATGGTACGCATCATCTGGCGTGATCTGGCTGGAATTGCCCCCCTGGCTGAGACCCTTGAAGATCTCTCCGCACTGGCTGATGCCTGTGTAGAACAGGCCCTGGGGCTGTTGTATGAATGGGCCGTTGTCAAGCAGGGGGTGCCGCGGGATGAGGATGGTGTACAACAGCACATGGTGGTGCTGGGTATGGGCAAGTTGGGTGCGCGTGAGCTTAATCTATCTTCCGATATTGATCTTATCTTTGCCTATCCACGTAGCGGTGAGGTAGAGGGTGGGCGCTATCTATCCAATGAGCAGTTTTTCACCCGGCTGAGTCAGCAGTTGATTAAGGCCATCGGTTCCCAGACCGTGGACGGCTTTGTGTTTCGTGTGGATACACGCCTGCGGCCATTTGGTGACTCGGGTCCCCTCGCTATTAGTTTTGATGCCATGGAGGAGTACTACCACAGCCAGGCTAGGGAGTGGGAGCGCTACGCCATGATCAAGGCGCGGATAATGACTGGAGACGGGGAGGCGGCGGAGGAGCTGAACGCTATGTTGCGTCCATTTGTATACCGCCGCTATCTGGATTTCGGGGCCATTGAATCTCTGCGTGATATGAAGCGCATGATCAGCGGCGAGATGCACAAGCGTGGCATGAGTGCCAATGTCAAACTTGGACCGGGTGGTATTCGTGAAATTGAGTTTATTGGCCAGGCGTTTCAGTTGATCCGTGGTGGGCGTGACCCTGATCTGCAGATCCGCCCCATCCTGCAGGTGCTGGATGTGTTGGGCAGCAAGGATCTGCTACCCAGGCTTGTGGTGCAGGAGCTGGATGCGGCATATCAGTTTCTGCGCCTGGTGGAGAATCGGCTCCAGGCCTGGCAGGACCGCCAGACTCACCTGCTGCCGGATGATGATCTGGCCCGTCTGCGTCTGGCCCGTTCCATGGGATTTGATGATTGGGAGAGTTTTTTCTCGGTGCTAGAGCAACACCGGGCGCGGGTGCAGGGGCATTTTGACATGGTGTTCGCTGCGCCTCAGGCGGAAGAGGAGCCGGAAGAGAAGCCATTGCAGGCCCTGTGGCGGCAGCAGTTGGACGATGAAGGCTCCGTTAAGGTGCTGGCCGAATTCGGGTTTCATGAGGTTGCGGCCGATGTACTGCAGATGCTGGAGCAGTTCCGCGCCAGCCACGCCTTCCGGGGGCAGGGGGTGCGTGGCCAACAGCGCATGGATCAGTTGATGCCCCTGATACTGGAGGCGGTGGCGGCAACCGAGGACCCAACTCTGGTGCTGGAGCGGGTGCTAAAGTTGTTGGAGTCCATCGCCCGGCGTACCGCCTATCTGGCGCTGCTGGTGGAGAGTCCTATGGCGCTGTCGCAACTGGTGCGGCTGGAGAGCTCCAGTCCCTGGATCGCCTCCCAACTCACCCGCCACCCCATACTGCTGGATGAGCTGCTGGACCCGCGTCAACTCTACTCACCTCTCAAGTCGGAGGAGCTGAAAAGTGAGCTGGACACCCTGCTGACTGCGGTTGATCCGGATGACACCGAGGAACAGATGGAGCGTCTGCGGCAGTTCTTGCAGAGCAACAAGTTGCGTGTGGCCGCCGCCGATGTCACCGATGTGATCCCATTGATGGTGGTGAGTGACTATCTGACCGAGATTGCTGAGACCATAATCGCACGGGTGTTGGATCAGGTCTGGTCCTTCCTGGTGGCGCGCCATGGCCGGCCTGCTGGTGGTGACGGCCAGGGGACCGGGTTTTGTGTGATTGCCTATGGCAAGATGGGCGGGATTGAGCTTGGTTATGGTTCGGATCTGGATCTGGTATTTATACATGCCGACTCTGACCCCAATGCCATGACTGATGGGGAGCGACAGATAGCCAATGACCTGTTCTTTGCCCGACTCGGCCAGCGTCTGATCCATATGCTCACGGCGCGTACCGGCTCCGGGCTGCTGTACGAGGTGGATATGCGACTGCGTCCAAGTGGTAATTCCGGGATGCTGGTAAGCTCCCTGGATGCCTTTAATAAGTACCAGAACAGCGAGGCCTGGACCTGGGAGCATCAGGCCCTGTTGCGAGCCCGTCCCATAGCGGGGGACCCGGTGGTCGCCGCGCGGTTTCAGGAGATAAGACGAGCTGTACTGTCCAAACAACGCGATCCTGACAAGCTGCGCCAGGAGGTGGTTGAGATGCGGGAGAAGATGCGCATCTCACTGGACAAGAGTAATAACGATATGTTCGACCTCAAGCAGGGGCGTGGTGGTATCGCAGACATTGAATTTATGGTTCAATACGCGGTTCTAAGGTGGGCTCACAATCATCCTGATCTGCTTGATTGGACAGACAATATCAGGTTGTTGGAGGCCCTGGCCGGATATGAAATATTTACAGAGGATCGGGTACGCTCTTTGGCGGATGCCTATAGATGCTTCCGCTCCGCTTCACATCGTCTGGCGTTACAAGAGCAGCCGGCGTTGGTATCCCATGATCAGCTCGGGACAGAGCGCGTAGAGGTGAAGGAGATCTGGGGCGCAGAGATGCTTACAGACAGTTGATGGACGCTGGCTAGTTAGTCTGTTTGCCCGCACTGAGAAGCAGAGAACATAATAACGCTGGTCTCTACGGCAAATTCCACGCGACTGCGCGACAGATCGGTCGGCAAGATGTGCTGGCTGAAACCGGAATATGTGAACCGAAGATTCCAGGTGTAAAACTGAGGAAAGATAGATGCAGACAATGGCAGACCGTGACGGGGTGATCTGGCTGGACGGGGAGATGGTTCCCTGGCGTGAGGCCAAGACCCATGTGCTTACCCATACCCTCCACTACGGCATGGGGGTGTTCGAGGGCGTACGTGCCTACAAGACCGAGAATGGTCCTGCCATCTTCCGGTTGCAGGAACATACCGACCGCCTGTTTCGTTCGGCCCACATCCTGGGTATGCCCATGCCCTTTGATGCCGAGACCCTGAGTCAGGCCCAGCTTGCTGCGGTGCGTGAGAACAATCTAGACTCTGCCTATATTCGTCCCATGTGCTTTTATGGCTCTGAAGGCATGGGGCTGCGTGCAGACAACCTCAAGGTGCATGTGATGGTGGCGGCCTGGGATTGGGGCGCCTACCTGGGCGAAGAGGAGTTGGAGAAGGGTATCCGCATCCGGGTCTCGTCTTTTACCAGGCACCATGTGAATATCACCATGTGCCGGGCCAAGGCCAACGGCAACTACATGAACTCCATGCTGGCCCTGAAGGAGGCGCTGGAGTGTGGTTATGATGAGGCGCTGCTGTTGGATGCCGAGGGCTACGTTATGGAAGGCTCCGGTGAGAATATCTTTATCATCCGGGACGGCATCATCTACACCCCTGATCTGACCTCCGCCCTGGATGGTATCACCCGCAGGACCGTGATGAGCCTGGCGGATGAGCTGGGGATTCCAGTGGTGGAAAAACGCATTACCCGTGATGAGGTCTATATCGCTGACGAGGCGTTCTTTACCGGTACCGCAGCCGAGGTCACGCCGATTCGTGAGGTAGATAACCGCCCCATCGGCAATCATGGGCGCGGTCCGATCACCGAACGTCTGCAGGGCCTCTATTTTGATCAGGTGCATGGGCGCAGGGATATCAATCCTGAGTGGTTGACCCTGGCCTGAATCTGGCGCTATTTAACCTGGATAGTTGAAAATCTGCTTTGAGCGATAATAGTCGCATACTGGTAGTCGGCCCATCCTGGGTGGGCGACATGGTGATGGCGCAGAGCCTGTTCAAGGTCCTGCGCCAGCAGCAGTCCGGTGTCGAGATAGATGTATTGGCGCCGGGCTGGAG
>JAAGZL010000287.1 GCA_024206335.1 Gammaproteobacteria bacterium
GTTAGCAGAATACGGCATTTGCCTCTCACTTGGTGTCAGTACAATACGTAAAAATATTCCAATGTTGTTGGATGATGAAAATGATTATTTATCCGGTGCTTTTAAAATTATATTAAGACAACTGGCTAAACAGTTGGAGACATTAGATCCCAGTATTGAAATGTTTGATAAATTGATAATACAAGCATCAAAAAGCAACGATATATGCAAACGGTTACAAACAATTCCAGGCATAGGACCGATGGTATCGAGTGCATATTTTAATGAAGTTGGCAATGGCTCAGCCTATCGTAAAGGTCGGGATGTTTCAGCGTCGTTGGGACTTGTTCCGAAGCAACATAGTTCTGGAGGAAAAGACTTGTTACTTGGAATAAGTAAGAAAGGAAACCGCTGCCTCAGAAGTTTGATGGTACAAGGCTCTCAGTCTGTGGTGACCAATACAAAACGTAAAAATGATAAACTGAGTCAGTGGATAAAACGAATCAAAGAAACTCGGGGGCTTAACCGAGCTTGTGTAGCTTATGCCAACAAGATGGCAAGAATGGCGTGGGCAGTTACTGTGTCAGGGGAAGAATATTCTCCAATTTAAAACAGGAAAGAGGAACTCTTCAAAGAATTGCGAAGGCTAACAAATGATGAACAAACAGGTAAAACCGGCATATTGAGAACCTGCTATTGTCAACGGTAATAAATACCGACAAGTTGATTAGGACAATATGCGCGTGTTACATCCAGGTCAGAAGTAAAATACTTCACTTAAAGACCGTATATATGACAGCAAATCTGTCCCTGTTAATCTAATGTTAAACCTTGCAATATGGGAGGAGACCATATATGACAACACACTATTGAGTAGTAGGGCAATGTGTGTCTAATTTCTGAAAATGGCAATAGAAGAATGAATATTGTAGAGATTTTGTGAAAAGCAGTTTATTCTCAGGGCATGACTATTAGAAAATTTGATGGCTATAGGTTAAATTTAGTTCCGTGTATGGATAGATATAGTGTTTATTCGACTTACACGCAAAAAACTGTTCCCTTTGATGAGTGATGCACACTGGCAGTTTTGGATAGATCGCGGCGGTACATTCACCGACGTAATAGGCAAAGATCCTGATAGCAAATTAACGGTTTGCAAGTTATTGTCTGAAAACCCCACCAGCTATTCAGATGCCGCCGTGCGTGGTATTCAAATCCTGTTAAATATCGATGAAAATACCGACATGGCCACTCAACCCATTAACTCAGTAAAAATGGGCACAACAGTTGCTACCAATGCCCTTCTAGAACGCCAAGGCGAACCCACTGTACTGGTTATTACCGCCGGGTTTGCCGATGCTCTTCGCATCGGTTATCAAAACCGGCCACATTTATTCAAGTTAAATATTGAGTTACCAGATCAACTTTATAATCGTGTTGTTGAAGTGACCGAGCGAGTATCAGCCCATGGAGAAGTGATTAATCCGCTGGACGAAGCAGCATTAAGCACTCAATTAAAACAAGCATTTGACGCAGGTTTTCGCAGTTGCGCAATCGTCTTGATGCATGGTTATCGCTACCATGATCACGAAAAAATTGCCGCTGAAATTGCCATCAAAACCGGTTTTACTCAAGTATCGGTGTCCCATCAGGTTAACCCACTAATGAAGCTTATTGGCCGTGGCGACACCACTGTGGTCGACAGTTACCTGACACCTGTTATACGTCGTTATGTCAACCAATTTGCCAGTAAACTAGGCGATTTCCAGTTACAGTTTATGCAAAGCAACGGAGGCTTGACCCAGGCCGAAACCTTCAACGGCAAAGACGCGGTATTGTCAGGCCCAGCAGGTGGCGTGGTGGCTATGGTAGAAACAGCCCGACAGGATGGCATCGAGCAGATCATCGGCTTTGACATGGGTGGCACCAGCACTGATGTAGCCCTGTTTAATGGCGAATACGAGCGAACCTTTGATACCGAAGTCGCAGGCGTGCGGCTTCAGGCACCTATGATGAAAATCCACACCGTCGCAGCCGGGGGTGGCTCCAAGCTAAGTCATGACGGGTTTGATTCTGGGCTTAGGTTAAGCGTCGGTCCAGGATCTGCTGGGGCTAATCCAGGACCGAGCTGTTATCGAAATCAAGGCCCGTTGACTGTTACCGACATCAACCTGCTGCTTGGCAAACTTCAAACTGATTTCTTTCCGCCAATTTTTGGGCCAAACCAAGACCAGACACTCGACAAGACAGCTGTCGACAACAACTTTGACGAACTGGCCGCCACCATTCACAATCTGCGAAAATCAGATACGGCATTGACCTCAGAGCAACTGGCTCAGGGGTATTTGCAAATTGCAGTAGAACACATGGCCAATGCCATCAAACATATTTCAGTGCAGCGGGGCATAGATGTTGGTTTATACACCTTATGCTGCTTTGGTGGTGCTGGACCACAACATTCCTGTTTGGTGGCCGACGCCTTGGGTATAAAAAAAGTATTTATCCATCAATTGAGCAGCGTATTATCTGCTTATGGCATGGGTTTGGCGCAGGTCAGGGTGATCAAGGTGCAAAGCCTCGAGGCCCTACTGCAGCCGGAAGTGCTGGCACCCCTGAATGAAGCCATTTTAACGCTAGACAAAGCGGTTAACGCTGAGTTGACACAACAAGGATTTTGCAGCAGCGAAATAACCCTCAGTACAAAGTTATTAATCAAATATCAAGGTACCGATACTGCCTTCCCGGTAACCATTGACACCCTGAACATTGAGCAACTGCGCGACGAATTTGAAGAGCAACATCAAAAGCTCTATGGATTCACCAATAAGAATATCGGTTTAATTATCGAATCGGTGCAAACCGAAGGGGTCAGCCGGATGGAGGAGCCAGAACAATCCAAGCCTGCCCATACTGCTCACGCACACCAAATTGTACCAACCGATACCAGACCGGTGTATTTTGCCATTGATGGCGAAGCCAATTGGCACCCAACCGGCTTTTACAAGCGTGAGCAACTGCACCCGGGATTGCTGCTCAATGGCCCGGTGATCATAATCGAAAAACAAACTACCATAGTAGTAGAGCCAAATTGGCAACTCAGTGTTACCCCGAGTAATAACCTGGTACTTACCAGGATTGAAACTCAGGCAGAAACTCACAAAAAAATTAGCACCAAAGTAGACCCCATCCGGCTTGAACTGTTCAACAACCTGTTTATGTTCATTGCCGAGCAAATGGGACTGGTGCTGAAAAATACAGCCACCTCAGTCAATATCAAAGAACGTTTAGACTTTTCATGCGCCATGTTCAACCATCGGGGTGAGTTAGTGGCCAACGCGCCACATATGCCGGTGCACCTCGGTTCGATGGGTGAAAGTATTCTCAGCATCGCCCAACAAAATGAAGAAACCATGCGAAATGGTGACGTCTATTTGGTAAACAGCCCCTTTCATGGTGGCTCGCATCTGCCTGATTTAACCGTGATAAGCCCAGTATTCTCTGCAGATGACCACCACGTAGAATTTTATGTTGCCTCACGCGGTCATCACGCCGACGTAGGTGGTTTAACGCCAGGCTCAATGCCACCACACAGCCGTTCGATTACCGAAGAAGGCATAGTATTTAACAACTTTTTGCTAGTCAGAGACGGCAATTTCAACCATGTTGCACTGATAAGAAAGCTCAGTAAACATCAATACCCGGCCCGTAATATCCAGCAAAACATCGTTGATTTGCAGGCGCAAATTGCCGCCAATCACAAAGGTATTAAAGAAATAGACAAAATTCAAGCTGAATACGGTGCCGATGTAGTATCGGCGTATATGCAACACATGATTGACGCCGCCGAATATGCCGTCCGCCAAGCGATTGGCAAACTAAAGTCGGGCAGTTTTATCTACCCAATGGACGATGGCTGTCAGGTAAAAGTGACTGTGACAATTGAAGCTCAAAGTGCTACAGTCGATTTTACCGGCACATCGCCACAGCAAGAAAGCAACTTTAACGCCCCGTTTGCGATCTGCAAAGCCGCTGTATTGTATGTATTCAGAACCCTTGTTGACAAAGATATTCCACTTAATGCCGGATGTCTCAAACCCATCACCCTGATAGTGCCAGAAGGCTGCATGCTAAACCCCAAATACCCGGCAGCTGTGGTGGCCGGAAACGTCGAAACCTCACAGGTGATCACCGATGCCCTGTACGGCGCGTTGGGTATTAGTGCAGGGTCTCAGGGCACAATGAACAATTTCACCTTCGGCAACGAACAATACCAATATTACGAAACAATTTGCGGCGGGACAGGTGCCGGGTTACACGGCCCCGGTTGCGATGCCATACACAGCCACATGACCAACTCACGGATGACTGATCCTGAAGTATTGGAATGGCGTTTTCCGGTGCGACTTAATTCGTTTGCCATTCGTAAAAACTCAGGTGGTAAAGGGGGCGGCAAAGGAGACAGCGGTAATGGCGGTAATGGCGTGACAAGGAAAATCTGTTTTGAACAACCAATGTCGGCGGCAATATTGTCGAACCATCGCAAAGTCGCCCCATTCGGCCTGTTGGGCGGCTCCCCAGGTTTAGTTGGCCACAATTATGTGATTAAAATCAACGGTGATATTGTTGAACTTGGCAGTTGTGATGCCCTTGAACTGGACGCCGGTGATACCTTTGTAATTGAAACCCCAGGCGGCGGTGGGTTTGGTGCTGTATGAAATCATCACGATCTATTAAATGCTAGGGACAGGTGAAAAAGATACCCCGCTTAACTTCCATTTAAACTATTTCACCTAGAATTGCTGATATGCCTTGACAAAGATAGACAACCTAGACAACACTTAGCTTAATGAAATATTTAACTTCAAACTTACTCCTACTCATCGTGCTTCTGAAAGAAGCTGCGGGAAGTTGATGTTTGAGCAAAATATTTAGAAA
>JAAGZL010000288.1 GCA_024206335.1 Gammaproteobacteria bacterium
GGCTGTTAGTACATCAGGAGCGCAGTTAAATATGTCCAGTACAGATATTGTGTCAGGCGTTGTGCAAACAATTTTAACATTTACTTACACCCAACCAGCTGCTTAAATTATGACTAGTAGTACCCACAATTATACTGGTTATTACGACCCAACAACAGGCAAAGGCCACAGCGGTCAGATGATGAAGATCGGGCAGAATCTGGAGTGGATGGTCTACTGGACTGGTAGCTTTCCTTTAATCAACGTTATTAAGGGTGGTTATACGTCCAACAGCGCCATCCCCGGCACGTTGGATACGAACGGGTATCCTGACGCCTCTGGTGGTGGGAGCTGGGACCACTACACCCACGACCCGGCTGCTGGTTGGATGGCCGAGGGGACGGTCGATGAACCGTGGGTTTTGAGATGGGAGGGAACAGGTAATGTTACATGGACAGGTGGCACCGAGATACCGGGCTCCACCCCGAATCGACGAGAGTACACATCACTTGCCGCACCTACTGTCACTTACTTTACACGCGCCACTGGCGATGTCACTAAACTAGAGCTACTGGCTCCCGGTGAAGAAGCTCGCTATGATGCTGGCAATATACTGCATAGCCGTTTCGTTGCTGATCTTGCGGGAATCGATAATGTGAGAATGATGCACGCATTAGTTGAC
>JAAGZL010000289.1 GCA_024206335.1 Gammaproteobacteria bacterium
CGGTGCCGTACCAGAGCTCCTCATGTAAAACCCAGTGCTGTTATCCGTCAGCCTCGAATCCGTTATCGTCACTGCAGAATCACCACTATATATATACACCCCAGTTTCGCTGCTTCTCAGTTCACTGTTGCTTACCGTGACGGTAGCACCTGTGACATTGTATAGATCAATCGCCCTGTTCGCATACTCCCCGATCACATGGTCCAGTGATACTGTGGCACCGTTTTGTACCACAATCCCTTTCCAGTTATTCTTTGCAGGGCTCGTTGCTGCACTGGTCAGCAGCACCCGATTATTAACATCGCCTTCAATGACCAGTTCTCCAACAACCTGTAACTGGGTACCCGCTATAAATGACAGCGTGGCGCCTGCCGGGATGGTCAGGGTTACACCCGCATCAACCACAATTGACGAAGTTACATCGTAGGGCTGACCGGGCACCAACTCGGTGTCTTCAGTGATATTGCCGCCAATAGCAGGACCGGCATGGATAATCGCCGGCACGCTGGCTACCATGGGGAAGGTCTTATTGATTATCGCCGACGTGCTGGCCTTCTTGGACAAGGTTTCTGCATCATTAGCATCACCACCGGCGTTGGTGAGACTGAGGTTGTCAAATTGCGCCAGTTGATCGGCACTGCCGGTTACTGCCAGGGCGATGCCCGCTTCTATGGTGTCACCAAAACTTACGGTGACATCATCTATATGGGCCCAGTCAGTACCGTTACTGGAGGTATAGGCAACGACACTGTCACCCGTTCGGGTGAGTTTTAACCAGTTAGGCAGGTTGACCTGGGACCCGGTACTGCGTTGACTGGAACTTGA
>JAAGZL010000290.1 GCA_024206335.1 Gammaproteobacteria bacterium
GCACCGCAGTTGCAACTGGCACAGCTACATGGTTTCGTTGTTACCAATCTGGTGATGACCCTGCTGCGGCTGAGACTGTCCTTGCTCGTTTCGATGGGGCTGTTAGTACATCGGGAGCGCAGTTAAATATGTCTAGTACAGATATTGTGTCAGGTACTGTGCAAACAATTTTAACATTTACTTACACCCAACCAGCTGCTTAAATTATGACTAGCACTACCCACACTTACACGGGTTATTACGACCCAACAACAGGCAAAGGCCACAGCGGTCAGATGATGAAGTTCGCACAAGGTCTTGAGTGGATGACCTACTGGACTACTAGCTATCCTTTTATCAATGTTGTTAAGGGCGGTTATACGGACAACAGCGCAATCCCCGGCACATTAGACGCACAAGGATATCCTGACGCCTCGAGTGGTGGTAGTTGGAAACACTACACTCATTCAGTTGAAGCTGGTTGGATGGCCGAGGGGACGGTCGATGAACCGTGGGTGTTGCGATGGGAGGGAACAGGTAATGTTACATGGACAGGTGGCACCGAGATACCGGGCTCCACCCCGAATCGCCGAGAGTACACATCGCTTGCCGTACCTGGCGGTAATTACTTTACGATTGCCACTGGCGATGTCACTAAACTAGAGCTACTGGCTCCCGGTGAAGAAGCTCGCTATGATGCTGGCAATATACTGCATAGCCGTTTCGTTGCTGATCTTGCGGGAATCGATAATGTGAGAATGATGCACGCATTAGTTGAC
>JAAGZL010000004.1 GCA_024206335.1 Gammaproteobacteria bacterium
GTGAACACTGATTCTGGCGCATTGTGAACACCCATCCTGGATGATCGTGAACACCGATTCCGGTGGGAACGTGAACACTTTCTGGTGATTTCCAGAATCACTGTTCACGATCAACCAGAATTTTCTACGCATTGATTTTTTGACGATCACCTAATGTGAGGGATGATGTGAGGGACACCCGCTTTCCGGGTGTCGACTGGTTCATCCTCTTAGGGTGGGTGTCCCTGTTAACTTCGAGACAAAAATGCATTGATTGATAAATCAGTAAAGAGATTATATCAATGCTTGACCCCATAAGCCTAGACCCCATAAGCCTACATATGCGAGATAAACCATCAGCATGACCCAACAGCAAAAGGATATGCAAGCAAGAAGCAGTGGGACGGCGCCTACCTATAGAATCTTATATGTAATTGAAAAATAGCCAGTTTTGCTTTTTTAGATTTATAGTTGCCCCCAAAATTGCCCCTGAAATCAAATCATTAGCTTGGGAGACCCAAAAGATTCACTCGTCTTCAAGTACACTGAATATATAGCGCGTCAAGTACTAATCAGACGTCTGTGCGACAGAAGGAAAACTCATATAAACCCTTTCTTATTTCTTCTTTTTGTCGAAGGGATAGTACGCTGATCTGTAGTGAACTATTTGTCTAATCCGATAGGAGTATGAATATATGTAACTAATTTTGATTAGTCCATTATTGGTCTATCCGAGAGGGCGGAACTATCGCCAATTTGGCTTTTATTGGACCTGGTATATTGCTTCGCACTAACTTGCACCCTAAACCACTGCTGTCCCGTTAACTCGGTTCCGTCATACCGGACTTGATCCGGTATCCAGTAAGTCGTTGAAACCACTGGGTTCCGGCCTGCGCCGGAATGACGGGGGAATGCTATTGATATTCATGTCCCCAAAACACCAA
>JAAGZL010000291.1 GCA_024206335.1 Gammaproteobacteria bacterium
GTCTACTCCAAAGCGAATGATAACCTGACTTCTGCTACCAATACCGCGACTAACCTCGCACGGGGCAACAAATTCGCCCGAGGTATCAATGCGGCCAGTATGGGTAAGGGTTTTGGTGCGTCTTCAACAAATTCACTCCTATCTCTAACTGATATAGCAAATCAGCGCAGTCGTATAGACCAGAACAATTCCATCAATGATATGGAACAACAGGGTAGTGCCTTTCGGAGACTGGCGGGGTATGCGGGTGACAGATTCAGTGGGTCACTATCCGGTGGTGGCAATGGTGTTGACCTAGGTGCAGCCGATGATATGCAATTTGGCAACAGGAGAGTATAAAAATGGCGGCATCAATAGCAAACCCCACTACGTCAAGACTGATAAAGAGAGGTGGCTTATACCCTACAAAAGCTCCTGTAGAGGCAGAGAAGGAAACCCCTCTCCCGAATGAGGAGCCAGGGGGCACAGGCACAGGCACAGGGACAATATACAAGGAGGTAGAACCCGAATTCGATGGAAATAAGGCGCGTATTTCCAATATGGATTACTTCCGACAAGGTCTTAGGGGGTACGGTCGTGGTGGACTGTTAGAACATCGCGGGGGGACGGTGACCAAGTCATACGCCGACTGGCAGGACTCAGGGGGTACTGGGAACTGGGAAGACTTTGTCCAAGAAGTCCACAACCTAACACCAGAGCAGTTCCAAGGTGTTCCTGACAGTATTAAAGCTTTGATATACCGAGGCGATGGTATGGGTGCGGATATAATTAAGGATCCGCAAACTTATTTCTCCGAATCTAAAATGAAGTTCACATCAGAACATTATGAGAACGGGGAATACAAAGGTATTAGGGAGGGAACTAATGAGCAACATATTGATCAAGCCGCCCGGTCAACGACTCAGGCCGACAGGTCAGTGTCCCAACTGTTCGACCGTGAAGCCCTAAACCCCCTACTCGAAGGCGCAGGTGGTAATGGGCTTGTTCAATCAGCTAAACAGAATGCGCTTACTCGCTCGGCACGTACTGTACAGGATACGAATCGAACACTCAGTCGTCGGGGCACTCAGCTCACACCTGCTCAGCGTATGGCGATTAATAACCAGTTAGGTCTCAATAA
>JAAGZL010000292.1 GCA_024206335.1 Gammaproteobacteria bacterium
ATGGCATTAAAGCCCTTGGCCTGACCATTGTTAGAGCCCTGCAAACGATGGGTCTTCTGGCGGTAGTTGTTCAGAATGTACTGGGAAATTTCGCGAATACGCTCTGGGTGCAACAGCGCCTCTTTGTTTTCAGCAGCAGAAAGCTTTTTCTCATCCTGCTCAGTTTCAATAGCCTTAAATTTGTGGCGCACATCGTTGTAGTCCACCTTGAACTTGAGTACTTTCTCATCGCGTATCGCGTCGGTAATCACATAAGAATGCAACTCCCGGCCAAATACGCTGGCGGTGGTTTCCGCACCTAAAGCGTTAAGCGGGAAGATGGGCGTGCCGGTAAAACCAAACTGATAGAAGCGTTTAAATTTCTTGTTCAAGTTTTTCTGAGCTTCACCAAACTGGCTGCGATGGCATTCATCAAAAATAAACACCACTTGCTTATAGTAGATGGGTAGATCGCCTTCGTTTTTCATCAGGTTGTTGAGCTTCTGGATGGTGGTGACGACGATCTTGTCATCATCTTTATCCAGGTTACGCTTTAAGCCTGCGGTACTATCAGAACCGTTCAC
>JAAGZL010000293.1 GCA_024206335.1 Gammaproteobacteria bacterium
GTTTGGGCGACAGCGGCTGCACGTAGGAAAATATAGCAAAAGGCGTAGGCATGGCGCAGGTAGAGAGATACCGTATTGTCCTGACAGGATGGGTGATAAGTGGCTTCAAGACACAGGATGTTGTGGCTGATTTATGCAGTCTGTTCAGAATGCCGGAAGATGGGGTTAGGGAGCTGCTGATGGGTGAGCCATCAATCATTCGTCGTGACCTTCTTCTTGAACGGGCGGAGCGTTTGCGTAATAAGATCGAACGCAGGGGTGCAGTGTGTAATCTCCAACTGGTACTGCGGGATGCCACGGCAGATTACCAGAGCGAGATAGAGATTGAAGGTGTTTTTGGGTCCAACCTGAATATTGAAAAGACCGAGTTCATTCCAGTTGAACAGTCGTCACAATTTGTTGCTCCGCAGTTAGTAGCATCTGAGTCTAAGAGGGAGGAAAGTGAGCCTAGTAGTCGGAGTTTAGTAGTGGTAGCAGTGTTGATCAGTGTCCTGATTTTAGCTGCGGCGTGGGGTTATCTCGGTCTGCCAAAAAACAAACACTCGCCCAGCCCTATCCCCAAGATATATACCTTGGCTCCCGCTAAAGGCCAGATCACTGGAGGTGAAAGTGTGGAGTCTGTTCAGTAGGAACGGTGACTCGGTTTAGTTGGTTGTGGGTTATCTTGTTCCAAATACTACGATGGTCTTGCCCTTTACCCCAATCAATCCCTGCTCTTCCAGGGTTTTGAGTACCCGCCCGGCCATCTCTCGGGAGCAGCCCACAATGCGTCCAATCTCCTGACGGGTAATTCTAATCTGCATGCCGTCGGGGTGGGTCATGGCGTCAGGTTGTTTGCAAAGTTCAAGCAGGGTTCCTGCGATGCGGCCGGTAACGTCCAGAAACGCCAGGTGGCCCACCTTGTGGCTGGTGTGCAGCAGGCGCTCAGTCATCTGGGCGCCAAAGGCGTAGAGTATCTTACGGGTGTATTGCTTGAGATCACTGTCAAATAGCTGTTCCAGCCGATTGTAGCTGATCTCAGCCAGTATGCACTCGGAACGTGTACGTACCAGGACGCTGCGTTGTGGCTGGGGTACGAACAGCCCCATTTCGCCGATAAACTCGCCCTTATTTAGATAGGTCAGAATGATCTCTCTGCCATCCTCGTCCTCTATGATGATGGTCACAGAGCCTTCGATGATGTAGTACAGGACGTCGGCCGGGTCACCAGGGCGGATAATCTCTGTTTTGGCCGGATATCTTCTGCGGTGACAAAATGAGAGGAATGGCTGTAGGTATTCTGGATCTGGTGGTGGTGGTTGAATAATTGTCATGGTTTTAGCGCGTTCTCGTTTTGTCTGGTCGCTCAGAAGCTTTCATGATAACCGGTTTTGGTTGTCGATCCATGATTCATACGTCAATATATTAGTAGTGAGCAATAAAATCTAGAGAGGTGCTGATGAAAGCGCGGGTTAAGTGGGTGGAAAATACCCTTATGGTGGGGGAGGCCGGTAGTGGTCATGCTGTGGTCATGGATGGCCCTGAGGAGTTTGGCGGGCGCAATCTGGGTACCAGGCCCATGGAGATGATCCTGTTGGGGCTTGGTGGCTGTACCCAGTTTGACGTGGTGCACATCCTGCGCAAGGGTAGGCATCAGGTTAGCTTTTGCGAGGTGGAGCTGGAGGCCGTGCGGGCTGATGAGGATCCAAAGGTGTTTACCCGTATCCATGTTCATTTCAAGGTGGGTGGACCCGATCTTAAGGAGAAGGCGGTGGAGCGGGCGGTGACGTTGAGCGCTGAGAAGTTCTGTTCGGCCTCCATCATGCTGGGGGCCTCAGTGGATATCACCCACGGCTTTGAGCTGGTGGAAATATGAACTGGAGCCAGGGCTTAGCTGCAAGGCTGAGGAGTTATGGCTGGGGCTCTGGTGATAAATAACTACTATCTCAGTTGGTATTGAAACAGTGCTGAACAGGCGGTCTCTTTATTTTTTACTGCTGCTTACCGTGGTAAGTACGCGGCTGTATGCGGATGACCAACTGGTCCGCATTGGGGTGCTGAGCCATCGTGGTGTTGCCGCCACGCTCAGGGCGTGGACGCCTACTGCGGATTATCTTACTCAATCCGTTGCGGGAAGGCGCTTTAATATCGTTCCGCTGGATTTTGATGAGATAGAGTCAGCCGTGGGGTTTGGAGAGGTGGATTTTATCCTGGTCAACCCCGGCATCTATGTGAACCTGGAGGTAAGATACCGCGTTTCGCGCATTGCCACCCTAAACAACCGAGTCGGTGGTACCCCCTACAATGTTTTTGGTGGGGTAATCTTCACCCGCAGGGATAATAGCGAGATCTTTGCCCTTGAGGATCTGAAGGGTAAAAGCTTTATGGCAGTGGATGAGACCTCCCTGGGTGGGTTTCACATGGCCTGGCGGGAACTGAGTGCGCATGATATCGACCCCTACCGTGATTTTTCCTCTCTGCAATTTGGCGGGATCCATGATGAGGTGGTGATGGCGGTGAAGGAGCGTCGGGTGGATGTGGGGACCGTGCGCACCAATATCCTGGAGCGGATGGAGTCCGACGGTACTATCTCTCTGAGCGACTTCAAGATTATCAAGGCCGCCTCTCATCCAGAGTTTTTCCTAGCTAGCAGTACCTCGCTCTACCCGGAATGGCCATTCAGCAAGGTACAACATACCCAAAATGAGTTGGCGCAGCAGGTGGCGGTAGCCCTGCTGAATATGCCACCAGGACACCTGGCAGCGGACGCAGGACGTTATGCCAACTGGACCATTCCCCTGGATTACCAGCCGGTCCATGATCTGTTCAAGGAGCTAAAGCTACCTCCCTATCAGAATCTTGGGAAATTCACCTTGTTTGAGGCAGTTCAACGGTACTGGTATTGGTTGGTTGCAAGTGTTTTTATTCTCATGTTTATGATTCTGATGATGTTGTGGGTACTTAGACTTAATCAGAAACTGGCTAGGTCAAAGCTTCATCTGGAACGGCAGTACGAATTGATCCTAAACTCGGTGGCAGACGGTATTTGTGGTGTTGATAAGCATGGGAATACAACATTCGTAAACTGGTCGATGGAACAGATTACCGGCTGGGAGGCGGAAGAGGTGATTGGTCGTGATCAACATGCATTTCTGCACCACACCCATGCAGATGGCAGTCCGCATCTGGCAGATGAGTGTCCTGTATATCGCACCTTTCATGAAAATGAGCCGCGTTTTGTTCATGATGACGTGTTTTGGAAAAAAGATCGTTCCAGCTTTCCGGTGGAGTACAGTAGTACCCCCATCCGGGATGATAACGGCAATGCCCTGGGTAGTGTGGTGGTGTTCCGCGATATAAGTTCCCGCAAACAGGCGGAAGAGGATGCGCGCCAGCACCGGATGGAACTGGCCCATGTGGCGCGGCTTAGTACCATGGGCGAGATGGCCTCCGGTATCGCACATGAACTCAATCAGCCGTTAACGGCCATCACCGCCAATTCCCATGCCTGTGTTCGTATGCTGGAGTCGGGAACCGCTCAACCCGGGAAGATTCCCGATGTACTGGAGCGAATTGCGTCCCAGGCGGAGCGGGCCGGCAAGATTATCTGGCAGTTGCGCCAATTTGTACGTAAAGACCAACCCGAGCGATCACTGGTGGATCTGAATGATCTGGTTCGTGGGGTGGTGGTCCTGTTGGAGCCAGAGGCCAGGGATGCTGCAGTAGATATCCGACTTGAATTTGGTGAAGATATCAGTCAGGTAAACGTCCAGCATATCCAGATTGAGCAGGTTATCCTTAACTTGGCCAGGAATGCCATTGAGGCCATGTCTGAACAGGCGGCTAAACCGCGGGTTCTCACCCTGCGTACCACCAATGGAGGTAGCAGTGCGGTTATTGTCTCGGTGGAGGATACCGGTCCCGGCCTTGATGAAGAGATTGTTAAGGATGTATTTAACCCATTTATAACCACTAAGCCCAAGGGAATGGGGTTGGGTCTATCCATCAGTCTGGGTATAGTGGAGGCGCATCAGGGTAATCTCTATGTAGATTCAACACTAGGCGATGGGGCGGTCTTCCGTTTTGTTCTCCCTGTCACCCATGGAGAAGAGTAGAATGAGTTCCAATGCAGTGGTATTTGTCATTGATGATGATCAGGATGTGCGGGATGCCTTGCAACTGCTGATGGAGTCGGTGGGCCTTGAAGTGGAGGCGTTTTCCTCTGCTCAGCAGTACCTGGATCAGTTTGATCAGGAACGTTCCGGTTGTATCTTATTGGATATCCGAATGCCGGGAATGAGTGGGCTGGACCTGCAGGCCAGGCTGTCGGCAGAACAGATTCACCCCCCCATCGTTATCATTACCGGGCATGGCGACGTTTCAATGGCAGTGCGTGCGGTACAGGCGGGTGCTACTGACTTTCTGGAAAAGCCCTTCAATGATCAGGCGTTGTTGGATAGCGTTCACCGCGCATTGGAGCGTGATGCCAGGCAGCGCGGTGTGGCCTCGCATCTGTCCGATATTCGGGAACGACTGGAACGGCTCACTCCCCGTGAACGTGTGATACTCGAACAGGTGGCTGCTGGTAAACGCAACAAGGTTATTGCTGCAGATCTTGATATCAGCCAGTCAACGGTTGAGGTGCATCGTTCCCGGGTCATGGAGAAGATGGAAGCCGCATCTTTGTCTGATCTAATGCGTATGGTGATTGCCCTGGAAGGGTAGTGATTTTGTTCCCTGCTGCTTTTTAGTAAAGTGGGGTCTTGCGCGTTTCTCTGCTTTTCATCTGACCATGATGTGTATCAGCGTCGGGTCCGTAGTTATGGAAAACCCCAATACACTTCCCCGTATTTCCCAATTACCGCTCTTGATAATTCGCTTTATGCTCATCTCACAGCCGAGAAAAGACATGCCGACTGGCCCTTAACTGTTTTTCGTCAGTTGTTGTCTGCCGTTTGAAGATCAGCCGAGTGTTGTAAATGCGATCCACCTTTAGGAGGAGATGATGAGAAAAAAGAGTTTGCAGTTGGTCAGTGTAACCAGAGTTATCTCAGTGTTGCTGGCCTGCATGTTACTGGTTACATTTTCAGTAAGTGCGGGCCCAGCCGCGAAAGATCAGAGCAAAGCAGTGAGCAAAGATGTGCAGGATGGCAAAAAAGTTGCCTTCAGTCGCAAAAAAGGTAACTGCCTCGCCTGCCACATGATGGCGGGTGGTGAGGCTCCAGGAAACATTGCACCGCCACTGATCGTCATGAAATCACGCTTTCCTGACATTAAGAAGCTCCGGGCGCAAATATGGGATGCTGTAGTGCGCAATCCTGAGTCTTCAATGCCGCCTTTTGGTCGACACAGAATTATCTCAGAAAAGGAAATCGACCAGGTGACCGCTTATATTTGGTCTCTGTAACGGCGTATCAGATATCGCTGAAGAACCTAATTGGAGGAGAGACAGATCATGAAAAAGTTGTTGCTGTTGTTAAGTGTGCTGGTGATGGTTATGGGTTTTTCCCTGGCTGTCCATGCATCACCTGAAGAGGACCGGTTGGTATTCCGCAAATTTTATGAGAAACGGTTTCCAAATGTGGCGACTGAAGATTTCATAAATGGCGCCTACTCAATCGATAAGGCGGGACGGGAGAACTGGGAGGCGATTGAGGAGTTTCCACCGTATGAGCCTTTTATGGAGAGAGGCCGGGAGATGTGGGAGAAACCATTTGCCAATGGTAAGGGTTACAAAGAGTGTTTCCCGGATGGCCCAGGAGTTGCTCATAAATATCCTCACTGGGATAAAAAGCAGCAGATGGTGATGACCCTACCCCTGGCCATCAATCAGTGCCGAGAGGCCAATGGAGAGAAAGCCCTTAAATACAAGAAAGGTTCTATAAACGATATTCTATCCTACATGGCCTTTGAGTCGCGAGGTCAGATCACCAACGTGGTTGTGCCTAAGAATGATTCCAGTGCATTGGATGCCTACGAGCAGGGTAAAAAATTCTACTATACACGACGTGGTCAACTGAACTTCTCTTGCGCTCATTGTCATCTGCAGAATGCCGGCATGAATCTTCGAGCAGAGATGCTTGGTCCGGCCCTTGGTCATACTACTCACTGGCCCACCTATCGTTCCAAGTGGGGCACGGTTGGAACCCTGCACCGCAGGTTTACCGGCTGCAATAAGCAGGTGCGTGCCAAGCCGTTCAAGGCGCAGGGTGAGGAGTATCGTAATCTGGAATATTTCCTGACATATATGAGTAACGGCTTGCCGCTTAATGGTCCTGGGGCACGTAAGTAATCCGAGACCGGCCAGCTGATCATGGCTCATATGCGTGTTATAAATTGGGAGAGTTATTATGCTAATAAAATATAAGTTGGGAATCCTGCTGCTTATGATTGCCTTTGCCAGCGGCCAGGTATTGGCTGCCGATCAAGGGAAGGCGGCTGCAAAACCACAGGCGGCTGAGAAGAAGGCAGTAGCTGAAGATCCACGGGCTGCGGCAGCCAATAAGATAATTCTTGCTGCGGATGCAGCCAGAAAAAAGGCGGGGTCTGTTGGTGGTGAGTGGCGGGATACCGGTAAGATGTTAAAAAAAGCCAAGGCTGCGGTTAAGAGTGGTGCCTACGATAAGGCCATAAAGCTGGCTGAAAAGGCCGGCAGGCAGGGTGAACTTGGGTATACCCAGGCGACATCCCAGCAGAAGCTGCAGTTGCCCTCATATGTAACAGTTTTATACGTAAACAAGTGAGTCCAGGATCCCATCAGGAGGATGTTTTGCAATGAAATTTAATAGTCTATTTCTGAAGCTAACTCTGGCCGCATTAGTGGCTATGTCGGCCACAGCTGTGGCTGCTGAGGGCTTGAATAAAATCACCCCGGCACTGGAGTCAGTTACTGTCTCCCATGGCGGCAAGGAAGTTGTTATCCGGCGAGAAGGTAATAAGTCGGCAACCATGCCTGCTGCATTTGCCAAGACAGGACGTATCTGCCCGCCCTTTTGCATTCAACCCGCGCAGGTAGCTCCTGGGGTTGAAACAGTCGGTGAACTGGATGTGCTGGGTTATCTGGGGCGTATGTCAAGTGGTGACAGAACTGTGTTGGTAGTTGACTCCAGGACCCCGGAGTGGGTCGGGCGTGGCACTATCCCAGGGTCAGTGAATATTCCATGGGACAAGATAAATACCGATGTACAGGGGGCGTTTGAGATTGAGGCTGAAGCAGAGACGCTGGAAGGTATTCTGACCGACCAGTTTGGCGTCAATCTGATTAACGGTAGACGGGACTTTCGTACCGCAAAAACACTGGTGCTTTACTGCAATGGTATCTGGTGCCCGCAATCACGACTCAATATCAAAACCCTTATTAGGATGGGTTATCCGGCATACAAGCTCAAGTGGTACCGCGGTGGTATGCAGGATTGGGTGAGTGTTGGCCTGTCCACTATTAAATGATGACTGACAACAGGAGTATCAAATGTCGATAGATATGCAGCGTAGATTATTTTTAAGGGGCTCACTAGCCGCCGGGGCGATGGGGTTGGCCATAGGTGCCGGTCTGCTAGCTCCGCGCGCGGTACTGGCCGCCTGGCCTAAACAGGCCTTTGAGGCAAAAAAACTGCCAGAGGCGATGCAGGTGCTACTTGGTGGAGATCAAGCCGCAAAGAGTGGTGACATCAAGCTTAAAGTGCCAGAGATTGCAGAGAATGGTGCGGTGGTGCCGGTTAAGGTTAGTACCAGCATTGAGAATGTTGAGTCTATCACCGTGTTTGCGGTGAATAATCCGGTCCCACTGGTATCCAGTTTTCAGTTTGGTGAAGGCGCGGTTGGTTTGGTAGCTACCAGGATTAAGATGGGCAAGACCAGTGATGTAGTTGCAGTGGTTAAGGCTGGAGGCAAGCTATACAGCGCCAGCGAAACGGTAAAAGTAACCATTGGCGGCTGCGGAGGCTAAGGTCTCGCTGCTCGTCTCCGCTGGTATTCAGTGGATAAACGGTTGCGTTGTACGTTATTTAGCTTGTTCTGGTTTCGCACATCCATATGATGGTGTCATGCCGAACAGAGTCACAAGGTCGTATTTGCGTAACTAACTCGTAAGATACTGTACAGAATTAAAAGAGGTATATCTGATGGCAAAAAAGACAATCAGGTTAAAGGCCAAAGAGGCAAAAGGCATTACCACGGTCAAGGCGCTGATGGAGCACGCTATGGAGTCCGGTAATCGTAAAGACAAGAAAACCGGCAAAAAGATACCGGGCCATTTTATCCAGGAGGTGGTTTGTGAGACTGGTGGTAAAACAGTTATGACGGCGCTCTGGGGTGGTGGTGTGTCTAAGAACCCCTATCTTTCCTTTCAGTTTAAGGGGGCTGCAAAGGGTGATGTTCTTAAGCTTTCCTGGGTGGATAACCAAGGTAATAGCGACTCGCTTGAGGCCAAGATCCGCTGATCCCGAATATCTCCTTCGGCCGGTGTAGTAGGATTACCCCTTTACTGCACTGGCCGTTTTTTCGCCAGTGGAGTAAATGACCGATGACTATATCCAGAAGAGAATTTTTCCGGTTGGTGGGTTTTGCAGGTGCTGCTGGCATGTTGCCAGGTTCTGCTTTTGCCGCGGCCCGCAAGCCAGCGGATCTATATGAACTGCCACGTTTTGGTAATGTCTGTCTGATGCATATGACGGACTGCCATGCCCAGCTTAACCCTGTCTATTTCCGTGAGCCTAATGTAAATCTTGGAGTTGGCAATAGCAGAGGGCATGCGCCGCATCTGGTTGGAGACGCCATGTTGCGTCATTTTAAACTGGAGCCTGGTAGTGTTGAGGCGCATGCCTTCAGCTGCCTGAATTTCGAACAGGCGGCCCGTAGCTACGGGAAGGTCGGTGGCTTCGCCCACCTTGCGTCGTTGGTCAAGCGGCTACGTGCCGAGCGCGGTGATGGTAACACCATATTGCTAGATGGAGGTGATACCTGGCAGGGTTCAGGTACCGCATATTGGACCCGGGGGCAGGATATGGTTGGCGCCTGCAACCGCTTGGGTGTGGATGCCATGACAGGTCACTGGGAGTTTACCTATCAGGACAAAGAGGTGATCAGCAATATCAAGCAGTTTCAGGGTGAGTTTCTGGCGCAGAATGTGGCGCTGACGGACGAGGCCCTGTTTGATTACAAATTTTCTGATTTTGACGGTTTTAATGAAGATGCTGGAACGGCCTTCAAGCCCTACACCGTGAAATCTGTTGGTGGCGCCAGGGTTGCAGTCATCGGCCAGGCGTTCCCGTATACCCCGATCGCAAACCCGCAGCGTTTTATCCCTGATTGGACCTTCGGTATCCAGGATGAACGTATGCAGTCAGTGGTGGATATGGTGCGGGAAACCGAAAAGCCGGACCTGGTGGTAGTGCTCTCCCACAACGGTATGGATGTGGATCTGAAGATGGCCTCCAGGGTGAGTGGTATAGATGTGATTTTGGGTGGGCACACCCACGATGGCGTCCCCGCACCCATCCAGGTCAAAAACCGTGGTGGTCAGACCCTGGTGACTAATGCCGGCTCAAATGGCAAGTTTCTGGGAGTCATGGATCTTGACGTGCGTAACGGCAAAATGCAGGGGTTTCGTTATCGTCTGGTACCCATCTTTTCCAACCTGCTGCCAGCGGACCAGGAGATGCAGACCTATATCGATGGGGTGCGTGCGCCCTACCGGGAGCGGCTGGAAGAGAAACTTGCGGTGGCGGAGGAGACCCTGTACCGGCGTGGCAATTTCAACGGTACCTTTGACCAGGTGATCTGTGATGCGCTACGGGAGGTAAATGATGCAGAGGTATCCCTCTCACCTGGCTTTCGTTGGGGTACCACCGTGCTGCCGGGACAGACCATAACCATGGATCATGTGATGGACCAGACCTGCATCACCTACCCTGAGACCTATCGCAGGGAGATGAGCGGTGCCGATCTCAAGGCGATCTTGGAAGATGTCTCTGACAATCTGTTTAACCTGGACCCATACTATCAGCAGGGTGGGGATATGGTGCGGCTGGGGGGTGTGGACTATGTATGTGATCCTGCTCAGACCTTTGGGAAACGCATCAGTGATATGACCCTGGATAACGGCACCCCCATCGAGGCATCAAAGAAATATATGGTATCAGGCTGGGCAACGGTGGGTTCCAAGTCACCGGGACGCCCGATCTGGGATGTGGTGGCGGACTATCTGCGGCTGCATAAGACGGTAAAGCTCAAAAAGCTGAATACCCCCAAGCTGGTGGGTGTGAAGGGTAATCCAGGATTTACTAAGGGGAGCTAGACTGTGGAAGCCAGCTAATGTTGCAAAAAAACCGGCCATGTTTCGTGGTGGTGCAGCTTCTATTTGCGACACTGTTAGCACCCCTTCTCCTGGTTGCCGGGCCGGTTGAGTATCCACCGCTATCTGTGGACATGGAGGCGGTCCAGCTCTCCAGGCAGGTTTATTATGTGAAGGGGGTGCCTGGGATACCCAGTGAAAATGAGGGCTTTATCTCCAACGCCGGTTTTATTGTTGGCAGGGATGGCGTCGTAGTATTTGATGCCCTTGGTACACCCTCGCTGGCATGGCGACTGCTCCAGATTATCCGGCAGGTTACCGACAAGCCGGTGTTGAAGGTTGTGGTGAGTCACTATCATGCAGACCATATCTATGGTCTGCAGGTTTTTCGTGAGGCGGGAGCGGAGATTGTCGCTCCGAAGGGTGCCTTTGAATATATTGATTCGACCGCCGCTGCTGAACGGCTGCAAGAGCGACGTGACTCCCTTTCCCCCTGGGTCAATGAGCATACCCGCCTGATACGACCTGACAGGATCATAGAGCAGGATACCAGTATCGACCTGGGTGATATGGTGTTACAGCTGCGCTATCTGGGTGCTGCCCACTCTGATGGTGATCTGTCCATGTTGGTGGAGCCAGACGGGGTGCTGTTTTTCGGAGATCTTCTGTTCGAGGGCCGACTACCTTTTGTTGGGGATGCTGATAGTCGGCGTTGGCTGTCGATCCTGGAGGATATGCAGTCTATGCAGGTGGCGGCGCTGGTCCCGGGTCACGGCCCCGTTGCACGCCATCCCAGTGAGTTGATTAAACAGACCCGTGACTACCTGGTCTATCTGCGTAAGGTTATGGGAGTGGCGGTAGAAGAGATGACAGAGTTTGCGGAGGCCTATGAGGCTGCGGACTGGTCAAGATATCAACAGCTACCGGCATTCCAGGCCGCCAACCGGCGCAACGCCTACCAGGTTTATCTCTCTATGGAACAGGAGAGCATGGGGCGGGAGTAGCTAAATTGATCATAGATCACCTTGCGGACCTGAATTTCTGGCTTCAATCATCGGAATCCATTCATACGGGGGCAATGGAAATGAGTTATGTGTCACAAAGGAGAAACCAATGCATTCATCCATCCAATCTCTGATTTTTCTGGGTCTCTTGCTTCTTTGTTCTGGTGCCGTGGTGAGCGAGACCCGCAGTGCTGAAAAATACTTCTTTGATCGCAGCTTCTGGGATCTGTCTGAGGAGTTGGATAGTGCCCGTGACCAGGGGAAAAAGGGCATTCTCATCATGTTTGAGCTGGATGAGTGCCCCTTCTGTGTCCGCATGAAGAGTACCGTGCTGAATCGGGTAGAGGTGCAGGACTACTTTAAACAGCACTTTCTTATCTTTTCACTGGATATCAATGGTGATGTGGAGATGACCAGCTTCACTGGCCAGCCCACAACTATGAAAGAGTTTGCATTTCGTGAGTACCGGGTGCGTGCTACTCCGGTTTTTCTGTTCTTCGATCTGGAAGGGAAGCCCATCAAGCGTTCCCGTTTTACTGGTGCGGCCAGCAGTGTGGATGAGTTTCTGTTGCTCGGGCGCTATGTAGTGGAGGAGGCCTACCATGATGTCAGCTTCACCCGCTATAAACGAAGCCATAGGAAATCACCGTGATACGGTGTTTTCTGCTCCCTCTACTCTGGTTGTTACCCGGTATTGGGTTGGCGGCCAAGCCCGGCCCCCTGCCTGCCACCATCACCTTGAAGCAGGCCATATCAATGGCCAGTGCAGTGCATCCGGAGCTGGAGTCCGTGCGTGCGGATATGGATGCGGCGCGGGCCAGGAGGATGGAGGCGGATGCGGCCTATGGCACACGCCTGACCCTTGAAGGCCGATTACAGGTGATCGAACCCTCTCACCGTTCCATCGATGAGAGTCACAATGACAGCAGTGCCAAGTTGTACCTGAGTCGTCGTTTATATGATTTTGGCTACACAGATTCTCGCAGGCAGGCTGCTGACCTGCTGCTGCAGGGGAGAGAGTGGGAGTATCTGGATGTGCGGCAACGACTGCGTCTGGAGATTATCCAACGCTATTTTGATGTGTTGTTGGCTGACCTGGAGTTTGGGCGGGACAACGAGATTATGGCCCTCGCCTTTGTTCGATTGGAACGTGGGCGAGACCAGCATGAACTGGGTCGCATCTCTGATATTGAGCTGCTGGAGCTGGAGAGTAGATACCAGGAGAGTCGACGGCAGCGATTTGAGGGAGAATCAAAACAGCGTTCCACCCGTTCCTGGCTGGCCATCGCTCTGGGCCGGCCGGATGATCTCCCCCAGGAGCTGGTTATGCCGAAGCCACCTGACCTCCAGAATCCCCTGCCATCGGTGGAAAGCTTGGTGGCAAAGGCCTTGGAGGAGAGTCCTTCACTGCGTTCACAGCGGTCACAGATAGGGGCGGCACAGCGGGCATTGAGTGCGGCACGGGCAGTTGGCCGGCCAATATTGCGGGGTGAGGTGGTAGCCAGAACCCAAAACCGTACCACCAGTTCCACCCACCCTCTATCTGTGGGGCTGGTATTGGAGGTGCCACTGGGTACTGGTGGAAAACGTGATGCTGAGATTGCCGCTAGCATGGCAAGGCTGCGGAAGCGCAGGGCTGAATTGGCCCAGATGGAGATGGAAATTCACCAGTTGGTGCTGGACCAGTGGTTGGAGTTGGACACCTTGCGGAGCCGGTTGCAGGAGTTGGAGTCGGTGTCCGAATACCGGGAACTTTATCTGGATCGCAGTCGTGCTTTATATGGGCTGGAGGTGAAGGCAGGCCTTGGGGATGCAATGGTCCAGACCTCAACGGTGCAGCTGCAGCAGGCAAAGGCCCAGTTTCGCTGGATGTTAGCAAGTGTCAGGCTTCAGGCCCTGACAGGCCGTCTGTTGGCAGAAGAAAATATGATGCTGTCCAGTGGGAGAGTTGCAAAATGAAGCGGATATTTCGATTATGCACCATCCTTAGTGGATTACTGGTTGTGCAACAGGTCGGGGCGGTTGACCTTGATGCCACCGTTGATTGGTCTCGCCGTGGCGAACTGGGCACTATGGTTTCCGGGGTTATCAAGGAGGTGCTGGTGCATGCCGGAGAACAGGTAGCAAAAGGTGCACCACTGTTGCGCCTTGATGACCGTGGTTACCAGGCGCGGCTACAGGAGGCCAAGGCATTACAGGGACAGTACAGGTTACAGTTTGAGGAAGCCCAGAGAGAGGAAGAGCGTACAGCAGAGCTGTATGAGCGCACGGTTCTTTCTGATCATGATCGTCAGATGGGCCTTATTACCCTGGCGGTTGCCAAGGCGGCATACCGTTCCGCAACAGCCGCTTTGGTGCAGGCGCAACTTGATCTTGAGTGGAGTGTATTGCGGGCACCATTCAGCGGAGTTGTGGTGGAGCTAGCTGCAAATCCAGGTCAGGCCGTGGTCAGTAATCTGCAAAGCGATTCTCTGATAGTGCTGGTAGATAACCAGCGCATGGTGGCGCGGACCAAGGTGGGGTTGAAGCTGCTGGAGGAGATTGCTAGCAGTACTCAGGTTACCGTTAGCGTGCGGGGTCAACGCTTGTCTGGGGAGTTACGCTCTATCGGTATGGAGCCGGTGGGCCGCTCGGAGAAGGAGCCGCTCTACCAGCTGGTGGTCCTGTTTACCCCACCAGCCGATTTGCGGGTCAGGTCTGGTGAGCCGGCTACCGTCCAGCTAAGTGGTCTCTGATTAAGAGATTTCTAAAATTAACTGTCTGCTAGGGAGAAACAAGTAATGCAAAGTAAACCAGGTTGTGTATTTCTACTTACCCTACTGCTCCTGTCTATTTTTTCACTGGGGCATGCATCGACCCCGGGGAAGGTGGTCGGGGGTATACAATCTACCCATCCGAAATGGTTCAAAGAGAGTTTTCTTGATATTGCAAGTGATGTCGCTGAAGCGGATGAAGTTGGCAAGCACCTTATCCTGTTTATGCATCTTAATGGCTGCCCGTATTGCTATAAGATGTTGGAGGAGAATTTTGCCAATGCCCCATACACCCAGTTCATAAAAGATAACTTTGATGTGATCGTTATAAACATCAAAGGAGATCGAGATGTCGAGTTCAGTGAGACAGTCGCTGTTACTGAAAAGGAGCTGGCCAAGGCCATGAAGGTGTCCTATACGCCGACCATTCTGTTTTTGGATAAAACAAATAAAACCGTTTTGAGGCTCAACGGGTACCGCTCCGGGCCAGCATTTAAGCATGCATTGGATTACGTACACCACAAGGCATATCTGAAAACCTCCTTAAGTGAGTATATTGACACCGTACAGCGTAAACCGGTTTACAAATTCAGGGCTCATCCGCAAATCAAGCCCATCACCGATCTGGCATCGGAAACCAATCGCCCGCTGGCTATCCTGGTGGAAGATAGGTTTTGTGATGCCTGTGATGCGCTACATGATGGACATCTCAAGAACAAGCAGACCAACGACATCCTGAAGAACTTTACCGTGGTACGTCTGGATGCCCTCTCCACTGAGCCCATAATTGATCCGGCAGGGAAAAAAACCACGGTAAAGGATTTTGTTGATTCCCTTGATCTTACCTATCGGCCTGGTCTTCTGTTATTCGATAAGGGCAAGGAGATTCGCCGTATCGATGCCATGCTCTACACCTACCACTTCCAGGAGACCCTGCGTTATGTGGGAGAGGGACACTATGTCAAATATCCCACTGATTTTTATGAATACCTGGGCCAGCGAACAGAGGCAATCCTGCAAACCGGTAAGGATATCGATCTTTCCAAATAACCAATCCCAACCCCGAGGAGTTCCCAATATGAAACGTTTGTTTCTGATGCTGCTTACACTCTATCTGCTTCCGGTACACGCCGGCCCGGTGCCTGACATGGCCCCAGATAAGGTCGGACCCAGTAGTTATGTAATACATGGCCCCCTGGGTCGGCCGTCGCCAGAGAATCATGGCTTCATGAATAACCCGGGATTTGTCATTACCAATTCCGGGGTTGTGGTAATTGATCCAGGCGGCAGTCTGCAGATTGGTGAGATGGTCCTGCGTCAAATAAAAAAGATAACCAGCAAGCCGGTGATTGCGGTATTCAATACCCATATCCACGGTGATCACTGGTTGGGCAATCAGGCGATCCGCATTGCGTATCCGGAGGTGCCCATATATGGGCACAAAAAGTTAATCGAGAGAGTGGCGGCTGGCGAAGGGGAGACCTGGCGCCAGACCATGCTGCGTTTGACCGATGGTGCAACCGAAGGCACCAAGGTAGTCGGTCCTAATAAAAGTGTTGAGGGGAATCAGGAGGTCCTCATCGATGGTACCCGGTTCAACCTGATCTACGAGGCCAAGGCCCATAGTGATACCGATGTGATGATTGAGGTGCCAGCGGAAGGGCTGCTGTTTCTGGGGGATAATGTGTTGAGCGGACGTTTGGGGCAGATGACCCACGGCACCTTCAAGGGGGGTATAAGGGCCATTGACCTTGCCATGAAATCCAAGGTCAAGCAGTTTGTGCCAGGCCATGGCACTACTGGTGACAGGTCCATTCTGGAAACCTATAGGCGTTACCTCGTTCTGGTGCGGGATGGAGTGGCAAAATTGATGGATGATGGGGTAGAGGATTTTGAAATGAAGCCGATCATTCGCAACTCACTGGTCGATTATACCACCTGGGTTAGTTTCGAGCATGAGTTTGGCCGTCATATCAGCCTTGCCTATCTGGAGGTGGAGGCGGAGATGTTTTAGATCAACACCGTCCTGGTGAGAAATGTCGGTCAATCGCTCAACTGCCGAGCCAGTAGTTCCATCGGGTGTAACACCTCTACTTCCATCTCGGCCTCACGAATACCTGCGGCTAGATGCAGGGCGCAGCCGGTGTTGGAGGTGATCAGTATCTCGGCCTGGCTCTGTTGTAGGCCATTGATCTTGTCTTCACGCAGGGTATCTGCTGAATCTGGGTTGGTTAGAAGGTAGAGGCCGGCCGCGCCGCAGCATAGTCCATTTTCCGGCAGCTCAAGCAGATCCGTATCTGGAATCAGCCTAAGTAGCTGGTAGGGTGCAGATCTGCCGTTTTCCATGGTTTTCATGGAGCATGGGGTGTGGATTGCAACCCTCTTGGGCAGCGGTTGAAACTTCAGTTGGTCGATATTTGGGGCATGGAAGAGAAAGTTGCTGATATCCATTACTGGTGCTGCCAGTGGCGTGTCCTCCTCTCCATACTCCAAAAGTCGTGAGCTGCAGCCGCTGGCAACCCCCAGAACGGCATCGAGCCGGTGCCCTGCGAAGGCGTCCTGATTCTGCCGTGCCAGTGATTCAGCCTCTCTCCTGTCTCCGGCATGTCGGTGCATGGCACCACAGCAACGTTGATTTGACGGGACTATTACCTCATAGCCAAGCCGGTTCAGTATTCTGATCCCGGCCAGTAGTGCTGGCCGGTCAGTGATGCGTCCTATACAGCCGGTAAACAGGCCAACACGCCCAATGGTTGCCGTGGTGGCGGGATAGACCTGTTTCCACGTCTCTGACCTTATATCAGCTGGCATCAGTCTATGCAGGCGGCGGATTGCAGCTCCCCCCAGCCGACCGACAAGGGATGCAACCCCCAGCCGCTGATAGCCGCCTGCAAGGCTGGCCATGGTTTGTTTGTAGGGGGCACGGGTAAGCAGGGCAAGCCCCAGTCGGTGTATTGTTCCTGGGGTTTTGTTGCTGTTCTGGAGTGAGCGTACGGCAGAGATCAATTGGCCGTAGCGTACTTCAGAGGGGCAGGCAGCCTCACAGGCGCGGCAGACCAGGCAGGAGTCTAGATGCTGGTGCAGGCGGGGGGTGTCCACCGTTCCCTGGACCAGGGCCTGGATCAGGGCGATACGACCGCGTGGGGATTCACCCTCATCAGCGCTCAGTGCATAGCTGGGGCAGTGGGGGAGGCAATAGCCGCATTTTACGCAGCGGTCTGCCTCCGCAAGTATCTGTTCCGGGCTCATGCAGCAGTCTGTTGGCAAAAAGCCGTTGATGGTGATTGTGCCATTTGGATTTTATGGTTTGGTTTTGTGCTTCAATAGGTTAGAGTGAATCATATTGGTAAATTATCCCCAATTTATCGAAAATTGATAGCCTGGATGGCACTCACACTTGATTCTCCGTTTTTTTTCATGGTTCCCTTGTATATTATTTGTGAGTCCTGTAACATTCGCGCTCTTTTTTCGAGTGATTTGATGGCTTTCCGTTTGTAGGGTGGCCTGGTATCAAATAGATTTATTTATAGAGATTAGTTCTCTTTCGGAGCGAGTCTGATGACGACCGTAAGTACAAAGCCGGCCGAGGTGTGCCGCGAATGGTATCTGGTAGATGCCACTGACAAAACACTGGGACGTTTGTCCAGTGAGATCGCTCGCCGCCTGCGTGGCAAGCATAAGCCTGAGTACACCCCGCACGTGGATACCGGCGATTATATCGTTGTGATCAATGCGGAGAAGATTCGTGTAACCGGCAACAAGCTGGCTGACAAGATGTATTATCATCATACCGGCTATATCGGCAATCTGAAGTCGATCAGTCTGGGTAAGCTGCTGGAGAAGGCTCCGGAACAGGCGATAGAGAAGGCGGTAAAGGGTATGATGCCAAAAAACATCCTGGGACGCGCCATGTTCAAAAAACTGCGGGTTTACGCCGGCACCGAGCATGGGCATGAGGCACAGCAACCTAAGCCCCTGGACATATAAGACGCCAACGGTGGCATAATTAACATTCAGATCTGGAAATAAATAAAGATGGCACAAGCACAAAACTACGCAACCGGACGTCGCAAGAGCTCAGCCGCTCGCGTCTTTCTGTCACCAGGCAGCGGTAACATCACTGTCAACAAATGTACCTTGGATAACTTTTTTGGCCGCGAGACTGCCCGCATGGTGGTGCGCCAGGCCCTTGAGGTTGTAGATATGGTGGATAAGGTTGACCTACAGATCACCGTTTGCGGTGGTGGCACCACCGGACAGGCCGGTGCCATCCGTCACGGCATTGCCCGTGCCCTTACTGGTTATGATGAGTCCCTACGCAGTCCGCTACGCAAGGCCGGCTTCCTGACCCGTGATGCCCGTGCCGTTGAGCGTAAGAAGGTAGGTCTGCATAAGGCCCGTAAGCGTCCTCAGTACTCCAAGCGTTAGTTCCACTGTTCCGGTTTTCGGCCAGCTGTCGAAAGCCGCGACATTGGGGACTCGTCTAATGGTAGGACACCGGACTCTGACTCCGCATGTCGAGGTTCGAATCCTCGGTCCCCAGCCAAATATATAAAGCCCGCATCAGCGGGCTTTATATATTTGAGGAGGCCAGGAAAGGATTTTCTTCGACAGAATCGCTCCCAGCGATTCCAAATGGCGGCGCGCAGCGTGGTCGGCCCTGAAGGGGCGAGGCCCTGGGTGGGCTGAGTAATCCTCGGTCCCACCTGTCAACATAAACTCAATCAGGTTGTGTTTTGTTGTGGGGAAGGAAGGAGGGAGGGGCATGGCGTTGTGGTAATCGATTTATGTCTAGCGCTGATCAACGGGGTCATGGAGCCTCTTTTTCTGTGAGCCATTTATTGCTACCGGCTATGTTTGGTTGTATTTGTGATCCTCCTGGAAATTATCGTAATTCAGTTTTACTGGGTGCGAGTTTGTGGTTTAAGTCGGTAGGAGCGATGGCATGTACTCTTCCTGCTTTAAGCAAGTCTAATGTTGGTGCCGTTCGGTACCTTGCCTTGTTGGCGTTCTGGATAGTCCAGTATGAGTCTAGTTGGTGATGTGATCTGATAGCCCTATACCGGCTGAGTTAATATATTCGCAACAAATTAATTAATTGTTGCTCTATTTTGGTGGAAATAGATATGTTTGTGGCTCTATGCCTAGGTCAAGGCCGTAAATTTGCGTGGTGTTTGTTTTTGGTGCACGCATCTTTTTGATATGCATGGCATTTGATTAACTGGTGTAATAACAGTGTGTTATCAGGTTTATGTGCTGCGGTTTGTTCGTATTTTCTTGAGGGTGTGATGTGGTTTTGTGTGGTATTTGCGCAACATTCGCGAAAACTGTGGTTTTTTTTCAAAAATAATGTTGCAAAATCGTTCTGGAGTGACTATAGTTACTCCCGCTGAACACAGAATTTATTAAGATTGATTACATACACACAAGAAAACGGGAGTTTCTCGATGAAAAAACAACTTTTAGCCGCTGCCATTGCCGCCGCTGTTGCAGTGCCAATGACTGCCTCTGCTGGTGACGTTACCCTTTATGGCGTAGTGATGATGAGCATTAACGATCTCGATAACGAGGTAAATGCTGGTAACCCAGGCGGAAGTGCTAACTGGGATAACGGTGTTGACGGTCTCAGCGTACAGAGCCACTTCACCAGATTTGGTATCAAGGGTACCGAAGATCTGGGTAACGGCCTGAGTGCTTTCTTCCAGATAGAATTCCACCTGGCAGACGCTGAAAATGGTGGTAATCTGAACAACAACCGTAACACCTTTGTCGGCTTGGCCGGTAACTGGGGTAAGGTAGGTATTGGTAACAACGACGGCCCATACAAGAAATCCACCGCTTCACTGGAGCTGTTCTCAGTTGTCCAGGGTGATGCTAACCAGCTCGGCTTTGAAGATGTGCGTCTGAGCGACAGCGTGTTCTACTACAGCCCTAACTGGAATGGCTTCTCTTTCGGTGCTGCTATCACCATGCCTTCCGTCGATGCTAACGAAGATGGTGTTGAAGGTTACTCCTTGGCCGCTACCTACAAGAACGGTCCTTGGTTCGCTGCTCTTGCTGTCGAAGACTTTGACGATGGTCTCACTGATCACGCCGCTACACTCGGAAGGTCAGAAGATAAATGGCGTCTTGGCTTGGGCTACACCGCGAACGGCTTTCACGTTGGTTACATCTACGAAGATCGTGACAACATCGCTGGAGTGGATGGCGCTGATGAGGATAGCTGGCAGCTGTCCGGTAGCTACACCTTTGGTAATAACGTAGCTAAGATTGCGTATGGCGAAGAAAATGACATTGGTGGTGTTGGTGGTGTTGATTCTGACATGTGGTCCATTGGTCTTGATCACAAGCTGAGCAAGCGCACCAAGCTCTACGGTGTATACGCTGACTATAGTCACGATACCGCTGGCAACGACTGGGATAGCTGGGGTGTTGGCATCGTACACAAGTTCTAAGTTAATTTAGAACCTGAGTAACTAAACGGGGCCTTCTGGCCCCGTTTTTTATTGTGCTAAATTATATGCCAGATAGTCTGGCCGGCTTGTTTTCTATTCTGGATCTAACTGTACCGCACCCTGGTCTGTACCAAGGATTAGTAGATCTGCCGGGTGTCGGGCAAACAGACCCACTGTCACCACGCCGGTAATATTGTTGATCTGCTGTTCCAGTTTTATCGGCTCCATGATTTCCAGGTTATGCACGTCCAGGATCTGGTTGCCGTTATCGGTAATGAAATCTTCTCGCCACACCGGGGTGCCCCCTAACTTGACGATCTGTCTGGCAACCAGGCTGCGTGCCATGGGAACCACCTCAACTGGTAACGGGAACTCGCCTAGCATTTTGACCAGTTTGCCTTCATCGGCAATACAGATGAATTTATGACTGGTCTCAGCAATAATTTTTTCTCTGGTTAAGGCGCCACCGCCACCCTTGATTAGTTGCAGGTGATGGTTGGATTCGTCTGCGCCATCAACGTATAACTCAAAATCCCCAGCTGCATTCAGGTCAATCACCGGGATACCATGATCCCTAAGCCTCTTGGTGGAGGCCTCTGAACTGGAGACTGCAGCCTCAACTCTGTGTTTGATTTTAGAAAGTGCGTCAATAAAATGGTTTACTGTGGAACCGGTGCCTACTCCAATTATTCCTTCATCAAAATATTCTAGCGCTGCTTCTGCAGCTACTATTTTCTGTTCATCTGCCGTCATGAGTTAACTCCAGTATGGTTGTTGGCTATGACTATGATAGCCTTGCCATAGGGTTAAGTCATGATGGTTTTTTTGCGGTTTACTATATTTGGTTTTAGCTGGTTGGGTTGTATTGGTCTGATGCATGGGGAATTGTAGAGATGTCAAAGCGATATATTGAAAAGATACTTAGGGCCAAGGTATATGAGGTGGCGAAGGAGTCGCCACTAGAATATATGCCGAAGCTGTCAGGTCGACTAAGCAACCATATTCATCTCAAGCGCGAAGACTTGCAGCCTGTTTTCTCATTTAAGCTGCGTGGTGCCTACAACAAAATCTGCAGCCTTACACCTGATGAGAGGCAGAGGGGAGTGATTACTGCGTCAGCAGGAAACCATGCTCAGGGTGTTGCTATGTCGGCCAGTAAGCTTGGTATTCAGTCGCTTATTGTCATGCCTAAGACCACACCTACGATCAAGGTGCGTTCTGTTCAGGACTTGGGTGGCAAGGCTATTCTGCACGGGGATTCCTATGATGATGCCTATGAGCATGCCATGGAGCTTGCAGAGAAGAAGGCGATGGTTTTTGTGCACCCATTTGATGATCCTGAGGTGATTGCCGGGCAGGGCACCATCGGTGTAGAAATATTACGACAGCATGCTGGTCCACCTCATGCCATATTTGTACCGGTGGGTGGTGGTGGCCTTATTGCTGGAGTTGGTGCCTATGTAAAGTATGTGTATCCAGAGGTGAAGATAATCGGAGTGGAGCCGGAAGATGCCCCGTCGCTGGAGCAGGCATTGAAGGCAAATCGGCGTTTGCGTCTAAAGCAGGTGGGTATCTTTGCTGATGGTGTTGCGGTCCGGCAGGTAGGGAAGGAGAACTTCCGCATTGCCAAGAAGGTTGTTGATGAGATGGTATTGGTCAGCACTGACGAGATTTGTGCCGCCATAAAGGATCAGTTTGATGATACTCGTGCGGTTGCAGAGCCGGCCGGAGCTCTGGCGGTTGCTGGATTAAAGCGCTATGTAAATGACAGGGGTATCAGCGATAAGCATCTGTTGGCAATAGCCAGTGGTGCGAATATAAATTTTGACCGCCTGCGTCATGTGGCCGAGCGTGCAGAACTTGGTGAGAGTCGTGAGGCGTTGCTTGCGGTAAAGATACCAGAGCGCCCGGGAAGTTTCTTGACCTTTTGTCGTGCCTTGGGGAAACGTAGCGTTACCGAGTTTAACTATAGATATTGTGATCCTGGTCAGGCCCATATATTTGTTGGTGTGGAGCTTACTCGGGGAAATCAAGAGAGGTTTGAGCTAATAGAATTGCTTCAGTGTAAGGGCTACTCGGTAATTGATATGACGGAGAATGAACTGGCTAAGCTGCATGTCCGTTATATGGTAGGAGGACATGCGCCATCAATAGTTGAGGAGTGTGTTTATCGAATAGAATTTCCTGAACGTCCAGGGGCCCTGCTTGGGTTTCTGGCGCACATGGGGCGGCGCTGGAATATTAGTCTGTTCCATTATAGAAACCATGGGGCCGCCTACGGTAGAGTGTTGATGGGTATTCATGTTGAAAAGGATTCCAGACATGAAATAACAGCGGTTGTTAAACAGTTTGGCCTTTCCTGCAAGGAGGAGACGTCTAATCCTGCATACAAACTGTTTGCTAGTGCTGGTTGTGTATCTGATTGATTATGCAAGATTATCCATAAAAAAGACCCGCATTAAGCGGGTCTTTTTTATGCCGATGTGCTTGGTTCTATTTCTTCGCGGACTTTTTACGTGGTGTAACCTTGCGTGGCCTCAAGGTTGCCTTTTTCTTAGCGACCTTCTTTTTGGCGGCTACTTTTTTCTTGGCAACTCTTTTCTTAGCGACCTTCTTTTTGGCGGCTACTTTTTTCTTGGCAACTCTTTTCTTAGCGACCTTCTTTTTGGCGGCTACTTTTTTCTTGGCAA
>JAAGZL010000294.1 GCA_024206335.1 Gammaproteobacteria bacterium
GATGGGGTCGTCATGTGAAGGCCGAGACTTCGCGGGTGGTGGGGTGCATGGCGGAGCGTTGAGATTGTGTATCATCGACGTCAAGGCCGGTGTGGAGTATATTTTGTTTCATAGACGCGTCTCCTCAAATCGTTCGTGGGCGAGACCTACTACCACTTAGTGGTTCCATCATTGATGTTAGTCCTCTGTTCAGGCAAGGGTGGGGCGTCTATATCTTCTATACCTATACCTCTGATCACTTGATCAAAATAAGCCTGAACCTTTTCGCCCCACCGAAATTTAACAATTCAGGACTGGCTGAATTATTCCCTATTCTCTAATGTTTCAATCCTCTCTTTTAATAAATCATTTTGTGCCTTAAGTTCTTTGATAGCCTGGATAAGATGCATTTGCGTTTGCAATCCAAAGCGAATACTTTTATGCCCTTCCTCACTATCAACAACCCAGTCAGGAAAAACTTTCTCTACATCCTGCGCAATAAGCCCGACCTGTTTGCCAGGACCAAACTTAGGACTATTAAATTCAAATGTGACGGGGTCTAATTTGGTAATTTTGTTTAATGAATCAGATAAAGGCTCAATATTTCTTTTCAATCTCTTGTCGGATGCACACGTCCCAGCAACGCAGGTTCCAGCGTCCCTATATCCCCCACCAGTAGTATTGATGTCTCCACCACCGACCTCCAGCTTAAAAGCTGGGAAGATCTCACTAATCCCAACGTTGCCGCTTGGGTTCAATATAATAGCTCCATCTGATCCTATATGAAAATCACTATTTGCATTGCTTAATGTAGTTCTGTCGGAAAAGGAACCTGAAGATATAACTATCCCATTGCAGTTTACGCAATTATCGCTATCAAAGACTGTAAATTCTCTGCTATTAGTCATTGAACCTATCTCAAGATCTCCTGTCATAATGTCGCCTGCAACATTCACAAATTCACTTGAATCTTGTCCATCCAGTGTGCCAGCATTTTCAGCGCTCTGCGCATGGATTGCATGTCCTGTACTTACAATTTGTTGGTCGGGTGACAGCTGTGAAAAAGTGGCGTCATCGTCACTGAACCAGGTCCTGATATATGTGCCTTTATTGTCAAACACAGTACCACTTAAATCCGTAGTCATGTTGACAATTGACAAATCCCCCAACTTGACTGAAAAAAGACCGTTTGATACCGCGATTTCTACTGAAGCGGTTGGTTCACTGCCAACGGCGCTCGTACTATCATTCGACCAGTAGCTTGTTGTTCCCGCCAGATCGACAATGGCAAACTTGAAATAGCCATTACCGTCATAGGGCATTCCGCCTGCTGTTTTAACGCTACCCTGATAATTTATAATATAGGGGACATTGGCGGCATTTGCCCATATAAGGGGAAACATAGTCAATAGACAAATTAGATAAGTTGCATATCTGTTCACTATAAAATCTCCAAATTAAGTAATTAATTTTCAAATCCTTTAAATCCGGCAGTCATTTCATAATCCGTAGCGTTGTTGGTGACTGTGTTATAGCTTCCTGCTACTGCACCAACATAAATGCTAAATCCAAACTCGGATGTAGTTGCCGTTGTGAAAGATCCGTTCCCGGCAGAAACTGCAGGCGATCCTCCGTTAGGCCGATTTGCGTCATCATCAGTATCCGTGCCAATTCTTACCTCAGCGAGGTTGCTAAAACCGTCATTGTCGTTATCAATATCTGTAAATATGTCTGACTCCAGAACATTAATAAAGGATGTTGACCCAGCCGTCACAGATATACTATCTTTGGTGGCAATAGCAATTGTAGTTGCGCCGGCAGAGTAGATGATTGCCAGAGTATAGGTACCGGGTGAGACACCAAAAATGCTCCCGCCTACTGTATTGCCGGAGATGGTCAGATCGGTGTTTTTACCTCCTGGTGTCAACGAGGCCGTTGCATTGTCAGTCACCTCGGCCAGGCGGTTGGGTATTATTAAATCCAATTTCATGTCGTTACCGACGGTTACTGTATTCTCGCTCATCGAGGATGTCGATTCGGAACCGCACCCGGTCAGAAGCAGCAACAACAGACCTATATTACAACACAGGATATTTACTCTTGAATTCATAGCGCCTCTCGTAAACAGGTTTTATTATGGCGTCGGCCCGGTAATCGTAACAGTGCCAGTAGTGGGAGGGGGGGGGCAGAGGTACTGCCACCGCCACCAGCCAGCGCGGCGACCCCCAGGCCTATCAAAACCCATTGCCATGTAGCCAATCCCTCTTCTTCTTCAGGCGCCGCGGGTTCGGTAACCGGTTGGCTCACTTCAACACCGGCAGCGACGGGAACGGAAACAGGAACAATGGTAAAGGTCAGAGGAGAGAATTTCTGGCCTTCGAAGATACTGTTGCCAGAGACATCGTCGGCGCGAATATAGATTTCCAGTTTATCGGAGATAACCGGGTCCAATGATAACTCCACGGTATAAATATTGGGATCCGTGGGGGACTCTTTCATGGTCTTGGTTCTGAAAGCAACATCGGTCGCGCCTTTGTAGTAAAGCGTGACATTTGCAACACCGATATTGTCGGAGACCGCGGCGGTGAAGGTTTTGATGCCTGCTTCTATTTCGGTATCGTACTGGTCAAATACGATCGTTGGAGGTTCGACATCGGGCGCTGGCAGTCCTAATTGTTCGGCAGCTAACACTGGTGGAATAGTCGTCTGCAAGAAGAACAGCAGACTGAAAATGCGAATTAGTATTATTTTCATTCTCGTGTTCCTCCATAATATCAAGAAGTATTTCCAAGAAGTTTTTTGTTTATTTTATAAAGAAGATTGAGCCGATCCTAGACGCCTGTCAAGTCAATAAAATTTATTAATAGCGACCTTTTAGCCATTTGTCATTATATGTGTTAATTGTCGACGGCTTTTCTTTAACACTTTTTGAGGCACTGATTTGGCTTTGTTTTTTACCTAGTTCAACCTTTAAACTCGAAATTTCTGCATTACTGGGAAAAAGCTCCTTTAAAGATTTGAGAATGGCTTTTGCCGACCACATTTCAGGAACTCATCAAATTCTTTTTTTATATGGAGGGGTAAAGGCCTGCCCTGGTCAGCCATACAAGCAAGAAACTCGGGGTAGTGTCGATCGATAATGCGGTAGAGTAGGGTTTGTTCGGGCCGGTGGCGTTCATGCCGGGGTCTGGGAGCTGCGCTTTCCTTGAGTGCCGTGGCTCTGGCCATGCTGGTTTCCATTCCATGGAGACAGCTCGCCCTCGACAACCTGCGCAAGCTCGAGGCCAGCGAGCTGCTCGGCAGCTCTGAGCGCGAGCTGGTCACTGACGCGATCGAAGCCCTCGAAGAGCGAAAGCCCGGCTCCGCGCTCAACGACAAGCTGGTCATCGCCCGCATCACCTCGGCCTACGTCACCCGCGAGCTCGCCAAGGTCGAGTGGCGAAAGGCACTCGAGGCCAGCGAGGGCGGCCAGAAGCTGACGCGGCTCACGAGCGTGATCGCCCACGAGGTCGAGCAGGTGCGAGGCTCGCTGAGCACGGATCAGCTCGGTGAGCTGGGCGAGTCTGCCTCGGAGTGGATGGGGAAGATCGGCTGCGGGTCCGAGTAGGTCATGACAACTCAGCTCGCGTCCGCCGTGATCACGACCTCGGGCAACATCACCAAGTAACAGCGCGAGCCCTCCGAGTGAACGATCAGGCTGTCGAAGCGAAGGCCGCCGCCACGAACTCGCAAGATGAAGTCCCCACTGTTGTTCGCCGCGGACGCCTTGGCGCTGGGAAACTGAGTGCGGCACAGCGCGATCAACTCGGTGACCGAGTTGAAGCGATGAATCGTCCCCTGTTCGATGAACCCCATGTAGGTTTTTATCTTACATGTACGCATGATCGATGTCGAGCGCCTTCGTCAGCAGCCCGGGAGGACGCTCGAGCGCGAGCAAGCCCTCCAGTTGCGCCGCGGGACCCGCCAGGCTGCGTGTATCGTGGCGTCCCGTGCCCGCGATCGTCCTGGCCACGCTCAACGCCAAGTACGCCCATGCGGCCTTCGGTCTGCGCTACCTCGTCGCCAACATTGGGCCCCTGAGCGAGGCCACGCGCCTGCTCGAATTCACGGTCCAGCAGCGCCCCCTCGACATCGCCGAGGCCATCCTCGCGGAGGGGCCGAGCGTCGTCGGGCTCGGAGTCTACATCAGGTATAAGAAGTATAAAAGCTATATTTCCAGATAACCAGATCCAATAATCAAGAGTTCACGCCGATTATCTGGCACGGAGATACCGAATACACCCGAAAACCTAAACAAGCCAACCAATTTTGTGTCTAATCTAGCGCTGACATCGACGCCGTGCAATAGCTTCCCTGCTGCCACTATTTTGGACAGCTCAATGGCAGGAAAACAGTAATCTAAACGTGGAAAAGAGTGGTTCGCCTCATGGCGCCGTGCTGTTGACGCCTTTACCGAGGTGTACGAAAAGC
>JAAGZL010000295.1 GCA_024206335.1 Gammaproteobacteria bacterium
GAGTCAAATTCAGGTGATGCTGTTTGTTTGAGGTATTCAGAAGATGGTGAGTCGTGGTATGTAGGAGTTATCGATGGTGGTACACAAGATTCTGGAGAGGCCCTTTGTAACCACATTAAGAAATTCTATAAAACAGACGTAATAGATTTCGTGATTTGCACTCACCCAGATCAAGACCATGCTTCTGGTCTATCAATTGTCTTGGATAAAATGACAGTAAAAATGGTCCTAATGCATTGTCCTTGGGATTATATTGATTACTTTTTCGACGTTGTCGATGATGGCCGGGTAACAAAAGAGAGTCTAAGAAAACGATTGATAGAAGGACTCCCTTACGCCTACGCTATCTATGAAAAGGCTATCGATAATAACATTCCTATTTTTAGTCCATTTTCCGGAAATGACGATCATGGTATACCCCATTTAAAAATTGTTGGCCCTTCAGGGCAATTCTATCTAGATCAAGTTATTAATTTTAGACCGATAACTGATGTTACAGAAGATTCAATGGATGCAGGTGGATTGCTCCAAGGTGTTCTGGGAGCTACGGTTAAGGCAGTTAAATGGTTAGCTGAAAGTTGGGATGATGAAATGCTGGTTGACCCAGAAGATGATGCAACCTCCAGTGAGAACAACTCTAGTGTGATTTGTTTCTTCGATTTTGATGGAAAGAAACAACTGTTTACAGCAGACGCAGGAACACCAGCCTTAAACAATGCAATGGATGAAATTGTTGGACTTGGTTATGATTTGCAGTCTTTTTCGTTTGTTCAAGTTCCACATCATGGCAGCAAACGGAATATAGGCCCAACCGTGCTTAATCAACTAGTAGGTCCTCCTTTGGGGGCTAGCCCAGAGCCTACCTTCACAGCGTTTGTGTCGGCAGCAAGAAAGGGGGAGCCAAAGCATCCCAATAAGAGGGTTGCTAATGCTTTTAAGAGAAGGGGTGGTGAAGTGATACCAACACAAGGTAGTGGAAAGTGCCTCCACAGTGATGGTGTACCTACAAGGGAGGGTTGGTCAAAAGCTGAGCCACTGCCTTTCTATGAAGAAGTTGAAGATGATGATTGATATGGGAAAGTATTTTGACCCGTATGAGCGTAAAGCCAGATTGTACCCTGGTCTGATATGCCTCTTTCCTATACTTGTGACTGTTTCGATCAACTATCCAAAAGTATACTCAACACTTTCTGGGTTTGTTGCTTTAGCTGCTGCTGTTGGAATTCTTCAACTGATTTCACATCTTGCAAGGGATAGGGGGAAGAGGCTAGAGCCATCGTTATATGAAACTTGGGGCGGTATGCCATCAGTGGTTATTTTAAGACATCGAGACAGTATGCTGCCCAGAGCAGCCAAGCTAAAATATCACCATTCCCTTGAAAAGGAGTCGGGGATTAAGGCTACTACTCCTGAGATGGAAGAGGGGCATCCAGGAGAATCAGATGACATTTATACTTCATGGTCAGATTTTCTTCGCACAAGGTCTAGGGATATGAAAAAGTATCCGCTTGTGTACAAAGAGTTAATAAACTATGGGTTCAGAAGAAATCTACTAGGAATTAAGCCCTATTGCTTGTATTCGGTTATTGCTTCCATAATCTTAATTATTGCTCCTCGTTTATCAATCCAAGAAGTTTCGGAGATACAAGTGGCAGTAGTTGTGTGTATGGTTATTTATATGATGATTTTGACACTTGTGGTCACGAGAGAATGGGTGAGAACTGTTGCATTTGCTTACGCTAAGAGTTTGGTGGAATCAATCAATTGAGCAATGTACAAAGCCCTCTAACCGTGAAGCTAGAAGGCGTGGACCTGATACAAAGACCTGATACAAAGTGTAGAACGAAAAAACCCTTAAGCTATTGAAACTTAAGGGTTTATAAATCGTGGTGCCGAGGAGAGGACTTGAACCTCCACGGGCCAAAGCCCACTAGCACCTGAAGCTAGCGTGTCTACCAATTTCACCACCTCGGCAAAGGCTTGGTTGTGGGTCAATCACCACCACAACCTGGCAAGACGGCGAACTTTACCGCTACCTGCATGGCTTGTCAATCTCTCAGGCTATTGGAATATCCAAATCTTATAATTGGCATTTTTAAATCTGTGGGGCCCAATGGGACTGGCTGTCTTATGTGCCTTGTCCCACTTGTTTTTTTATAATTTGACGGCCCCGGGACAGGTTGATGGATCGGGGGTACAATGTCCCATTAGACGTTTAGCAAGGACTAACGATTGTGACAAAAGGTTCATCCCCGAAAGGTTCCCGCGAATCCGATCCACATCGCGCCCGGGAATCAAAAAAATACCAAAATCCCATTCCCAGCCGAGAGTACATAATGGCCTATCTGGAGGAGCAGGGTGCCCCCATGTGGCGCAATGAGCTGGCCGAGCAGCTGGCGCTAGAGTCTGAGGAGGACCAGGAGGCACTACGCAGACGCCTGAATGCCATGGAGCGGGATGGCCAGCTGGTACGTAATCGACGTGGCGCCTTTTGTCTGGTTAATGAACGCGATCTGATAGCGGGACGTATTATTGCCCATCCCGATGGCTTTGGTTTTCTCAAGCCAGATCAGGGTGGTGATGATCTGTTTCTCACTCCCCGTCAGATGCGCACTGTATTGCATGGCGACCGTGCTGTGGTGCGGGTGGTGGGCGTGGATCGTAGGGGGCGCAGGGAAGGGGCGCTGGTTGAAGTACTGGAACGGGCGAATCACAAGGTTGTGGGCAGGCTGTATATTGAGACTGGGCTGGGTTTTGTGCAGCCAGATAACAAGCGTCTGCATCAGGAGATTGTGGTTCCTGAGGCGGAATGGCATGGGGCCAGTCATGGCCAGATTGTGGTGGCGGAGATTATTGAGCAGCCCACCAAGCGTACTCAACCAGTGGGACGGATTATCGAGGTCATGGGTGAGCACATGGCCCCGGGTATGGAGATAGAACTTGCCATCCGCAGCCATGAACTACCGGTGGACTGGCCAGAAGAGGTCGAGCAGGAGGTTGGCGGATTGTCGGCAGAGGTGGAGGAGTCTGCCAAGCAGGGGCGTGAGGATCTGCGCCAACTGCCGCTGGTTACCATCGATGGGGCGGATGCCAGGGATTTTGATGATGCGGTGTATTGTGAACAGCGCAAAAATGGCTGGCGCCTTCTGGTCTGTATCGCAGATGTGTCCAGCTATGTAGAGCCGGATAGTGCCCTGGATCGTGAGGCCGAGAGCCGTGGCAACTCGGTCTATTTCCCGGACCGGGTGATCCCCATGCTGCCCGAGGCGCTGTCCAACGGGCTCTGTTCTTTGAACCCGGATGTGGACCGGCTCTGCATGTGCTGTGAGCTGTTTATTAACCAAGCGGGCGAGGTGGAGAGTTCGCGCTTCTTTCAGGGCGTGATGCGTTCCCATGCCCGTCTCACCTATGATCAGGTGGCGGCCATGCTGATTGATGGAGATGGGGATCTCTGTCAGCAGTACGCCGATCTGCTGCCGGATCTGCACCAGCTGTACGCCCTGTATCAAGTATTGCACCGTGCCCGCAGCGGGCGTGGCGCCATAGATTTTGATACCACCGAAACCCGAATTCTGTTTGACAGTGAATTGAAGGTGGAGCGGATAGTGCCAGTGCACAGAAATGATGCCCATAGGCTGATTGAAGAGTGCATGCTGCTGGCCAATGTGGCTACGGCCCGCTTTCTTCTGGGTAAAAAGATCCCGGCCCTCTATCGAAACCATGAGGGTCCACCTGAGGATAAGCTGACCAATCTGCGTGAGTTCCTGGCCGAGTTGGGGCTATTCCTGCCCGGTGGCAAGGAGCCAGGGGCCAAGGATTATGCCGAGCTGCTGGAGTCGGTCAAAGAGAGACC
>JAAGZL010000296.1 GCA_024206335.1 Gammaproteobacteria bacterium
CAAACAGCTATTGCTTAACGGTGGCCAGGGAGAGCTGGCAGTGCTGAGCCTCGCCGATGGAACGGAGCGTGTGATTGAGGTTGCTCCGGAGTTCGCCGGTTTTAGCGATGGAGCCCTTTCACCCGATGGCAGCCAGATCGCTTTTTCCTTACGTTTGACCGGCAGGAAGAGCAATAATGATATCTGGTTGATGGCCAGTGATGGTAGTAGTCAACGTAAGCTTACCAACATGTCCTGGTTCCAGGGCCAGCCCAGATGGAGTCCAAATGGCAAAACCCTCTACTTCACCTCGGGCAAGTTCGATCAGGTGCACGACATCTGGGCACTTGAGCTGGAAACGGGTGACCAAAGGCAGCTCACCCAGGGACAGCGTTATCACTTTGACCCGGCTGTAGCTACCGATGGACGATTATTGTTTTCCAGCAAGCGTGGAGGGCACTACGACATCTGGTTACGCCATCCCGATGCCAGAACCGAGCGGCTCACCGACCACGAGGCGCTTGACGCCAATCCTGTCTGGTCGGCAGGCGGGAAGGAGGTTGTATTTGAATCAACCCGTAGTGGTCTTGTCCAGCTATACACACTTGACCTGCAGAGTCATCAACTGCACCAACTGACCCAGGCGTTGCGCGGTGCACGATTTCCCAGATGGTCACCACCTCAAGAGGTGAAGTGATGAGGCGGTTGACTACGCAAGCCTCGGTATTCCTG
>JAAGZL010000297.1 GCA_024206335.1 Gammaproteobacteria bacterium
AGTGCCGCCATGGATGGCCCACCACCTTATTATTTGCATGCAAAAAAAAACACAACACATTACAATGCCATAATAGGCAAACCTACTGTCATCACCAGGTGTCCGTTTCACGTATGCTCGTCGAGTTAACAAGAGAACCCAAGTCGAACAGTATCAATCAGTTCACGTAAGTAGATACGACTGTTTGCAATGTTCATCTCCAATTCCCTTATTTCAGTCATTCTCTAGCAGCATGTCCACTCACTCTTCACCATGATGTTTCGCCCTAGTTTTTTTGCTTTCTCCAAAGGAGCCAGGCTGCCCTACCTCTCGCAACATCTAATCAGTGCCAGCCTGGTTCACATGTGGTCTGCTCCCACCGTCCCACATCTGAACTGAGATGCCTTTTCGGTCGGGCGGCTTTGGTCGGCGAAAAAAGAACTTCATACTTACCTGACGGGAAAGAAAACTTGATCAACAAGGAGTTTCTTTCAGGGCGAGGCCTTTCCATTGCAGTTCGGTTTGGCTGACCCCTGCGATTACCGCAAACGTTGGTAACTCGACCGTACAATTTCTGGTAGTGGGGACCTGCGTTCGCGCTAGTCCCCTTCTTAGAGTACTAATGTCAAGAACTGCATCATCATCTGCTTCATCTGCACACCATCCATCACTCACCAGAAACAGAGCATCTCTTCAACAACAATTCTCCACGTCCCTACACAGCACCTTTGTCTCCAACAGTCGTCCGCTTTCTATATTCCACAAGCTACATGCGTGAACTTAACACCGACATTTCCCATAACTGCACAGCAGCAACCGGCAGCCCATCCGGCATGGCACAGTGAAAGAGCAAGCCGGGCTTCAAGGCGTGCCACACCTGCTTAGTCTCTACCTCACCCTCTCAACAGCAACGGACGCATCGCCTACACAGCACTGTTGCACCTGTGCAACACTGGAAACAATCCTGCGCATCTCAGCTAATGTCTTCTGTTGAAATGAAAGCAACGATTTGTCGGAGCATCTTCATTGCATTTTAGTGGTAGTTACATATTCCATTTAGGTTAGCATCAGTGGAAGCTAGATTGTAATATCCAAGTATACAACATGCACAGATGATAACATGCAGCAGCCCTTGATTGAGAGAGCGGGGAAACAGCAACGCCTTGCACGCACGTGTCGGCTGGCTGGTTGCGGCGATGCTTTCAGTGAATGGCCTGTAGTGTAATGCACGTTAAGCCTTCTAGCTTTCGCCTACGACCATACCACCATGAATATACCGGTTCTCGTCTGATCACCGCAGTCAAGCATGGTCGGGCCAGGTCAGTACCTGGATGGGTGACCGCCTGGGAACACCTGGTGTTGTAGGCTTCAATTTTTGCAGTGCCAGCCGCCTTAGTTTTTTTCCACCGACTCAGCCACGCATTGCACACGGACTGAACATTCCGTGTCGTGTCACCCACGTGTGATTGCAACACGTGTAGAGACGCGGCCTGTAGCAATGACTTGCTCATTATCGCTTCTCGGCCTTTTGGCTAAGATCAAGTGTAGTATCTGTTCTTATCAGCTTAATATCTGATATGCACCCAAGGGTGCTCAAATATTAAACTGATTTTTGGAATTGGTCCGTGGGTCTGAAGCTTGCTTCACCCCGGACACGGGTTGTCCTGGTATTGCAGTGCCGCCATGGATGGCCCACCACCTTATTATTTGCATGCAAAAAAAAACACAACACATTACAATGCCATAATAGGCAAACCTACTGTCATCACCAGGTGTCCGTTTCACGTATGCTCGTCGAGTTAACAAGAGAACCCA
>JAAGZL010000298.1 GCA_024206335.1 Gammaproteobacteria bacterium
GATGGTACCCAAACCAGCGGCATAGCCGTCGGCAGCCGCAGTGGCACAACCAATGCCTTTGCTTATGACCTTAACCTCACTGCAGGGAGCAGTGCCACAGGGCAATTTGCACAGTTAGGTTTTCAAAAATCAAATGCAGGCAACACTTATGAGGTAGGTGGCGACATACTCGTCCATGTGGTTAATGACATCACTGCAGAGGCAGGTGCTGCTGACTTCAACTACGCCCAGATAGGGCATGTTGGAGCTGATATGGTGTCTGATAGTACTGTCGAAGCTGCTGTCGATGCCGCTATAGATATAACAGCCGGAAATAATCTGAACTTTAAAGCAGGTGATGGCGCCTATGCCTACGCCCAGCTCGGCCATGGTGGTGCTTATGCTAAGGGCGCTCCTCACAGTGGTGCAATCACCATCAGCAGTGCCTATGACCTGAACTTTGAAGCGGGCGCTGGTAGTGGTGCCTACGCCCAGCTCGGCCATGGTGGACTTAACGCAAATGGCAGTCACGGAGGTGATATCACCATCAGCAGCGCCAATGACCTGACCTTTAAAGCAGGTGATGGTGCTGATGCCTACGCCCAGCTCGGCCATGGTGGACTTAACGCTAATGGCAGTCACGGAGGTGATATCACCATCAGCAGCGCCAATGATCTGACCTTTACTGCGGGTGCTGATGATTATGCCTACGCCCAGCTCGGCCATGGTGGAGCTGGCGCTAGTGGCGATCACAGTGGTGTAATCACCATCAGCAGCGCCAATGATCTGACCTTTGAAGCGGGCGCTGGCACAGATACCTACGCCCAGCTCGGCCATGGTGGAGATAGCGCTGATGGCGATCACACTGGTGCAATCACCATCAGCAGCGCCAATGATCTGACCTTTGAAGCGGGCACTGGCACAGATACCTACGCCCAGCTCGGCCATGGTGGAAATCTCGCTGAGGGCAGTCACGGAGGTGCAATCACCATCAGCAGCGCCAATGACCTGAACTTTAAAGCGGGCGCTGGTAATTCTGCCTACGCCCATCTCGGCCATGGTGGCTCTTATGTTGATAATGGCGATCACAGTGGTGCAATCACCATCATCAGCGCCAATGATCTGAACTTTACTGCGGGTGCTATCTATGCCTACGCCCAGCTCGGCCATGGTGGTTATATTGTTGATGGCTATAGCCGTCACCGTGGTGATATCATTATCAGCAGCGCCAATGATCTGAACTTTGCGGGTGCTGGTGATTATGCCTACGCCCAGCTCGGCCATGGTGGCGCTTATGCTGTTGGCGATCACAGTGATGCAATCACTATCAGCAGCGCCAATGACCTGAACTTTAAAGCGGGCGCTGGTAGTTATGCCTACGCCCAGCTCGGCCATGGTGGCGCTTATGCTGATGGCAGTCGCACTGGTGATATTGACATCACCCTGGTA
>JAAGZL010000299.1 GCA_024206335.1 Gammaproteobacteria bacterium
CATTGTTGGATAAACTGGAGCTACTCATCAACACAATGAAGGTGAGTTGACTTGCTTGTCATTTAAGTCATATTCCACACTCATTGCAGGGCACACTCTGTCATTTAACACTTCATATATCACAGATCACACATCTCTACGAGCCTCCATCACTCTTTGAGCTTGTTATCAACTGTGACCTCCCCTCAGTGGTGTGCATTGATCTTGGTGGAGAGCGCGTGCTGCAGCACCAATTGGAAAAGTGGAGGGACACAGTCAAGCACTTTGTGATTGCGTATGGGCCCACGGAAACTACTGTTGCTTGCACTGCAATGAAGTTTGATGACAGTACAAATCATGCATCTTCCAGCATCATCGGGCTCCCATTCCCTAATGTTACCTACTACGTGCTTGATACACACTTGCAGCCATTGCCAGTAGGTGTGATGGGTGAACTCTACATTGGAGGTGAAGGTGTGGGGAGGGGCTACCTCGACCGTCCTAGCCTTACACGCAAAGCCTTCCTTAAAAACCCTTTCAGCTCTGATGATGGAAGCCGCATCTACAAAACAGGAGACCTGGTCAAACTACTTTTCGATGGGTCCATTTTCTTTATTGGGCGGAATGATGGGCAAGTCAAAATCAGGGGCCAACGTGTGGAACTGGGTGAGGTTGAGATGGCTCTGCGATCCGTGAACTCGTATATTACCCGGGCTGTGGTGTTGGTGCATAAACAGAACCTGGTGGCCTTTGTGACACCTGGGAGGGTAGATGGGTCTGCTGTTAAGACTGGTGTTTCCAAGGTGCTGCCACATTACATGGTCCCTTCTGTGGTACTTTCAATGGACTCTATACCAACCACATTGTCTGGCAAAGCTGATCATCATACCCTTTTGAGTCTCCTGGTTGAGAGCAAAGCAGCATACATAAGTGGTGGCATCTATAACTCTCATGAAGAACATATGGTTCCTAATTCTCCACTGGAAGAAGCGGTCCTCGCAATCTATCGGAAGGAACTCCAGAGTGAGGGTATGGGAATGGCTAGCGACTTTATTGAAAGTGGCGGAGACTCTCTCAAGGCTGTTCGCATTGTTGCCTATTTACGTGCCTTTAACGAGGAGCGCCCTGAGCTGCAGATAGGTATGGGTTTTTCAGCGTTGTCAGCTACGGATATCTTGCAGCATCATACGCCTGGTGCCCTGCTGCAATCTTGCCTTGGAAGTTTATTGGACGTCAAGGGGAAACTGTCGTGGCCTCGCAAATTGTGGAAATTGTGCCTAGAACTGTACCATCGCATATATTAGAACCTGGTTGCATAAATAGATAATTGAGAGCGGCGAACTCAGCGCCAAGTACAATATGTGGGCTCTACACATGTGTTTGGTCTCCAAAACTATTACACCAGCTTCTTTTATAGCAGATCATTCCTGAAAGTGTACGTCCTCATAGTCAGTTGCCTCAATACTCACGCCAACCATGACATTGGATCCCATCTGTAGGACCATGCCCTTCATGCACCTAAAGAAGCAGAAGAGTGGGGGGTGGTGTGCAATTTGCTTGTACAGGTTGGCTGATACTCATAATCTTACCAGGCTGGTATTAACCTGATGTTGGGAAGAAATCATCATATCTCAACTGGAGGTACAGTCATTGCATCAGTTGCACAAGAGTTTAAGGGGACATCCTTCATGTGCAAAGTTAGAGTGCACCACTGCACTGCCATTAACGTTACCATTGTCAGTGCAACGACATCTTACAACCAAATGAGTAATCTATAGTCTTTGGCAGGGGAAGTGGTAAAGACACTTTGATTTATCCTTGCTAGCATGATATGACCAAACCCTATAGGTACAGCATTTAATAACACCTTTCATACACACTTGTGTGATGGCACTGTTGCTACTGGCTGGTTGTAGACCATTCATTTCTAGCTAGAGATAACAAATTTATTGTATCTTAGCTTTATCTTCAATACCATCTATTTGAATCTCCAAGAGGAACTGAGAAGCACCCTATACGTCACTACCCAAGAAAGGCATGAAACCGTGCCATTGCATGGCCAATCTCTCATATGCATGTGGTGTAGTGTTTGCTCTTACTACGCATATGCACTTTATGCATGACAGAATTAACCCCAACTAAGCATGATCTCTCAACAACTCTGTATTACATGAATCGACCTTGATATAGAATGTAGATTATCTCTAGTGATTAATCCCCCCATCAATGAGAACTTGTCATTGCCATCATCTTTGTATGTATCAATTACAGACACTTCATTAGTTTTTAATCCTCTAGTAACAAGAAACCTGCTACCTGTGCTTTTTGTTTTGTTGAGGAG
>JAAGZL010000300.1 GCA_024206335.1 Gammaproteobacteria bacterium
AATGGAGAAAATTACGCGGTTTCAGTTACCTTGGTAAAGTAATTACTGGGATCAAATTTAAAGATGGTATTGAGGTGATAGCAAACAATCAGGTCGCCGCTTGATTCAACTGGCTAAACACCACTTTTGACAATAACTCTCGACGAACCGAAACTCACCCAAAGAGATGCCGATGGTACCCATCACAGGGGGATAAATAGACACCGGAAACCAGGTTAGGACTGGCTGTGCATTACCTTACCTACCGCATAACCCACTAGAGCTCGCGTATGGCCAGGAATCGGATATCCGGCCAGCGCTCCATGGTCAGATCCAGGTTGACCCGGGTTGGCGCCAGGTACACCAGCTGATCATCACCATCTATAGCCAAATTGTCGTGGGCCTTGGTGCGGAACTGCTGCAACATCTTGGGATCATCACACTCCACCCAGCGTGCAGTGGCCACGTTGATGGCCTCTACAATCGCCTCCACCCCATACTCATCCTTCAGCCGGTGGGCCGCCACATCGAACTGCAGCACACCTACCGCGCCCAGGATGATGTCGTTATTGCGCATGGGGCGGTACACCTGGGTGGCACCCTCCTCACATAGCTGGACCACACCCTTCTGCAACGCCTTCAGGCGCAGCGGGTCCTTCAACACCACCCGCCGAAACAGCTCCGGAGCAAAGTACGGGACACCCTCATACTTCAGCTCTTCACCCTCGGTAAAGGTATCCCCGATCTTGATAGTGCCGTGATTATGCAGACCGATGATATCTCCCGGCCAGGCCTCATCCACATGTTTGCGCTCATCGGCCTGGAAGGTAATGGCATTACTCACCTGCACCGTCTTACCGATACGCACGTGACGCATCTTCATACCCTTTTTGTATGAGCCGGAACAGACCCGAAGGAAGGCGATACGGTCCCGGTGAGCCGGGTCCATGTTGGCCTGGATCTTGAACACGAAACCGGTAAATTTAGCCTCAGATGAATCCACCTTACGCTGTACCGTCTCCCGTGGAATCGGGGTAGGTGCATACTCAACAAAGGCATCCAACAGCTCTTTGACCCCGAAGTTATTGATGGCGGAACCAAAGAACACCGGGGTCAGTTCACCCTTGTTGTAGGCCTCCTGATCCCACTCATGGCTCGCGCCCAGCACCAGCTCAATCTCTTCCCGCAGCTCATCCGCCTGATCACCGATCACCTCATCCAGTCGTGGATTATCCAGACCCTCAATCAACTCCCCTTCCTGGATCTTGCCGCCATGGGTGGCATTGAACAGATGGGTGGTGTTACTGCGCAGATCAAACACCCCCTTGAAACGCTTGCCCATGCCGATGGGCCAAGTCAGTGGTGCGCACTTGATCTTGAGTACGGATTCAACCTCATCTACGATCTCCATCGGGTCCCGGCCTTCCCGGTCCATCTTGTTGATAAAGGTAATAATGGGTGTAGTGCGCAGGCGGCATACATCCATCAGCTTGATGGTGCGTGACTCAACACCCTTGGCGATATCGATCACCATCAGAGCCGAATCCACCGCGGTCAGGGTGCGGTAGGTATCCTCAGAGAAATCCTCATGGCCCGGGGTATCCAGCAGATTCACCACCGCATCGTTGTACGGAAACTGCATCACCGAAGAGGTCACAGAGATACCGCGCTGTTTCTCCAACTCCATCCAGTCCGAGGTGGCATGGCGCGCTGCCTTGCGCCCCTTCACCGTACCCGCCAACTGAATGGCACCTCCAAACAGCAATAGCTTTTCAGTCAGGGTAGTCTTACCTGCATCCGGGTGAGAGATAATCGCAAAGGTACGACGGCGATTCAGTTGTTCAAGCAGCTCAGACATAAGGGGATTATCGCAATGGAAAGCGAGGTATTATACATAATCTATGAATCAATGCCGCCCTGCTTTGGCTCTGACAGCACCACCATCACATGTTCCAGGTAGTAGGCGGGTAAGGGACAGGACCATTGTTACCGGCCAATCTCTGCAGCACAGTTATGAGATCCAGCACAACAGTACAGTTAGAAAGAGTTGCCACAATATCTTATAGTTGAAACCGCTGTTAACAAGACATCCTCACAGAGGCGGGGTGATATGAGTTTCAGGCATGGATTATCTTTGCCAGCAAGTGTGCTGATGTTGTGCATTTGGCTCCAGTATGGGTGTGTGCCGACACACACCACAACCGACGAACAACCACTCTCCGCGACCACACCAGACAGCGGGTTTAGCACCTTCACCGACGTCTTTGACCTTATCAAGGACAACTATGTGGCACCGATAGAGGATAGGGTGCTGTTTAAGCACGCAATTCAGGGAGTATTATCCGGTCTTGATCCAGACTCATCTCTTCTAAATCCAGATAACTACAGAATTCCACAAACGGGGGCTGGTAACAAACCCGGCAGGCATAAGGGTGATCTGCACGCCTTCAGCGAGATCCTTCACCGCATCAAGAACGATTCTACAAAACCGCTAGAGGATGGCGCACTGATGCAGCATGCAATTCAGGGGATGCTGTCCAGACTGGATTCACACTCATCTTACCTTGATGCCAAGGAGTACAAATATCTGCGCTCTGGGACCAGTAGCAATATAGGCAGACTGGGGATTGAGGTAGAGTTGGATCAAGGTGCGGTTAAGGTCGTAGCGCCTTTGGATAACACACCGGCACAAAAAGCTGGGGTCATGGCCGGTGATATGATTGTGCGCCTGGATAACCAACCGGTTAAGGGTATGGAACTCTCCAAGATAAGAAAACTCATGCATGGTAGGCCCGGAACCAACATCACCCTCACCATTACTCGCCAGAGTGTAAACGGCCCCATAATAAAAAAAATAACCAGGGCAGTCTTAAGTACTACCAAGGTAAACAGCCGATTGCTTGAGCATGGTTTTGGCTATATTCGAATCCCCAACTTTCAGTTGCGCACGGCCAAAGATATGAAGAGGGCCGTAGACAAACTCACAAGTAAAACAAGAGGCGCTTTGCATGGACTAATCCTAGACCTGCGCAACAATCCAGGCGGGGTTCTAGCTGGGGCAGTGGCCGTCAGTGACGCCTTTCTTACACAAGGCAGAATTGTTTCCACCGCGGGAAACAGTGTTAAATCCAGGGCATCCTATAACGCCAAACCTGATGCTATTCTGCATGATGCACCTATGGTCATATTGGTGAACGGGGGCTCAGCATCCGCCTCGGAGATCGTGGCCGGGGCACTCCAGGAGCACAAGCGCGCCCTGATCATGGGTAGCACCACCTATGGCAAGGGCTCTGTGCAGACTATCTTTCCAATCACCAACAGTGCTGCAGTCAAACTTACAACGGCACACTATTTCACGCCGTCTGGCAGATCGATTCAGGGAGTGGGGATCAAGCCTGATATCGAGTCAGCGCAACTGGAAGTAGAAATGCCACAACATGACATTAAGGACCAGCAACTGCATGAGGCTCTGAAGACATTAAAACGATTGTCAGTACAAAAAACCAGCTCAAGAACACGCCATTAGAAGTAAGCCGGGATGTGCTCGTATTCCCGGCAGATTCACGCCCGGAACCTGTGTTATCCAGGCCTACTGAATACCAAGGATCGGCAAGCTAAATTAATACTTATACGCTAGGGACAACTGCCCACCGTAATAGCTCTCATCGGCAGAGGCACCGGCCTCGATATCCATCACCAGGCTCAGGTTCTCCTTGGTGGCAACACGATAGTTGATTCCGGCATAGCCCCCAACAACATCATCATCACCCACGTTGGAGTAGGTGAAGGTGCTGCCAGCAAGGTTGGCATGGGTGTTGTCATCGTCGCTGTGGCGGGTAGCCAAGCCAACACGAAACTCAACCTCACTATTGGCATTGGGTTGCTTGGCCAGAGCCAGTTGCAGACGGGTGGAGAGGGTACGTGCGGTACGGTCATCTATTTTCAGGTTGGAGGATGTGGTGCCGGATTCGGTATAATCATCCATCCAGGCTGCGTTGTAGGTGAGGTTGACAGATGGACGCAGCTCTAACCCACTACCGAGCATGTAACCGGCGCTGAAGGTTACGGATGGGCTGAGGAAGTAGCCATCGAAATCTGCACTGGCCTTCTCCAGGCCATTAATGTTATCAAACACATAGCGCTTGTTGTCGTAGTCGCTGTAACCACCGATCAAAGAGGCAGTAAGATTGACCGAACCCAGGTTGAAGTGGCCATAGCCACCCACAAAGAAGTTATCAGACTCGGTATCAAAGGAGGTGATCTCTGACTCGATATCTGAATGGGCGAAGCCTGCCATCACTCCAACGCGTCTCTCTTCTGCGTCCCACTCATAACCGACATTGAAACCGTAGCGTGCATGGTCATAGGCCATGACGCTGCCATTGGCTTCATAGTCACGCTGGCCACCGAAGGCCTGCACCCAAGCGACTGGTTTGCGCTCCTGGTATAGCATGCCTGGGGCTGAGACGAGGGATGCAACCTGAAGAGGTTGCAGTTGCGGTTTATAGGCCATGCGCTGGTTGACTGTGCCGTGAACCGAGTTGCTGAGGTTTGCTGATGCAATACCTTGCGCGGTGGGGGCAGTAGCATCGACAGTTGTAACTGTTTCGCCATTGATGATACCGGCGCCAAAAAAATTGATGGTATCTGCGCCGGTCAGTGTCATTTGTGCCGAAGGGCTACCGCCGTAGATATTAACCGTATCATTTCCATCGACACCAGCTTCATCCAGATCAATTGGGCCAATGATTCGCGAACCAGAGCAGATTTAAGGTGCTGTTATCCCGCATTGAAACAGCATAGATTATGCCTGTACCAGTTGCTGAAATAAGTCCTGCATTATTGATTGTGCTGTTACTGCCAGATGCCGCAATACCATCTGCCTTTTTGCCTGTTGCCCTGATTATGCCTGTATTGAAAATGGTATTATTATCACCGTCGAAATAAACTGCCTCAGCGTCTTCACCAGAAGTTGTGATTATCCCTGTGTTAGTCGCCTTGTTATTAGCGCCATCGAGATAGATGCCATAGCCATCATTACCCATGGTACTGATCGAACCGTTGTTGATGATAGTGTTGTTGCTGCCATCAGCCTGAATACCGTAACCATCACTGCCTTCGGTACTGATAGAGCCATTATTGGTTACTCTGCTATCGTCTTCGACAGCAATCCCGACACTATCTTGGTCTAAGGTACTAATCGCACCCGTATTGATAACTGTACTGTTATCCCAGGTATGAATCCCATCGGCACCCTCGCCCGTGGTGCTGAGCGACCCGGTATTGAGAATATAATTGTATTCCTGGACATCAATCGCATGGGCTTTTTCGCCCGAGGTAGTGATAGAGCCGGAGTTGGTTATTGTGTTGTAGTGATCTGCAACAATCCCGTTGGCTTTATAACCAACAGCAGCGATGGAGCCGGTATTGGTTACCACGCCGTTGTCTACAACCTCAACTGCATCCTCATCCGCAACACTGATAGAGCCGAAATTTGTAACCGTGTTGTTATCGCCGGTTGCGTCTACTGCTGGGACACCAGCACCTGGTTTGATCGAGCCAGACCCAGTGATGGTCAGAGAGTCATACCATCCAGAGTATTGCCGCCGTTGGTGGTAGTAACATCTGTATTGATAGTAAAGTCGGTAGCCATCACGCCCTGGGATAGGGCTAACATTGAGAGCATTACAAGGATAGGCAGGCTGTTTTTCATGGAATCGTATGGTTGCTTATTAGTGTTATGGGATGCGGTGCATACTACCACATTTGTCAATATTCACCCATTGCAACAAAAGCAGCCGGGGATAGGCTTACGTTCCCGGCAAGCTCATGCCCGGAACCTGCGTTATCCGGGCCTACTAAATAACCCGCGTGTTGCATGAAGGCCAGTGAGTATTGGAATATTCGCAATTTTATCCAAGATTCAGGGCCAACACCATGGCATCTTCCCGTCCCTTCTTGGCTGGATAGTAGTCCTGGCGCAGACCAATCTCATTAAACCCGACAGAGTCGTATAGGGCATAGGCGGCCCGGTTGGATGAGCGCACCTCCAGGAAAACTGTATCTGCCCCCTCCTTAGCAGCAGCTGTAATGAGATTGTTAAGTAGCCTGCGCCCCAGTCCCTCTCCCTGCAAAATCGGATCTATACAGATATTCAGGATCTGCGCCTCACCGACAGTGATCGACATCACTGCATAACCCACATACTGTTCACCCTGGCGGTAGACGCAACAGTAGTAGTTGCTGCGGATACAGTCGCGGAAGTTGCCTTCGGTCCAGGGAAACTCATAGGCCCGCAACTCTATCTCCATCACCGCATCCAGATCATCCACATGCATGGGTTGGATATGGAGAAGCGGGTCTTTCAGAAGCGTACTCATAATTCAGGATAGTATTGGTTCAAGAGGCTGCTATAACAGGCGTTTGGTCCGCAGCAGGTCCTGCCACGCCTTGCCCTTTTGGTCCGGGGATCGCAGCAGATAGGCCGGATGGTATGTAACCACTACCGGTATATTGCCGCCTCTCAGGAGATGCTCACTACCACGCAGACCGCCTACAGCCACATCGGTCTTAAGCAGATTTTGCGACGCTACCCGGCCCATCGCCAGAATCACCTTCGGCCTCACCAGTTCAATCTGCCGCTGCAGAAATGGCTCACAGCTGCGGACCTCATCCACGTGCGGATCACGGTTTTCAGGGGGACTACACTTGAGGATATTGGTAATAAATACCTGGCTACGATTCAAGCCTATGGCCTTGAGCATGGCATTCAACAGCTGCCCAGCAGTGCCCATAAATGGTTCACCCTGGCGGTCCTCATCCTCACCTGGCGCCTCACCGATGATCAGCAGATCAGCACTCTGGTTGCCTGTCCCAAACACGGTCTGGGTGCTGGTCTGGTGCAGGCTGCAGGCCCGACATGCCTCCACCCTTGCCTGTAACGCGGGCCAGTCAAGACCCGCTATATCACCCTGCTGGGTAGCGGCTTGAACCGTTGGTGCCGACAGCTGTTCCTGCGGCACCAACTGCTCCACCGGCAACTCTGCGGGTGAGACTGTGTCTACCGTTGTGGTAGCAGCATCTGGCACTGGGTCGCGAGCAACCCAGCTTTGTATACCCATGGCTTCCAGATATTGCTGCCTTACAGATTCATCCACCCTGGCCTCCTGGCAATTAAACGCCGCCACTCTGCGGGTGCGCCCGTTTGCTACCATGCATGATCAGGTTGCAGGCGTTGATGTACGCCTTGGCGGATGCAATAACAATATCGGTATCAGCACCCTGGCCATTGACGATACGCCCACCCTTCTCCAGCCGCACGGTTACCTCACCCTGGGCATCGGTGCCACTGGTAATGGCATTTACCGAGTAGAGCTGCAACTCACTTCCGGTTTCCACCAGGGACTCTATGGCCCGGAAGGTGGCATCTACAGGCCCGCCACCTGTGGACTCTCCGGCAATCTCTTCCCCATCCACTGTCAGTACAATCTTGGCGGTTGGTGTTTCACCGGTCTCGGAGCATACCTTCATGGAGATAAGATTTACCAACTCGTTTTCTGCCCGGATGGAGACATCGGTAACCAGGGCCTGCAGATCCTCGTCGAAGATCTCATGCTTCTTGTCGGCCAGATCCTTGAAGCGGCGAAAGGCATCATTCAGTTCCTCTTCGGAACTGAACTCAATGCCCAACTCCTCCAACCGGGCACGGAAGGCGCTGCGCCCGGAGTGCTTGCCCATCACCATGCGATTCTGGGCCCAACCCACATCCTCAGCCCGCATGATCTCGTAGGTCTCGCGGCTCTTAAGTACACCATCCTGATGGATGCCAGACTCATGGGCAAAGGCATTCACCCCCACCACGGCCTTGTTTGGCTGCACCGGAAATCCGGTTATATTGGAGACCAGACGGGAGCAGGTGACAATCTGGGTGGCATCCAGGTTGCTATCACACTCAAAGATATCGGACCTGGTGCGCACGGTCATCACCACCTCTTCCAGAGAGGCGTTACCGGCACGCTCGCCCAGCCCGTTGATGGTGCATTCCACCTGGCGCGCACCATTCAACACCGCAGACAGGGAGTTGGATGTGGCCAGTCCGAGGTCGTTGTGACAGTGCACGGAGAAGATGGCCTGGTCTGAGTTTGGCACCCGCTCAATGATCTCACTTACGGTATTACCAAACTGCCATGGTACGTTGTACCCCACGGTATCCGGGATATTTATGGTGTTGGCGCCCGCCTTGATCGCCGCCTCCACAATGCGACAGAGAAAATCGATCTCGGAACGACCGGCATCCTCGGCCGAAAACTCCACGTTATCGGTATACCTGCGGGCACGCTTCACCGCCTTCACCGCCTGCTCCATCACCTGATCAGGCGACATACGCAGCTTCTGCTCCATATGGATCGGTGAGGTGGCAATGAAGGTGTGAATGCGGCCGGAATTGGCATCCTTGAGCGCCTCTCCCGCACGGTCTATATCCCGATCCAGGGCTCGAGCCAGGCCACAGACGGTACTATCAGTGATGGTCCGTGCCACGGCCTGTACCGACTCAAAGTCACCCGGGCTGGCGATGGGAAACCCGGCCTCGATTACATCCACCCGCATCTTCTCCAACGCCTTGGCGATACGGATCTTCTCATCCTTGGTCATGGATGCACCAGGACTCTGCTCACCATCCCGGAGGGTGGTATCAAATATGATCAAACTATCTTTATTGCTCATGCTTCACTCCATATCCATCCTGCAGGGGTGTGGGTTGAGGATGGTACAGTAATTCTTGGAAATCTATTGTGTGTGCGTGCTACGGGCCCTCGCCAGGGCAACTGTGTAATTTGCCCATCAGGGCAGCAGTCGTAGCGCATATAGAGGTAGGCAAACAGACGCAGCCTGCCGGGTGGCAGCCATGGGGGTGAAGCTTGGTGCGTCGAAAGATGTCATGTCCAGAATATAACCCATGGTTCAGCTCTTGCCAAGACAGGCCTTGCGGTCAACCCTCAGGATTTATCACTCTTATCCCTGTGGCCCTCAGACATCTGACCCCGTTTACGCTCCTCCCTGCGCTGGCGCAGGTAGATCAGGGTTAGTACCGGCCCTGACACCGCATAACCGATGAATACCAGGAACATGATGAGGGGTGGTTCCCACAGAATGATGGCAAACACCAGCATTATGACCACCAGGACAAAGAACGGCACCTTACCGCGGATATCCAGCTCCTTGAAGCTGTGATAGCGGAAGTTACTCACCATCAGTAGTCCCACGGTAGCGGTCATGATTCCAGCCAGCCAGGCTATGCCATCCTTTTCAACCCCGTATTCAACGGCGCCCCAGACACAGGCAGCGATAATCGCTGCGGCCGCAGGGCTGGGCAACCCCTGAAAATAGCGTTTGTCGGCAATCCCCACCTGGGTGTTGAACCGGGCCAGCCTCAAGGCGGCGGCAGCGGTATAGATGAATGCAGCCAACCAGCCAAACTTACCCAGACCCTTCAGGGCCCAGACATACATGACCAGAGCAGGTGCCAGACCAAATGCCACCATATCGGAGAGGCTGTCATACTCGGCCCCAAAGGCGGTCTGGGTGTTGGTCATACGGGCCACCCGGCCATCCAGACCGTCCAGAATCATCGCTACAAAAATGGCAATGGCCGCCAGCTCGAACTTACCGTTCACGGCGGCCAGCACGGCATAGAAGCCACTGAACAGGGCGGCCGTGGTAAACAGGTTTGGAAGCAAGTAGATACCGCGTCTACGTTTAATTTTTTGTTCTTCTTCCTGCATCAATAACTCATACCATTGTCAGAATAGTGGGTTGATTATAGAGAAATTTCACCGACATCGCATGTATAGGTGATATTTTTATATTCGGCCCCAGAATGTAATCTGACACTGTTTACGCCATCAGACATAAAAAAACCGCCAGCAAAGGCCAGCGGTTTTCCACAATCTGCAAACTCCGATCTATTCAGAGCCGCCCTTTCGGGATCAGTTCTTGCTCTTATCCACGATCTTCTTGATCCACGGCATCATGGAACGCAGATGCTCACCCACCTTCTCAATATCAGAGGCGGCATTGAGGCGACGCATAGCGGTCATCTCCGGATAGTTGGACATGCCTTCCAGGATAAACTTCTTGGCATATTCGCCAGTCTGGATGTTATGCAGGCACTCCTTCATGGCCTTGCGGCTCTCCTCATTGATCACCTTGGCTCCGGTCACATACTCACCATACTCCGCATTGTTGGAGATGGAGTAGTTCATATTGGCAATGCCACCCTCATACATCAGATCAACAATCAGCTTCAGCTCATGCAGGCACTCAAAATAGGCCATCTCCGGGGCGTAACCGGCCTCGGTCAGGGTATCAAAACCGGCCTTGACCAGCTCTACGGCACCGCCACAGAGTACCGCCTGCTCACCGAACAGGTCGGTCTCGGTCTCATCCTTAAAGGTGGTCTCGATGATGCCGGTACGGCCACCACCGATGGCTGAGGCATAGGAGAGGGCTGTCGCCTTGGCCTGGCCACTGGCGTCCTGGAATATGGCGATCAGATCAGGGATACCGCCACCATTCTCAAACTCACTGCGCACAGTGTGGCCTGGGGCCTTGGGTGCGATCATGACTACGTCCAGATCCTCCCGTGGAACCACCTGGTTGTAGTGAATGGCAAAACCGTGGGCAAATGCCAGGGTTGCGCACTGTTTGATGTTTGGCTCAATCTCATCACGATACAGCACCGACTGGAACTCATCTGGAGTAAGGATCATCACAACATCTGCCTCTGCAACCGCCTCAGGTACAGACTTCACCTTGAGGCCAGCATTCTCGGCCTTGATGGCTGAACCGGAGCCAGGACGCAGGCCAACGGTGACATCAACACCTGAATCTTTCAGGTTGTTGGCGTGGGCGTGGCCCTGGGAGCCGTATCCAATAATGGCGACCTTCTTGCCCTGGATGATGGATAGGTCTGCGTCTTTGTCGTAGTAGATGTTCAAACTCATTTGAGAATACCTTTTATAGTCTTCCTGATAATTTAGTGTAAAGGGACCTTGTCCCGCATGTTTGCGCGTAATCTTGTAGCAACTGGTTCGGTTGAGTGAACGCGCTAGAGACTCAACCCCTTGGCGCCACGGGCAATACCTGACGGCCCGGTTCGCACCACCTCCACCACCAGATCCTCGTGCACCGCCCTGATGAACGCATCCAGCTTGTCGCCGTCCCCGGTCATCTCCACGATGTAGCTGGTATCAGTTACATCAATGATACTGCCACGGAATATCTCCACCAGCCGTTTCACCTCTTCCCGGTTGGCTCGCTCCGCCTTTATCTTCACCAGCATCATCTCACGTTCGATGTGCAGCCCTTCAGAGAGATCCAGCAGCTTTACTATCTCCACCAGCTTGTTCAGCTGTTTGGTGATCTGCTCAATGATCTCTTCACTCCCTCGGGTTACCAGCGTCATACGTGACAGGGAGGGGTCTTCGGTGGGAGCAACGGTCAGGGATTCAATATTGTAGCCGCGGGCAGAAAACAGCCCGGCCACTCGTGACAGGGCCCCGGATTCATTCTCCATCAGGATCGAAATAATATGTCGCATGATCAAACCAGCTCGCTTTCAGGGGAGAGATACATCTCGTTGTGGCCCTTACCCGCCTCAATCATCGGGTATACATTCTCTTCTGGATCAATGACCACGTCCATGAACACCAGTTGATCTTTCATGGCAAACGCCTTCTGCATGGCCTGTTCCAGATCTTCCTTGCGCTCTATCCGCATCCCCACATGGCCGTAGCTTTCCGCCAGCTTGACGAAGTCTGGGGTACTCTCCACCGTAGAGTGCGAATAGCGGCTTTCATAGAAAAACTCCTGCCACTGACGCACCATGCCCATATAGCCGTTGTTCAGCATCAATATCTTGAGAGGCAGGCTATGCTGTTTGCAGGTTGCCAACTCCTGGATGCACATCTGGATACTGGCCTCACTGGTAACCACCACCACGTCTGCATCCGGGTGGGCCATCTTCACCCCCATGGCCGAGGGCAGACCAAAGCCCATGGTCCCCAACCCGCCAGAGTTTATCCAGCGTCTGGGCTTGTCAAAACCGTAGAACTGGGCGGTAAACATCTGGTGCTGCCCCACGTCGGAACAGACATAGGCATCGCCGTTGGTAACCTTATGCAGGACCTCCAACGCGTACTGAGGCTTGATCGTGTCACCGCTTTTGTCATAGCTGAGGCACTGTTTTTCACGCCACTTGTTGATCTGACTCCACCACTGCTGAATCGCATCCTGGTCCTGCTCTACCTTGCTATCCTTGAGCAGCTTCAGCATATTCTGCAGCACCTGATCCACCGCACCAACAATGGGCACATCAACCCGCACATTCTTGGAGATGGAGGAAGGATCTATATCTATATGGATAATCTTGGCATCCGGGCAGAAACGCTCCACATGACCGGTAATCCGGTCGTCAAAGCGCGCACCAATGGCAATCAACACATCGGTGCCATGCATGGCCATATTGGCCTCATAGGTGCCGTGCATGCCCAGCATGCCCAGAAACTGTTTGTCGCTGGAGGGATATGCCCCTAACCCCATGAGGGTACTGGTTATGGGTAGCTTCAGCTGCCGGATAATCTCTATAAGCGATTCGGAGGCATTCCCCAGCACCACGCCACCGCCGGAGTAAACCACGGGACATTTGGCGGCCATGATCAGATCCACCGCCTTTTTGATCTGCCCGGTGTGACCCCGCGTCACCGGATTATAGGAGCGCATGGAGATCTTCTCGGGATAGTCATATGGGATCTTGACCCCGGGATCGGTGATATCCTTGGGTATATCTATCACCACCGGACCAGGCCGACCAGATGTGGCTATATAGAAGGCCTTCTTGAAGGTTGCAGCCAGATCCCGTACATCCTTTACCAGGAAATTGTGTTTTACACAGGGACGGGTGATACCCACCGTATCCACTTCCTGGAAGGCATCACTTCCAATGAAGGGTGAAGGCACCTGACCGGTGAGGACCACCATGGGGATAGAGTCCATGTAGGCAGTGGCAATACCGGTTACGGCATTGGTAGCCCCGGGACCGGAGGTGACCAGGGCAACGCCGGGCCGACCGGTGGCACGGGCATATCCGTCCGCAGCATGGGTTGCACCCTGTTCGTGGCGTACCAGGATATGCTTCACATCATCCTGCTTGAATATCGCATCATATATATGCAGGACAGCACCACCAGGGTAACCAAACACATATTCCACGCCTTCGTCTTTCAAACACTGAACGACGATTTCGGAACCACTCAATTCCACGTCAAAGACCTCCAACAACACCTACACCAAGCAAAAGACCGGGAACCGGCCAATAATATATTCCATGGGAATTACAGAACAGCACAAATTACTAATATTGGGCATTCAGGTCAAGGAGAACCGGGACTAAGAACGATATTTACCCATAGAACAGCCAGATAGCACAGCATATCGACAGAATTGAAACCACAATAGCAGACTGCGGATCCACCAATCCAGGAAAACACAACCAGGTGAGTTGAGACAAATGGCCCAATTACCACAAAATCACAAAATAAAATCAGTACCAGTTGCAAGTAAATACTTGCCAACCTGAATTGCTAGCCCATAATAGGAAAGGTCAATCACAATCCAAAGGAAGGCAAAGGCATCATGAAACATATCCAGATCATTTTTATCTCCATCATGTTCCTAACTTGGCTGTTGCCGGCAACGGCCAAAACCTACCGCTGGGTAAATGAAAACGGAGTAACAATCTACTCACAGTCACCGCCCCCATCCGGAAATGCCGCTATCATAAAACCACCACCGAAACCAGCAGCGTCACCCGACGAGATAATGAAAAACCTACAACAACGTCAAGAGGCGATGGACAAAGTCAGGAACAAAGAAACAGAAGCGGATAAGATTGCAGATAGAGAAGCCAAAAACACAGAGATGAAAAAGAAAAACTGCGAGGTCTCCAGAAAAAATCTGGAAGTGAGCACTCGCCACCCCAGGGTAAGAATGAAACAGGAAGATGGCAGCTTCAAACATCTTACCGATAAAGAGCGTCAGGCCCAGATAGACAAGGCAAACAAAGATATTGAGAAGTTCTGCAACTAATACTAGTTTGCTATATTTATTGCTGTTTTAAGCTAACGGCCATCCAGAACCAGGCATGCACAATTTCTTTCTTAGCATGCCTGGCGCGAGTATAAGCAGCCCAGCCTAGTCTGCCATATGGAAATAAATGGAACGGCACAGCCAACCTACTTTGCCTTGAGTTCTCCCAAGACCCGCCTGGCCTCTTCAATACCTGTAAATGATTTCTCTGATTTCAACGCCTGTTCCAGTTTCTCCATTGCCTCCTTATTCCGGCCCAACTTATAGTAGGCCATACCCAGGTGGTAACTGATATCAGGCAGTTTAAGTCCTCCCCGATCCGCCCGTTCCAACATAGTCACTGCATCTGCAAATTCACCACGCATATAGTAAACCCAACCCAGAGTGTCCACATAGACAGGGCTCTCAGAAATAGCGAACTCCTTGGTCAACTCCAACGCCTTATCCAGAGCTGCCTGGTCCGGTTTACCATACAGTAACAACATGGCAAGATTGTTCTTCACCACTGGAACATTTGGGCGCTCCTTCAGCACTCTCTGGTATAACACCCTGGCTTCACTCTCTTTACCATTGCGTTCATAGATCGCAGCCAACTCCATCGCCAGTGATAGTGCATTGGTTTTTTCAAGCCCCTGTTTAAGCAGACTGATCGCACCCGGGATATCTTTCTCGATCAGGCTCAGCTTTGCCTGACTACTGTATGGGACCGGCCATTTTGGGTTGATCTCTCCAGCTTTTTTAAATGCTACCCAGGCTTCCTTAAAGCGTTCCTGGCTAGCATAAATCTGACCTTCCAGGTTGTAGGCAAGAAAATTTTTCTCATTCTGCTGTATTACCTGTTGTACCCGCCTCAGTGCCTTATCTGGCTGCTTCAGCACCAACCAGCTTTTGGCTATTGCGATCAATGGCTCCACTGCATTGGGAGCAAATTTCAACGCCTGGTCAAACAGACTGGTGCTCTCTTCCAGTTTACCCATACCTTGCAAGCCAAGGCCTTCATAGTAATAACCTGGCGCCTGATCAGGATGTTTACTCTGCATCTGCTTTGCTATTGATATAACCTTGCCCCACTTTTTCTGCCGAGAATATATCTTAGCAATACCCAGCACAATACCGGTGTGATCCGGGGCAAATTTCTGCATCTTTTGTAGTACCGCTATAGCATCATCTTCCTTACCTGTCTGCACCAGAAGTTGGGCCAATTCGAAATTGGCCGCCGCCTCCTGTGGACTTGCCTGAATGGCAGCCTCTAAACTCTCCCGCGCCAGCGCAACCTCCTTGTTAGCCAGATGCGCCCTAGCCTTCAACCTGAGACCCTTCACGTGCCCTGGGTCCTCACCCAGCAGGGTACGCAAATCAGCAATGCCCTTGCCGGCATCATTCATTGCCAGAGACAGTGCTGCCCGAGTAAGTAACGCATCCTTGTTCTTCGGGTCATCTGCCAATACGCCATCTATCATCTCTTTGGATTTATCCAGTTCCTTATCCAGCATCAGCAGACCAGCCAACTTTGTTCTAGCCTGTGCCCCATCAACTCCTTCTACCTCCTTTTCAGAGATATCCTGGTAGATCTTTTTCGCCTCATCCCGACGCCCCAAGCCCAGATAGATCTTAGCTAGGGCAAACTGCAATCGATACTCCTGTGGGTTTTGTTTCACAAACTGCCGCAGTTCCTGCTCTGCATTCTCCAGAGTCGACTTCTCTTCGGACAGGTACTCAACCAGGGCCAATTTTGCATCGATACTGTCTGGCTTAGTGGCAACGGCATCCCGCAGTACTTTCTCCGCCTCGGCCTTATTACCCTTGGCATGATGGTAGGCCGCAAGCCGGGTACGGTTGGACTGGTTATCCGGTTGCAACGCAATCATCTTCTCAAGGATTTCAACTGTACCCCTGGTATTAGCAGTCTTCTCGTACATTCGAGCCAACAGTAGATGCAATCCCATATGCTCTGGGTTCTCTTCCAGCCCCTGCCTAGCCAGACCAATAGCCCTATCCAAATCCCCCAAATCAGCATGCAGTGCAGACAGCAGTGAAACTGCATCAACATTTTTAGGATCAACTTTAACTGCAGCCTCCACATCCCGCACCGCATCCTCTTTATTGCCCATTCGGGCTTTAGCCAGCCCCTTCAATACCATCGCCGCAGGGTCGCCAGGTTTTTGTACCAACGCTCTGTCTGCTACATCCAGGGCCTTCTCCGGAGATCCACTCATGGCGTACAGACGACCAAGATGAGTCAGAGCACCCACATGATTAGGATTCAGCTCAACTGAGCGTAAAAACAGGGCATAGGCCTTTCGCCAATTCTCCTCTTTCTCCATAATCTGACCAAACATGAAGTGTGCCTCAGCATCCTTTGGATCGATCTGCAGCACATTCTTAAACTCAAGTTCTGCCTTTACATAGTTTCCCTGCTCAAAGAGTTCCATTCCACGTTTAAAATAGTTTGCCTTGCGGTCATCAGCCCCGCCACAGGCGGTAAGTAGTTGAATCAAGAACATGACCACCAGTAGCGACAGCAGTTTTTTATAATGAAAATTCATTATCATATACACAGCAAACACCTCATAAACAGATCCAGAGAAACACCTGGAACATGGTATAAACACCCGCCAACCACACAGAACCATCTAATCATGACTGATTGCCAGAAGAAAGCAATCAGAGTGCAGTTTACTCTTATTAAAACCCCAGCTCACCAGAGTCATATATTTTATAACAAACTTCTGGAAATTATTACCAGAAGTGAAATAGATGCACTTGCCAACACCAACTTCTCCATACGCGCCTGCCGATTAAACAGGACATCAATAGCATAAAAAAGAACTACTATTTCAATTACCAGCTTAGCATCAATACCATCCATAACCCTGGCCTCAGGAAATATAGAAACAATCAGGGCCATTGCCAGTAATAGAAAGTCCAAGGCGGAAAAGTCCCGCACAGAACTTCCAGCTATTTTGATAAGAAAGGCTACCGCAATACCGATAATTAGAAACAGGATTGGTAGATAGATTGCAACAACACCTCCATGCTGTTGCTCAACCTCCATAAAATAGACTACAAACCCAGCTGTAACGTACAGACAAAGCCGTCTTACCGCATGGGATAACTCATTATTGAACAGAACAGCTGGCAATAACAATACCAGCAGCAACACCGCCAATACTCCAAAGTCACTATGCACATCGGCGGCACAGCTAACTCCGATAATGAGTATGGCACTGAGCATTACCCTGACGACTTGGTAAAAAGTACTCCGATAGGAATTCAGTTCACTACCAACTCCAATTCTTGCCAGGACTCGCTGTAAACCTTTAACCCACTTACTGGTAGAACCAACCCGCCTCTTGGCAAAAGCAATCATGGAGAGCAGTGCTACGCAGAATACCAAGTAAATAACCAGGAGCTGCAGGTCACTCGCATATCTTTGTACAAAGGCGGTCAGAACCAGTGCTATCTGAATGGCATAGACCACATAAACCGCCTCCCGATGGGAAAAACCGATATCCAAAAATCTGTGGTGGATATGATTCTTATCTGGCGCAAACGGAGAGCGCCCCTCAGAGATGCGGATTGCCATCACGAAAAACACATCCAGCAACGGTAGCCCGAGCACCATCACAGCCATCATGGGGCTGAGGGCGGTATTGCTTTTTTGGGTAACCAATATACAGATGGCACCAGAACAGAACCCCAGCATCTGACTACCGGCATCACCCATAAATATACGCGCAGGATAGGTATTAAAGCGCAGAAAACCCAGGGTAGCACCGATCAGCGCCAGCCCGAATATTATCATGTTTGCATCTTGTGCCAAATAGGCGGTAACGGTCATGCAACCAATAGCCAGCAGACTGGTGCCTCCAGCCAGACCATCCAGACCATCAGCCATATTTACCGCATTTGTTACACCAACCAATAGGATCACGGTAAACATCTGGGCAAGAACCTGTGGGATCTCACCGTCTTCAAAAAATGGGAAGTGGTGTATGCAAGCATCACCCCAGTAAACCAGGATGGATGCCGCAGTTATCTGGCCCAAAAACTTGATCCTGAAATTCAGATCACTCCTATCATCCCACAACCCAAACAGGAAAAGCAGGGTCAGTGCCGCAAGCAGGGCAACAAACAGCTGGGTCTTGGGCATCCAGATCAGTAGCGGCACTACACTTCCCAGAAATATCGCAATCCCACCCACTCGTGGCACAGCATCAGCGTGCACCTTGCGTGGACCTGGAAGATCCATCAGACCAACCGAGGCAGCCACTCTTACCAGAAGCGGTATCAGCATCATGGAGAGCGAAATAGCTATCAGAAATGAGATCAGACCTGTAATAGACATTAGATTCCCATCACTCAGGTACAAATCTCTCTAACTCTGGATTTATATCCCTGACAAAATCCTGCAGCAACCTGTCGATCTCAGCAACCTCCTGACCGGGACGCACTATGGCGGTAAGCCGCACCAGGGATCCATCGGTTCGTTGTCTAGTCAGCGCATCCCAGAACAGATACCACTTAACCAGATACTCATTGGTAATAACCCGCCCCCGCTGTTGAAACCAGTAGTAGACCAGTTGCTTGACTTCACCCAGCTGAATCACTGTCCTGTTTACCAGCAACGGCTTACCTGCCACTGCCACACCCTCAATTGCCCTCTGATCAAACTCGGTAATCTGCCAACCTCCTCCCGGCAAGCAGGATTTTGGTGAATGGGCTGATACCCCCTTGCGTTGGGAGTCATAGTAGGCCACATAGAAATTAACCGAGGTTTTGTCCTTTCCAGTGTAATCGGCAATGATGTAGTCATTCAGCTTGAGGGCCTCCAGATAGATATTTGCCATCACATCCTTTTTTCCCTGCCACTCCCCGACCTCCATGGGGAAAGAGTTGAACAGCGGCCGCTCTGGAATCACCTCGGTTCTCTCCGGCAGCACCTGAGAAACCACCGCAACAGCCAACAACAGAGCCAACGACAAATATAAGACACCAGGTATAGACCTGGTCTTTATCTCAGCTGAGCTGGAAATGGATACTGGCTGATCTATGGCAAACACTTCACCAAATGGCACGCTCTCCCTACCGATTTTGGACAACAGCCACATCTCCAACACCAGCACCACAGTGCAGGCCATAAACACGAACCAGCCTTCAAAATCGTGCAGAAAGCCTTCCGCCATATCCTGCCCCCAATACTCCACCATCACCCCAATCACGCCGATACGGAAGCTGTTCATAAATACTGTAATGGGTATGGTAGATAGAAACACCACGCCCTTTTTCCACAGAGCATCTTTATACAGATAGGCGGCAATAAAGCCCAATGACATGAGTGGGAACAGGTAGCGCAGGCCGCTGCAAGCCTCAACCACCTGCAGCTTAAACTCACCCAGATCTATTACATTGCCTTCCAGGTATACACTGACGCCAAACAGGCGGATAACCCAAACCCCAAGTTCAGACGAGATCAACTGTAGAAACGCCGACAGGTTATTGTAGAGAAAATTAGGCAGGGGAACTGTAAAGAACAGAATAAAGTAGGGTATCAGGATAATACGGAAGGCAGACCAGCCCATTATCGCCAGGAGCAACCCGCCCAAAGCGAGCAGAAATGAATACTGGATGACGGTAAACATGGTGCCAAACTCACCAAGCAGAAACCCTAAAAGACCAAGACCAAACAAGGCTACACCCACCCAGCTGATTTCAAACGGCGTCTTCAATAACTCATTTTTTTTCTGCCAGATAAAATAACCTGCAACCAGCGGCAGCAGGTAGCCATGGCTATACTCATCGCGCGACCACCACTGAACCATGTGGTATAGCCCATCAAAATATATGACGCCCATCAGCCCCGCTGCCACACCCAGCAGCAGAAAAAACCCCAAGCCGGTTTTCCACACAAATGTATTCATCATCACCTTAGTCTAATTAATTCCCAGCCAACGCCAACTGTAGCCAGCACCACAGTTACGGCTCTTGGCTGGCTACAGGCTACTTCCAAACTTCTGATCTAAGATGGCCACAACCCTGGCACAGGCCTTTCCATCACCATATGGATTATGTGCCTCAGACATCTCTTCATAGAGAGCATCATTGAAAAACAACTCCTCCACACTACTCACAATCGCCTGCTGATTGGTACCAACAAGTTTTACCGTGCCGGCCGCAACAGCCTCCGGCCTCTCAGTTACATCCCGCATTACCAATACCGGTTTACCCAGTGACGGCCCCTCCTCCTGGATGCCACCTGAGTCTGTCAGTATAAGGTCACATTGATCCATCATCCACACAAATGGGGCATACTCCTGAGGATCGATCAGATGCACATTGGGCAATCCCGCAAGCAGTTCATACACCGGTTGCTGAACATTTGGGTTAAGATGTACCGGATACAGCAGGTCCCAATCCGCATGTCTGCTGGCAAGTTCACGTAGTGCCGAACAGAGATCTATAAAGCCCTGCCCAAAATTCTCCCGACGGTGTCCGGTTATAAGGATCAGTTTCCTTGTGGGATCAACAATCCTGCCATGCAGTTGCTCCCCCAGAAGCTCACTCCAGTGCGCTGCAGAATAACCGGCAACCTTATCCCGCACCATAAGCAGCGCATCTATAACTGTATTTCCAGTTATGTAAATAGATTCCTGCGCAACACCTTCTCTGAGCAGGTTGTCTGCAGCCCCCTGGGTTGGGGCAAAATGCAGGCTAGCGAGTCTACCGGTAAGGGTGCGATTTGCCTCTTCCGGGAAAGGGGCTGCCAGATCACCAGTACGCAATCCCGCCTCAACATGACCAATAGCTATGCCTGCATAGAAGGCTGCCAGCGCCGCAGTAAAGCAAGTAGTAGTGTCACCATGCACCAAAACCATATCTGGCCGTTCCTGTCGCAGGACATCACGCAGGGATATGAGCGCCTTGGCGGTTATATCAAACAGATCCTGACCAGGCTGCATCAGATCCAGATCCTGATCCGGCACTATTCCGAACAGCTCCAACACCTGATCCAGCATCTCCCGGTGCTGCGCCGTCACACACACCCTGGCCTCTATCCCTTCACACTGCATCAAAGCAATGACCACAGGTGCCATCTTGATGGCCTCAGGGCGGGTTCCAAATACAACCAGTACCTTTAAACTCACTTAATCACACCACGGGTATCTATCAGGATCACCTCTTTCAGATCGGATGCCCGCAACCCATGAAACTGTTTATGGTCCACCAACAGCAGCAGTATATCAGATCTTTTAATTACATCCTGATAGGGCTGCAGATCAAACTCAGCATGTGTGGAAATATTTGGTTCGGCTACCAGCATCTCTCCCAACTGCTCTTGCTGAATCTGTCTTACAATATGCAGGGCCGGTGATTCCCGCAGATCGTCCACATCGGCCTTAAACGCCAACCCCAGACACCCTATGACCGGACGTTTGAATTTTTTGGCGCTGGTCCTTACCTTCTCCACCACCCAATCCGGCTTGGCATCATTTACCTTCCTGGCCATGCGAATCAGCCTGGCCGACTGCGGCGCGGCCGCAACGATAAACCATGGGTCAACCGCTATGCAGTGACCACCCACACCAGGCCCCGGCTGCAGGATACTCACCCGCGGATGACGATTGGCCAGTTTAATCAACTCCCAGACGTTTATCTCCTGCTCATCACATATCAATGACAGCTCGTTGGCGAAGGCTATATTCACATCCCGAAAGGCGTTTTCGGTCAACTTTGCCAACTCTGCCGTTCTGGCGTTGGTAGCTAATACTTCACCCCGTACAAAGCTGTGATAGAACTCCACGGCCTTGGCCGTAGACTTTTCATCTATCCCTCCAACTATACGGTCATTCTCAATCAGCTCTATAAGAATTCTACCTGGCAATACCCGTTCCGGACAGTGGGCAATAAATACCTCTTCACCAATCTTATGCCCAGCATCCGCCAGAATCCTGGCAACCACATTCTCAGTGGTCCCTACCGGGCTGGTGGACTCCAGTATAACCAGATTACCCGGTTTTACATGGGGTGCAATCCTACGGGTAGCATCCTCTATGTAAGACAGATCTGGCTCATGATCACCCTTGAATGGCGTGGGTACGGCCAGAATGAAGATATCCGCCGGCTCCGGCTCTATACCCGCACGGAGATTGCCGGAACCCACCGCAGATTTAACCAGAATATCCAGGTCTGGCTCTACTATATGGATCTTTCCTTGATTGATGGTATCAACCACCGACTGGGTTACGTCCACACCATGCACGCTGAAACCCTTGGTTCCGAGCAGTGAGGCGGTTGGCAGGCCGATATAGCCCAGGCCGACCACACATATTTTTTGTTGTTTGTTGGTCACGATTTCATCTTATTCCGTTACTGACTAGATTAATGATTCTGGCTACAGCCCCGTAACAGACTGACATCTGAACATCTTACCAGAGTGAAACACTTTTCTATCTCTACGCACATCAATAAATACTGCGCAATGATGCTGAAACACGCTAGATCAACTACTGTTACATCAATCCCATGGTCTGCGATTGTAGACATCTTCAAACCTTACTATGTAATCCTCACCCAAATAGCTACCGGACTGGATCTCTATGATCTCAAGCAGGATGCTACCCGGACCCTCCAATCTATGCCTGACGCCAAGAGGGATAAATGTGGACTCATTTTCAGTCAACAATATCTACTCTTCTCCACGGGTGATCATGACGGTACCTCTTACCACCATCCAGCGCTCCGCCCGGTAATGATGCATCTGGAGTGAAAAGGTGGCACCAGGGGTAACGGTGATATGTTTTACCTGATAGCGCTCACCACTGCCAATGGGCTTAAACGTTCCACACAGACGGTGCACTCAGTTGTGAAATCGACACCCTCCACGCTGTTGTGACTCAAGGTGAGTGATAACCTCTTTTACATCTTGGTACTCTCCTTGTTCACGACCAGAACCACATCTAGCATCTCCACAACTACCAGGTTATCCACGCCTACCGCTGCCAGCAGACGACCCTCTGACAACAGGTAGTTGTCGTTACTGTTAAACGCAAACACATCACCTCACTGTCGGCCCGAAAAAAATCCCCATCCATTTTTCCATGCTCAAACACCTGTGTACAGGCGCTCAGGATATCCGGGCGAAAACGTTCTATCAGTTCCAGCCAGCGTGACGCCTTATTATATAGTAAACCGCTGATTATTCGAGGCGGGCTGATTCAGTGCTTCAGGCACCATACTGCTGCTTATAATACTCCTTATAGCTGCCGTCCCTGATCCTGCTCCACCACGCCTCATTATCCAGATACCAGGCAACCGTCTGGCGTATGCCCGTTTCAAAGGTATATTCAGGACTCCACCCCAACTCTGTCATTATCTTGTTGGCATCTATTGCATAACGCTGATCATGTCCCGGTCGATCCCTGACGAAGGTGATCAACTCGCTCTTGGGTCGGTCACCAGGCCGCATCTCATCCAGGGTGGAACAGATCAGGCGCACGATATCGATGTTGGCCCACTCATTACAACCGCCGATATTGTAGGTTTCACCCACCCTTCCAGCATGCAGCACCCGATCAATGCCACGACAGTGATCATCCACATGCAGCCAATCCCGAATATTCAGGCCATCTCCATACACCGGAAGCGGCTTCTCTTCCAGAGAGTTCATTACCACCAACGGGATAAGTTTTTCCGGGAACTGATAGGGACCATAGTTATTGGAACAGTTGGTGGTCAGCACCGGCATACCATAGGTGTGAAAGTATGCCCGCACCAGATGGTCGGAAGATGCCTTGGATGCGGCGTAGGGACTGTTGGGCGCAAAGGGTGTGGTCTCACTGAACGCCGGGGCATCCGCCATCAGAGAACCATACACCTCATCGGTCGACACATGCAGAAAGCGGCAAGCTTCCAGATCATCACCCCAGGCCCTGCGCGCAGACTCCAGCAGGGTGAAGGTGCCATGTATGTTTGTGGTGATAAACGCCTCAGGACCGGTGATGGACCTGTCCACATGGGATTCGGCAGCAAAATGGACCACATGGGTTATGCCTTCATCATGGAATAACTTTCGGATCAAATCCTGATCACATACATCACCATGCACGAAGCGGTAGTTTGCTGATTTATCTATACCCTGCAGGTTCTCCAGGTTACCGGCATAGGTAAGCGCATCCAGATTTATCACCCGATCTTCCGGGTGATTCTGCACCCAATGATGAACAAAATTTGTACCGATGAAACCGGCACCACCAGTTATCAGTAGTTTTTTCATGTAGTCTTCCGCAGTTGCGTTAACATCTCCCACAAGCTCTCACGCCAGTGGGGGATATGGTAGTTCAGGGTAGCCCTGATCTTACGCTTACTCAGAACCGAGTATGCGGGACGAGTGGCCATGGTCTTATAGTCACATGCAGGTATCGTCCTGACATACTTTGTCTGCACCTGGTAGCCAGGTTGCCTGGCAACGGTCACCACCTCACTATACCCCCCTAGAGCGTTTGGTATACCCTCCTCTGAATATGGCTGTGACTGACGGCAATCGAAGATAAAATCAGTCGAGAGATGCAGCAACCCCTATAACTCTCTGCTCATCCTTTGGTGCATAAGAATATGTGCATTTATTTAGAAAACACGCATACTCACCAAGGACACAGAAGTCATAGGCGAAGCTTGGCGGAACATACCCAGCCTATTATTCTCCGGACTTAACTCAACTCCGACACACTAACCGTAGGTAGCAGAGCCACTACTGACATCCACGGAAACATCGTACATCACTCCAGAGACCTTACGTACCAGTTTGCCTTGGGCCGTGTAAGCTGATAGTGCAACCCTCTAAAACCCCACGCTGCAAACGCAAATGGTTACCCTTAACAAAGTGGATAGTGATGTCGTATACAGAATATTCTTAAGAATGCCTGGTTCCATGAAAAAACCACATTCATCGCCAAACAGATCTGATTCAACAATCAGCACCACTTGGATCTAGAAAGGCAGCACTTTTATGATCTACCCCCATCCTCTTCCAGAATATCCAGCAGATACTTGCCATAACCGTTGTTTGCCAGCGGTAGTGCCAACCGTTCTAATTGCCTGATATCAATAAATCCCTGACGATAGGCAATCTCTTCAATACAGGATATTTTCAACCCCTGACGTTGCTCTACTGTTTCCACAAAAGCAGCCGCCTGCAACAAGGACTTATGGGTTCCGGTATCCAACCAGGCGGTGCCGCGCCCCAACACCTCAACGTGCAGCTGACCACGTTCAAGATACCAGTTATTGACCTCAGTGATCTCCAATTCACCACGGGCAGATGGTTTCAGACCAGCCGCAATATCGGCCACCAGATTATTATAGAAATATAGCCCCGGCACCGCATAGCGCGAACGCGGTTTTTTTGGCTTCTCCTCAATTGATACAGCCTTGCCGGCAGCATCAAATTCAACCACGCCATAACGCTCCGGGTCCTGCACCCGATAGGCAAAAATAGTCGCCCCCTCGGTATGCTTCAGCGCATTCTCCAGATTCAAACCCATGCCATGCCCGTAAAATATATTATCCCCAAGAATCAGACAGCACTCTGAGTCCTCGATAAACTCACGCCCGATGATAAAGGCCTGGGCCAAGCCTTCTGGTCTCGGTTGTTCGGCATATTCAAGCCTGATCCCAAGCTGACTACCATCTCCAAATAGCTCTCTGAACTGCGGTAGATCCTTTGGAGTAGAGATGATCAATATTTCCCGGATACCTGCCAACATAAGGGTGGACATTGGATAGTAGATCATGGGCTTGTCATAGACCGGCATCAACTGCTTGCTCACCGCCCTGGTCAATGGATAGAGACGAGTGCCTGAGCCTCCCGCCAGGATAATACCTTTCACAGTTGCACCACCATTATTGATCCATTAGGTCCAATTTTTCATGTGTGGCATATACATATGCTTAACATGTTATCCAAATCCATCAGGATTAGTTTTTTGCCAACGCCAAGTGTCTGCGCACATCTCCTCCAGGCCAAGTTCCGCTTTCCATCCCAACACGGATTCCGCCAGAGACGAGTCTGCATAACAGGCGGCTATATCACCACAACGACGATCTACAATCTGATATGGAACCTTGGTATCTGCTGCCATTTCAAATGCCGCCACCATCTCCAGGACACTATAACCACAACCGGTACCAAGATTGAAAACATTCACACCATTGCTATTCACCATTTTGTCCAGGGCCATCAGATGCCCTCTGGCCAGATCCACCACGTGGATATAATCCCGCACCCCAGTGCCATCCACCGTGGGGTAGTCGTTACCAAACACAGACAATCTATCAAGCTTCCCTGATGCCACCTGAGCAATATATGGCATCAGGTTGTTGGGTATGCCGGCCGGGTCCTCCCCGAGCATGCCACTTGCATGGGCACCCACCGGATTAAAGTATCGCAACAGAGTTACATTCCATCTCTCATCTGACGCCCATAGATCCCTGAGTATCTCTTCAATCACCAGCTTTGATCTACCATACGGGTTGGTTGCAGACAGGGGAAAATCCTCTTTTATTGGCAGTGACGCTGGATTCCCATACACCGTTGCCGAGGAGCTAAACACAATACTGAACACTTCATGTTCCTGCATTGCCTTACAAAGGTTGATGGTGCCACAGATGTTGTTCTGATAATAAGCAATCGGTTGCTCCACAGACTCTCCCACCGCCTTCAATCCAGCAAAATGCACCACGGCAGATATTGAGTGTTCGGTAAAAACCCGTCTCAAGGCTGACATATCCTGGATATCTGCTTGGTAGAATTCAACGGATTTACCAGTAAGTTGCTCTATACGTTGCAACGATTGTTCGCTGCTGTTACACAGGTTATCAACCACGACAATTTCATAACCTGCATTGAGCATCTCAACGCAGGTGTGGGAGCCAATAAAACCAGCCCCCCCAGTCAACATGACCTTCTGTTTTCTATTCATTCAGTTTCTACGCCTTCCATTGTGAAATTAAACATCAACTGCATCAATAGTACTTTTGGCAGCGTCCAGTAACTCCACCAACACCTAGTATTCTCTAGCCAATCCAAAAACCATGTATTTTTGAAATACTAATCTATTAACCAGACCACACCATATGAAAAGTTCAGCCAATAGATCTACAGACTGTTCGAAAAGTTTGGGTCTGCCTTGATTGCCAAAAAACTAGCCTGAATAATTTTGTCTATGATTGTTTAGTATATTTCTATAATCATCTATGTGAGGGGTTTTAGAGGTCCATTTTTTTCAGATGTGCAGAGACCATCTAAACAGATCAAAACAGAACAGTGTGCTCCTGTTTTTCCTGGAATATATCTTCCTCAATCAATATCGGCTTTACATCTAAGCCAAGCTTTTCCTTAATCAACCTCCTGATTTTTTTTGCCTCTTCATCCTCCCCATTGCGCATGGGAAAGATACCAGTCTTCTGCTTATCTCTAACCACATCGAGCACCAACTTCACATCAACATGAAGTTGCTCCTCAGCAAAGGCATACACCAGCGAAAAATCGCACAGTGTATTGATCAGGCGCGGTATACCACGGCTATAATAATGAATCACCGCGCACGCAGCGTTATAAAAGATCCCGGGATCTCCACCAGCATGCTGAATACGGTACTTTATGTATTCGATGGTGCCCTGCAACTTTAGGCGTTTTATGTGGTAATCAACAGAAACCCTTTGTGCCAGCTGACGTAGCTCCTGCTTCCTCATAGTCTGCAATAGTTCAGGTTGCCCCACCAGTACCAGTTGCAGCACAGTATGCTTACCGAAATTTATATTGGATAACATGCGCAACTCCTCCAGGGTTTCCACCCCGAAATTCTGCGCCTCATCGATAACAAGCACCGTGCGTTTATTCTGCGCATATTGATCAATCAAAAAGTCACTGAATAGCTGATATAGCTCGGTCTTGGTTTTATTTTTATAATCCAACTCAAACGCCATCGACACCCATTCCAAAAGCTCTCCAATTGCACTATGGGTATTAAAAATGAGGCCAACCGTAATATCTTCACCCAATCCAGCAAGAACATGATGGATCAATGTAGTCTTGCCTGCCCCGACCTCACCACTTATAACAGTGATTCCGGCCTCACTTCTAATCCCATAGTTAAGCATGGTCAACGCCATACGATGACCCTTTCCCATATACAAAAATGATGGATCAGGCGTCAGAGAAAATGGACGTTCAGAAAAATTAAAGAACTCTTCATACATCTGCATACTTCTAGTAGGACGAATTTTTATACTGTCGGGCCTTATTATAGACCGTTCCCAGCAGGTTAGAATTTTCCAACAACTGCAGTGACTCTTTCACCTCAGTTGGTGTATTCACACCCGCCTCAACCACCAACAGACTGGATTGGACCTTAGGCAGAAAGATCAGGGCATCATCTATATGCAGTAACGGCGGCAGATCAAAAATGATGATACGTGAAGTATAACGGTTGGTAATATCCTCCATCAGGTCCGCCATCATGGGGGTCGAAATAAGTTCTGACGAGTGTTGAATTTGATTACCTGAGGGCAGCAGAACCAAACGTTCAATCCCAGGATGAACCAGTAGAGATGAGATCTCCATATTACCTGCAAGATGGTCAGCCAGCCCATGCTCTGGCTCAAAACCAAAGTATTTATGTATCGACGGCCTACGCAGATCCATATCCACCAGCAGCACTGTGTGATTGACCTCCAGTGACAGGCTCACCGCCAGATTAGCTGCAACCAGGGATTTACCGCTCTTTTCGCCCGGACTGGTTACAGCTAAAGTGTTAATATTCGCCTGTTCCATCTTGTGCCTAATCTTGGTACGCAACACTTTAAAGACATCAGCTTGGGGGTGATCTTTAATCCCGGCAACCAGGCGATTTTCCAGCATAGTGTTTGTGGATACTGTTAACGTCTTGGTACTAGAGTATGTAATTGCATCGTGACTACAACACTCAGAATTAACCTCTTCAGCTCTACTAGGGGAGGCATCAGCTTGCACGCTGCCAGCAAGTTTGCGCCGCTGTTCTTCAGCCTTGTTCAGTGCCTGTTGAATTCTTTCCATCTGGTTATCTCTATTTCTGAAAGAAAATGGTGTTTCTCAAATATAAACTCTAATTTCACTGCCCAACCCTCAATACTCAACTCCAAGGCGCCGCATAATCACATACCAGAGGACATCAAGCGGCATAATCAGAAAATGAAATATCGCAACAGAAGATATTCCTGCAATCAATACTGCAACTAAGACCCTGCGTTTTACAACAAGCCTTTTTATTCGTTCCTCCTCCACTTCAATATATGGAATGGTTATCAGCGGCGACTCTCCAATTATCCGTATAAGGCTGCTGGCATCACTGATAGCATCACTCATAGCCTCCGCAACAGCAACTACCCCCACACCCCCAGCGAGAGAAAGGATAAAACCCAGAAACAGTATAGCCAGCCTATTAGGCTTAGATGGTTTTTCAGGCAGCAATGGTGGCTCAATCAAGGAGAAACGTTCACCTTTATTATCCCGCTCCAGCGCTTCGGCCAGCTCTGCCTCTAGCTGTTTGGCCTTAACCTCCTTATATTTCCCCATAGCGTTATCATAGTCACGCGCAAGGTCTAGATATTCGCGTTCAACCTGCGGACTCTTGATTAGCCTGTCCTCAAGATCCTGCCGTTTCTGCCTCAACTCATCACGCAAAACATGCAGTGATCTAAGCTCTCCTTCCGCTGCCTTCAGCTGTGTGCGCAGCTGTATATAGGCTGGGTTATCTGGTTGGATATCAAAATCTTGCTCTTCCTGTTTTCTTACTTTCAGCGCCTTTTTCAGGGCCGCCTGCACCTCCACCATGTTACGCTGGGCTTTCTTAACATCTGGATGATCGAAAGAGTAGCGATCCCGCATGGAGGCCATCTGGGTCTTGAGATCCTTTAATTGCAACCTGAGTTCTGCTGCCTGATCAGTAATACCAACCTCTTTACGCAGCGCCGTGATCTCCTTTTTTATCCTGATAAGATCTGGATGCGTGGCAGAGTAACGCGACACCATGGTTACATACTCCGATTGCAAAACCTTCAATCTATCCTTGGGCCCAAGTATACGCGTACCATCAGCAGACACCATTTCAGTATTCGGACTGAGCTGGGCAAGTTCAGATGTAAGATATATCTTGCGTTCATCCAGAACCCTGACCCGCTGCGCCACATCTTTAAGCTCCCGCTCGGCACTCTCCATAAGCTGAATATTGAGTTGCTTTAGTTCAGGAAGGTTATTTATATTTTTACCCTTGAACTCCGCCAGACTGGTTTCAAGCTGAGCAACCCTCTGCTCCAGTTTAATGGACTCGGTAGCCAAGAAGCCTGTTGTCTCCACAGCAGACTTAGTACGACGCTCCAGGTTTGCATTCAGAAACAGAGAGACCAGTTCACTGGTCACCTTCTGCGAAGTACGTGGATTCTCGTTATTAAAGGAGAGGGTAAACGCTATGGTCGCAGTGGTTGGCCGCCCACTACGAGGATCCACTACATCTGAACTAATCATCTCCAGATTGATCTCTTCGCGCATCTCCTCCACCAGCATAGTCATGCTGGTACTCTTCCTTTCCACTGTATACAGATCATAGCTGTTTATAATCTTACTAAGATTATCTGTAGTCATAACCCTCTGACTAATCATCTGAATACGCTCACCGGCATATGAGGTCACGGTGGAACGAACCAGATCAGATGGAATCTCCTGCTGCTCAATCAGGATTGTAGCCTTAGATTGATAGATAGAAGGCAAACCAAATGCCAACATGGCACTGGCCAGCAATATCATTATTGCAGGTATAATAAACTGCTTTTTTCGCCTACCAAGGATTAACAGATAGTCAGCAAGCCCTTTAATCTCTTCCATCTCTTCCATTTCCAACCCTGCCACCTAATCTAATTACTCTCAACTCAAAAACTGCCGCCGCAGGCTATCTAGCCATTCACAAACCACATACTAGAAAACACCCCATATTGTACATACAAAATTACAGGACTGACATTCCATACATCACAACATCAAATCAATCTTCGAATATTTGACAGCATCACAGGTACATAATAAACAAACAACTGATCATGAATAGATCATAAAATTCTACTCAAGCACACAATCTGTTCAGGTAGACTAAAGGTCCATCCACCTACCCAAAGACTCCTTGGGCCAGACATACATCAGAGTTAGATAAAGAGCATTGGATTCAGCAGCCCCATCATCCAATGAGGTATACTCTGAGCGGCGATAGCGGTAGGAACCGGTAACGGTCCACCAAGGACTGGCCTTCCAACTCAATTTTGGTTCAACCGAGAAATAGGTACGGTCAAGACTACTATCATCACTGCCGCCACCTGCCTCATTCTGTTGCGTAGTACCGCTAAGATTAAAAGTACTGCGAGCCGAGAGTTTATGTTGCAGTGAGAGGTTCAGACTGGTTGATCTGGTCATTTTGCCTCCACCGCCAGCACTCTCAGATGTTGCTATTGACCCATTTACTGTGGTCAGCTCAAACTCCTTTCTGAACCCTATATCTATCAAGCGGCCAACATCACTGGATGACTCCTTGCCACTGCTGCCAACATACTCTGATTTTATATATTTTGGGCCTAACAGCAGATCTACACTGAAGGTCTCTGAAAGCCTGTAGTCGAATCCAACCTGAACACTGGTTGAGTCAAACTCTGTGCTGTCGGAACTATATAGCGATTTGCTTGCCACCGCCTGCAGCATTGTCCTCTCAGACAAACTGTGCTGCATCGAGGCATAGATCGATTTATTTGTGTAATCACTAAGCCCGGTCAGTTCTGCGTCCTCATACACCACATCGGTATAATCACCACCAAGCTGGAGTGAAGTACGTTCAGTAAGAGCCCTACTCCAGTATGGACTAACCGATTTTGTGATTTTAATCTTGTTGGTACTGGAATATCCGGAATAATCGAACTCACTGGTTCTAGTGCTTTCACGTTGGTAATCAGCCCCAAGTCCAAACCGATTCTGGCCAGACCGGACAGATGACTTTAACTTGATAAACTGATCATTGGTATTGAGATCTTTATAATTATCAAATCGCCGATCAATCATTTTTGCAGTAAGACTGACATCACTGACCTCGGTGCGGAAACCAAACGCGGCATAACCTGTTATATATGAGGCAGTGGTCTCTATTTCGGAGTCAGTCTTAAGTTGGGTGTTATCGTTGTAGCCAATCCGCATACTTACCACTGGTTCAAAATACCACTTTTCTGCTGCAGCCTGCCCAGAGACAACGCTACAGCAAACAATGGCAGCAACCAGCCAGAAGCGGCGCGGGGCATCAGCTGTTGATATTCTGATAATTAACATATCAGTTTGCACACCCATGTATAAATCTGCGCCAAATCTTAAGGTACTACTACAACATCCCCAGGCTTAAGTATTATATTCTGAGCCAGGTCCGTACCATCAACCACCTTGTCATAGCGGAATGAAATTGATTTCTGCGCGCCCTTCACCCGACGTAGTATCTTGATCTCATCGCCAGCGGCGAATGGATTTAACCCACCAGCCATACTCAGGGCTTGCATGACATCAATGTTGCGGTTGATCAAGAATTCACCCGGCTTCAGAACCTTACCAACCACGTACACGCGGTTACCCAGCATCTGCTTGAGGCTTACGGTTACCACTGGATCCGGGATGTACTTAGCCAAACGAGAGGTCAACTCTTTATTTACACCCTGAATCGAGTTGTTTTTGGCCCTAATATTACCCACCAGTGGAAAAGAGATTCCGCCATCAGGACGTACCAGCACCTCTCGCTGCAGATCAGGCTCCTTCCAGACTGATATTTCCAGAATATCACCCGGCTGCAAGAAGTAGCCAGCCCTCGCTATAGCATTTGATGAGAGCAATATCAGACACAGGCCGATCAACGAAAAAAAGCGTGGTTTATCTCGCGAGCAGAATATCATTTTATTTTCCCAAATCAATTTGTTACGGAACATAATAAAGGCAAAGTATAAGGTAAAGCAATTATAAAGATCTTACAACAAAAAACCCACCCACAAAAAAAGAGGAGCGAACCCCTCTTTTGATGAATCTGTCGCTGTTAACAATGCCGTCAAAATGACCGTTGCCGTTTTTTAGTGCGGCCCATGACACCTAAACCAGCAAGCGCAGAGACGAATAACAAGATAGCTGGTGGTAACGGCACAGTACTTGTTGCCGGCTGAACTTTATACGTACCAACGCTGCCGTTCGCTCCAGTAAGCGCTTTTCCTTCAATCCTCATCCACCACGTGCCAGTATCGGAAAACACATCTGTAGCCGGATCCACCATATGACCACCAAAATTAGTTGATGGGTCAGCATTCAGATAGTTTTGTGAAAAAGCCGCCACCTCACTGGTATCATGAAAAAAACTAACGTTAACGTACTCTAAATCGTCCCCAAACTCATAGTTCAGATCAAGATCCTTAGCCGTATCCAAGGTAAAACTGTACCAATGCACACCAGCTACAGCGGTATTTGTAAAACTGGCATTGCCATTAGGAAGGTATACTGCACCACCTGCTGGAATAGTTAACGATGTAATTGCAGGAAAAAATGAACCACCTGGAATAGGTTGCACGCCATTGTTAATACTACCCATATAACCCAAATAGTCTCCAACAATTGCGCCGGAGTCATCTTTCATATTGCTTCCATCAGCATAAAATGCCAACGCGTCCGCGCCCATGATCAAACCCAGCACAAGAATACTGGCAGCTCTGGCAAATGCTTTCACATCAAACCTCCAATAGAATCAATCACATAACGCACAGTGCGCGCCATATCTACAATAAGTATTTCGTGGAAATCAATCCTCTAATATACACCCTTGAGGACCACTACAATTTCAATTTATACCCATTTCTGATGCATATTGTGGCCTAAACACACCCACCTCCACATCCCCCGTTTGAGTAATAACATAGCGGTATTACAAATAAATAATGGAAATTAGATGGTTAGCTTAATTTAAAATACTAAATCCTGACGCCAGACGGTACCGCTTTTTTATGCTGCGAACAAGAAAACCGGATAAATCTAATACTATCCAGCATAAAAAACCCACTACATATTTTTTTTGAACGAGTAAGCCATTAATTTCATGCTGTTTTTTGGGTCATTTCAGCCCCCAAAACACACCTAACCTTCAACAGCCTGTATGCCCTAACCACACCGCACATGCTCTGCCCCCTGTTCCTGGCGTGCAATGATTGAACATGGTGCCCTGAAACAGCTTGAGAAGACATGATAGGCTATCGCTCAGTAAGCGCCAACTGCTGGGCCTTGATAATAGGCTTCATGATGTACATAAGGATGGTCTTCTGGCCGGTAATGATATCCACAGTTGCCACCATACCGGGAATGATAGGCAGGGACTCACCCCCCTTTGTCAGATGATTCTTGTCAGTGCGGATAATCACCTTGTAGTAGGCCTCTCCCTGGTCATCCAACACCGTATCTGCACCAATCTGCTCCAGCCTGCCCTGTAACCCGCCATATATAGAGAAGTCATAGGCACTAAACTTTACCCGCGCCTTCTGTTTGGCGTGTAGAAAGGCAATATCCGCCGGCCTGACCCTTGCCTCAACCAACAGCGTATCATCCAGGGGCACGATTTCCATCAGGTCCTCACCAGGCTTGATCACACCACCTACGGTACTGATCTTAATCTCTTTTACCACCCCACGTACCGGGGAGCGAATCTCAGTTCTGGCAACTTTATCTTTCGCCCCCAGGATTGTCTCTTTAACCCCGGCAAGTTCCATATTACGCTGCGATAGCTCAGCCAGACTGGCTGACTTGAAGTGCTGGGACTTCTCCTCAATCCGCTGCTGCGCCTCATTAATCGCCGACTCCACCCTGGGCATGGCCAACCGAGCCGCACTAATTTCCCCTTCCAGGTCATTGATCTGCCGCTCCAGACGCAACAGATCAATCTTTGGGACAATCATTTTCTTTACCAGAGGCGCTGTAATTGCATACTCCTCCTGGGTAATTTTCCTACTGGTCAGCAGCTGGCTGGATTTACCCAGAAGCTCATCTTTCTCCTGCTTCCTCTGATCCATTTGCTGCTGAAGGATCGCGACCTGGGTCTTTAACTCTAACTTCCTTGCCTTATACAGGGCAATCTGGTCCCGCACGATTCTCTTATGGTTCTTCTCCATCTCAGCATCAAACCGTAGCGGCCTCTCTTCTGCCTCCGCCTTCAACCGGGTTACTTCACCAATGAGGCTATAATATCTGGCCTTAAGCTCACCAAAACTAGATGAATGGCCGGTATCATCGATCCGCATCACTACCTGCCCAATCTTTACCAGTTGGCCTTCAGTTACCAGGATTTTTTTGAGTATGCCGCCCTCAAGATTCTGTATCACCTGCACTCGGGATGAGGGTATTATCTTTCCGTCGGCATGCGTCACCTCATCCACTACGGCATACCAGGCCCATATTCCAGCCACCACAAAAAACAGCAAGATCAGAATCAGCATGATTTTGGAATAGGGGCTCGGCCCCTGTACGGATGCGGCATCAACCTCCAGGGCATAATCAGCATCAGACCAGGATTTTTTGACGAATATTCTCATATGGGTTTCGCACCTTCGGCTGCCTTTTTACGAGTGGCCGCCTGCGCCATATTCAGCACATCATTCTTTGACTCATCCTTTACCACCTTGCCGCCCCCCAGAATTATTACCCGGTTCACCAGTGACAACAGCGTCGGTCGATGGGTGATGAGAATCATGGTTTTATCCGCCAGCACTGTATCCAGACGGTGCATAAACTGCTTCTCTGCCTGCATATCCATCATGCTGGTGGGCTCATCCAAAATCAGAATTTTTGGGTTTGCAATCAACGCACGCGCCAACCCAATGGCTTGGCGCTGCCCACCCGACAGGGTTTGACCACGCTCCCCTACCACCCAGTCATAGCCCTGTGGGTGACGGGAGACAAACTCATGCACCCCTGCAAGCTTGGCCGCCTCCAGAATCATCGCGTCATCGGCAAAGGGGGCACCCATTGCGATATTGTCACGCACGCTACCCTGAAACAGGAGCACCTCCTGCATCACCATCCCGATGTGGGAACGTGCATCTGACGGGTCGATCTGACGCAGATCGGTATTATCCAACAGTACGGAGCCATCAGTTGGTTCGTACAGCCCAGCAATCAAGCGCGAAACAGTGGTCTTGCCCGACCCTACAGGGCCGATAAACGCCACCTTCTCACCCGGCCTGATGTGAAACGAGACATCATCTATGGCCGTCACATCAAACCCGGGATAGGCAAAATTGACATGACTGAACTTTATATCACCTTCCATATCCGGACGACTAAGGAACATCGTGCCGGGGTCACGTTCCACCGGAAGATCCATAATTTCGTTTAATGCTTTCAGCGCCACCATAGCCTGATTGTAGCGACTCAACAGTACCGCGACCTGACCAAGGGGCGCCATGGCCCGGCCGGAAATAATGGTGCAGGCAATAAGCCCACCAATACTCATCTCACCCCGCATTATCTGGTACACACCCAGGAGAATCACACCCACAGTCACCATCTGCATTGCTGTCTGAGAAAAATGCACTCCGGTACCAGAGATCAATCTGGCACCCAGGCTGGTCTTGGCGGATCGGCCGACAAATCGCTCCCAATCCCCCTGCATTCTACTCTCGGCACCCAGCGATTTTACCGTTTCCAGAGCGCCTATGGTCTCCAGTATCACCCCATGCTTTTGCGATTTCTGATCGATTTCTTTGCTTATGGCACGACGCAGCGGCCACTGCAGGATAATACCAGTTGCAAGGACCAGCGGTACCGCAAATGCCGGCGCCAATACCACTGGACCACCAATCATATAAATAATCAGCAGGAACAGGATAACGAAGGGAAAATCCACCATCGCCACCAGTACCGCAGAACTGAAAAAATCACGCAAAGACTCAAACTCACGCAGACGGTTGGCAAAGGCCCCGGATGATTCCGGCCGGGCATGCAACTTGATATTCAGTACCTGTTCAAAGATTTTACTGGAGAGAAGCACATCGATCCTCTTACCAGTATTATCCACAAAATATGCACGCAGCGTCTTCAGGATAAAGTCAAAAAATATGACAATGGATACACCTATAGCCAACACCCATAGCGTCTCCTCCGCATGATTCGGTACCACACGGTCATATACATTCATGACAAACAGGGGACTAGCCAAGGCAAACATATTAATCAGAACTGCTGCCAACAACACCTGCGAATAGGTGGGCCAGAACTTAACCAGGGTACCCCAAAACCAACTTCCTGCAGTTCTGGCCTCATCCGATTCCGCTCGATGCTTTAGCCCATAATCGGGCTTCACAAAAATTGCATAGCCCTCATACAACTGCTCAATGCTTTCCATCGGCGCCACGTCAACCCCACCCCCAGATTGAGGGAATACAACCTCAGCCATGGGTACGCCGTTATCCATAAATCGTCGCAACAGCACACACACATCACGATCTCTTAACAACAGCACAACCGGCAGTACCATATCCGGAATAGTGTTTAAACTACGCTTATTCACCCGCGCCGACAGACCAGCACGCGCAGCCGCTCGAACAAATAGCCCAGGTGTAAGTCTATTCTCTTCCAGGGGAAGACCTGATCTGAGTGCATTAACGGAGTGTGGGCGGCCGTAATATTTAGTCAGGGCTACCAGCGCACCCAGCAGAGGGTCTGCAGCTTCATTATCAACATCTGTCACTGAGAACGACCAGGAGGCCGCCCCCATAGAATTTTCAGTTACGGAGCCTGTTGCTGGCTTTTCCGACATTATTAATACACCTGTATCAAATCAACATTACCAAAAAACCTCTAGCTTACTCAGGCTTTCTGCAGCAGGTGAATATACTGCCCCCGTAGCGGACCAGCATTTTAAACATTACCCACGCATCAGGACAGCAGGCCCGGTAAGCACCTTTTTTATCAGACTTGCCTGGCGATTGGTATCGGTCTTTGCAAACACCGACTTCAACTGTGAGCGAGCCGTATGCAGAGTAACTTTCCTTGCAGCAGAAATTTCAGCCAGGGTCTCACCCTGCACCATCCTCAACAACAACTCCGCCTCTGATTGAGTCAATCCATAGACACTCTTCAATGCATCTTTACTGATATTGAAGAACCCACCACCACTATCCATGAATATAGCAACACCGTGTCCTGCACTCTCCTTACCAACAGACACCACCAACAGAGTCAGCACCCCACCATCATCACACGTTATCCTGAAGGTGTAATCCTCATCAGCAACATTTTCTGCCTCATGAGATACTCTATGCACAAGGCGATGCAGGGCAATATTTTCATTCTGATCAATGGCGCAACAGCGCTTATCATCGGAGACATATACACCGCTTTTGCTCAAACAGATCTTTTTCGCTGCTGAATTCATAAACAGAACTCGGGACTCCACGTCGGTAAACATTATACCGAATGGAAGGGTGTCCAAAGTATGTAGGGCCGTTTGTTCATACGAGGCATGGTCGCTTTTCACATTACATGTAGCACCAGCATGGTTTCTCTGAAATCTGGTTATGGCCGCTAAGATGCTGCGCTTCAATCTAGCCGGCGGACAATCTACACTTGGGACAACCTCTTCTGCCCCCCATTTTAACAGTGCCAGTGCAAAATCATCATTATAGCCATCCAATATAGCTACTATCGGCCTCTGGCTTGCAATACCATCAGGCAACCCTAGGCGTTCCAGCCAATCCCAACCACTTCCAGCCAAAAACAGCAACAACAGGTCAGACGGGGCAATATCCGCTGCAGACACCTCTGGTGCCCGCCCATCCTGGGGTTGCCTAGTCTGGGGCAGAAACAGGATGCCGGCGTGTTCAGCAGACAGCGCTTTCACACCACCCTGCATCATGCCACCGACACAGAGAACCCGAATATTATTGTCGTCTTTATCAGTTTTCAATTGCATTCATCAGCCAAGACCTAAACCATTTCATCTATCTATATCGCCCAGAGGATAACAATACTTGAGGGCCTTGGCTTGCATATTGGAAATCTGCTCCATAAAAAACCCCCTCTATCCTGTAGACAGAGGGGGCGCATCTCAGCCATTAGCAACAGCACGCAGCTATTAGTCAGTTGGTTGCAGTTATCTCAACCGGTGTAGTAACACCAAGCATCTGACGCAGTTTGCCCGTGGTTGCCATCAGGAGGAACCTGGCATACAAAGCAGAATTCTGCGCCGATAACAACTTTGTTTTGGAAGAAAACAGTTCATTCTCTGAATCCAAAACATCCAGCAGGTCACGCTGCCCTATTTTAAACTCTTCCCTGTAGGTCTCAGTAACCTCTTGGTTCGACTCCACTTGGGCGGAACGAATCTTTAACTCTGCATCTTCGCGCACTACGGCACTCCATGCCCTGCGAACCTCTTGCTCAATACGTCTCTTGGCATCAGCCAGTTGTGACATACTCTGGCTATGCCTGGCCGCAGCCCCCTTTGCTTTAGACTTATCAGCTCCACCACGAAACAGATTCCACTTCATCCTCAGCATTGCGGAGTAATCTTTGTCGATACCAGGTGTACCATCGATATTATCATTGTAGGTGCCACCCAATTCCAGAGACAGATTTGGGTAGTTACCAGACTTGGACATGGTAATTCTGGCCTTTGCCACATCCAGCTCTGCTTGGAATTTTTTAATTAGAGGATTGGTTTCCATGGCCGTTCTCACTGCCGCGTTAACACTTCGAGGCATCCGTGAATCACTGAATTTTGGTTGGGACAAATTTTTCGGCATATGTCCCACTAGGCGATTAAACGAAATCTTAGCCTTATCAAGATCTAAACGAACCTCTGTTATCCTGGCCTCTGCACTGGAGGTTCTGGATTTTGCCTGCTGCAAGTCCCCAACACCCAGCTGTCCGCCATCCACTCGCTTTTTAACATCATCCAGAATTTTTTTATGTACCTTGAGGTTTTCCTGAGCCAGACCCAGGATCTGCTTATGACGCACCACGTCAATATAGGAAGAGGCTACATTTGAAGCAATAGTCTCACCCCGATCGCTTATATGGTGTTCAACCCCTCTGAGCTTGGCCTCCTGCTCATCTATGGCTCCTTCGCGATCAAAGCCATCAAAGAGGACCTCCCTAAGCATTAACCCACTCTCTTTGCGGTCTAGGGTTACACTGCGATGACCTGCAGCGCGGGTGGTACTGTTGTCAGAATACTCGCGACCATATGCAAGATCCAGGTCCAGAGTGGGCAGATAAAGCGATTTGGCTACACCGAGATCACTCTCTATGGCTTTTCTCAGGTGACGTGCTTCCTGTATGGTAGGAAATGAATTCATTGCCGCCTGCACGGACTGCTTCAGTGACTCAGCTGACGCTGGAGACGCACACACCAAGGCAACAAGACCCAGAACACCAACCTTAACCATGACTCGATCACGATCAAAATACATTTTGTTGTTCCTCATTAATCACAATTTTGCCCCAAACGCTCCTGGTTAAAAACCGCATTGCTATCCGAATCCATTCTGGTTACCAAACAACCGGGAACAAACTCATTAATTACTCACTAAATTAAAGCACTTACATATCGCTTCATAGTACAGCAGCGTATGAAAGGCATTATCACCATAAAACACCTGCAAATGCAATATAATAAGCCATGCTTTTGACGCAACACCTTACCACAACGCCGCATCATATTGATTATATTAAACAACTTTAAGGACTAACACATCCCAAATGCACCTAATTATTCTCTAGCCATTGTAAGGGATATACAAACACCATTCCAATTTTTTTTAAAATATCTTAAATTAAGCGAGTCTTTGATCTCGTGATGCGTTTTGGGACATCCCAGTCCCCAAAACGCACTCGATCTTCGACAACCTGTTATTGCCCCGGTCGTCCCGGTCACTGGCACTGCGCGACAACCTCGCAAGCTCGTTGCCGCTC
>JAAGZL010000301.1 GCA_024206335.1 Gammaproteobacteria bacterium
CGAAGGCCTTTACCTCACCACCAATCGCCTCTGCCATAACCTTGGTCAGTGCCGCGGTAAGCGTGGTCTTACCATGGTCTACGTGACCAATCGTACCAACATTTACATGCGGTTTTGTACGTTCGAATTTTTCCTTGGACATCGAATTTAATCTCCAAATAGATTCTTTGAATCGTTAAATTAAAAGTTAATAAAGACAAATTCGTGCGCTTGTTCCGCACGTGCCGGCAAAAAACTGGAGCCCAGGAGCAGATTTGAACTGCCGACCTCACCCTTACCAAGGGTGCGCTCTACCAACTGAGCTACCCGGGCCTAACCCTTTAACAAAAAATTACAGGTTCAAACTCTAGACCCCGGAAAAATCCGGCACCACAACCCAAACCTAAACCTCAAAACACTGGAGCGGGTGATGGGAATCGAACCCACGTAATCAGCTTGGAAGGCTGAGGTTCTACCATTAAACTACACCCGCACTGGCCCGACCAGACAACTATCGCACCACTA
>JAAGZL010000302.1 GCA_024206335.1 Gammaproteobacteria bacterium
GTGGGGGTGCCCGTGTTGCAATTATTGGTCAAGTGGACAGAACCCCCTGGACCACGGGTCCATTCGGCAAGGCAACCGACAGGTTGCGGGTTCCCGCACTTTGATATTTAACCAGTGCAAAGCCACCAGGCTCGCTGTGCCGCTCATCGAACTTGCGTCGCCAATAGGTAAACCGGTGATAACTCAGGGCGGGGGGTTTACAAAATGACGCTTGTGACTCGCCGGGTGTTCTCCAGCAATTGATGTGACCTTGCCACTACCCGGCAAGCCCTTCGGTCTCTGATGAACTCGGTATGTCGATCTCCTGCGGACTAAAACAGGGATTACTATTACCAAGTCCTGGGCGAATTTATAGATGCTGATTTAGGGGCGCTTACGGATGTTCTCCAGCAATTGATGTGACCTTGCCAATACTCGGCAAGCCCTTCGGTTTCTGATGAACTCGGCATGTCGATCTCCTGTAGATTAAAACAGGGATTACTATTACCAAGTCCTGGGCGAATTTATAGATGCTGATTTAGGGGCGCTTACCATGCAAAAGCTGGTCAGCCTCGGTGATATCATGCACATTGGCGGCTGTCGTGCTCAGGCTATGGATCACCCCAAAGCTATCATCGACGCCAATATGCAGCTTCATGCCAAAGTACCATTCATTGCCCTTTCTGGTCTGATGCATTTCTGGATCGCGTTGTTTGTCTTTGTTCTTCGTCGAGGTGGGGGCCGAGATAATGCTGGCATCTACAATGGTGCCTTCTTTGAGTATCAGGCCGGCATCATCCAGGTGGGTATTGATTTCCTTGAACAGCTTTTTGCCAAGCTGATGTTTTTCCAGTATATGACGGAAATTGAGGATGGTGGTTTCATCCGGTAATGCACCGGTAATGCTCAAACCCGCAAAACGCCGCATGGATTCAATTTCATAGAGAGCGTCTTCCATCGCTGGATCACTCAGGTTATAAAACAATTGCAAACAATGGATGCGAAGCATGACCGGTAACGGGTATGGGTGACGCCCTTTGCCCGCTTTTGGGTAGTAACGTTTGATTTGCTTCTCCATCCGTTTCCACGGCAGAAGTCGATCCATTTGAGCAAGGAATTTTTCTCTTCTTGTTTGGCGTTTTTTAAGACCGTATTCTGCTTCAGAAAATGATATTTGTTCCATAGTTATGGCTTCATTGTAGAGTTACGATATTATGCCAGTATTGGGGGCTTATTCAGAGATTCCCTAAATATGTTCTCTGACCACGTTACTTTATGTTAACATATTTATGTCATGGGGAAGACTCTCGTTTAGGGAAGGTTGGTAGCTTCAATGTGTGGAATCTATGGTTATTCTGGTAGAGGTAGTCGCCTGTTAGGTACGGAATTTCTAAATCGAGCCATTGCATCTCAAAAGCATAGAGGCCCAGATGGTTTTGGTACCCAAATCTCCGCATCTGCTGGGTTAGGAATGGTTCGTTTGCGTATTAGAGCCCAGGAATGCGAGGCAGAGCCGATAAGAGTTCATAAAAATTTGTATGCGGCTTACAATGGAGAGGTATATTCAGATCATTTAAATGGCGTCCCTATGGGCGGTAAAGATGAGGTTGTATCGCTATATAAAGAGACTCCTGGTAGGCAAGTCGATGGTATGTACTCTTTGGCAACCCTTGATACGATAAATGATCAGATTGAGTTGCGTCGTGATCCATATGGTATAAAGCCACTTTACATTCGTGAATCCGGCGGCTTGGTGACGTTTTCCTCAGAACTCTCTGTGCTGATAGGAAGGTCGAATAAAGTATCTCTTAGGCGGGAGGCGATCTCGCAGTTTTTTGCATTCGGCCGTCCTTTGGATGACAAAGGATTCTATAACGAAATTCGGAGCCTCACCCCAGGTGCTCGTGCTGTCGTCAAAAAAGGTAAGGTGAATTATAAGGATGTTAAATCAGATTTCCTCTTGGCTGAGAAACCCTTAATATCCGAGCCAACTGATGAGGAAATTAGAAGCACAATAAGTAATGCAGTAAGTGACATGTTGGTTTCAAACCGCCGTATAGGGGTAGCTGTAAGTGGCGGATTGGACTCAACTATACTTTGTGCGGAACTTAACGCGCTCGGCGTTGAAGATTTGGATCTAGTAAGTGTGCGCATGCAAAACTCTGTTGATGGGATACGAAATATAAAGGATCTTGGGTTGAAAAAAAGCTGTTGGAAATCATGGAATCTTCACCAAAGAGAGTATATTTCAGGCGACTATATAGATGGACTAGCTCAGACTGTTCGTGTGTTAGGAGAACCATCTCGAATGTCGAGCATCCCACTTTACTTACAGCTAGCGGAACAAGCCGCCGCCGCGAACATCACTGTGCTTTTAATTGGCGAAGGAGCTGATGAATTATTTTTAGGGTACAATAAGTATTCACAATTTATGCAAAACCCATCATTGAATGATTTCGTATTCCCGAGAGAAATAGGTAATTTAGTTGCTACGTTATTTTCGGTGAAGGAGATGCAGAGACTCAATTCGGTACTTGATAGCTACACCTGTAATTTACCAGGATTGAGTGATTGGGAAAAGTTACGAGCATCCGAGTTGGCACTTAGTCTTGAGCCGCTTCTCAGGCGAGCTGATCATGCCTTGATGCAAGGGGCAGTGGAGGGGCGTACGCCGTTCTTACATGGTGGTGTTCCAGAGCTGGCTCGCCGTATCCCAGTTAACGCCCTCTTAAAAAATGATCAAACTAAAGTTCGTCTAAGGCGTGCATACAGAAATATAATTTCACCCAATTATGCAACCGAAATCAAAAGACATTTTCGAGCACCTATTTCTATTTGGTTTCAGGGGCCGTTGTTAAAACAGCTCAAACATAAAATTATGAGTAGAATCGAACTGTTGTCGGCGTTAGGAATGCGGAAAACAGGGGTCGAAGATATCTTGTCTGGAACTGCAGCCGGTAGTGCTGACATGGTTGATATGAGTTTTAAAATTTTATCCGTTATTTTTTGGATCGAATGGTTGATTGAGATAGATGGACTAGAAGACTCCGATATTGTAAGAGCAGTCTCGGACTGCCGGTTTTAACTCAAACTCTTGAGATTTTTATAAGGGCGACTTCGCTTAAAAGTAAAATCGTAAGGTTACTGATTATGAAAGATGAACGAGAGGAAAATGTGCGCCGATCATTTCGAGATCAGGCAGCACTTTGCAAAAGTTTCGGTTCTCCTTTTACCGCGAAATTACTAATCGCGGCTGCCGATGTGCTGGATTTTTCAACAAGTACCGGTCGTAGAATACTTAACTGGGATGGGCCGCCAGATGCAAATGGTGATGCACTTGGATTGAGATTAGCAGGAGGACTGCACGCTCTTTCACGGACGGGGGATGTTGAGGAGCTATCTGATCTTTATCCTCCACTAACACCAGAATCTGACGAAGAATTTCAGTCGAGTCTAATAACTATCATAAAAAATTACGATGAAAGAATCGAGCCATGGTTAGATTTTCCTCCGCAAACTAATGAGGTGGGTCGTTCTGCGATTCTGTATCTAGGGTTGAAAGAGATAGCAAAAGAAACAGGATTAGATCTGTCGCTGTTCGAAATAGGTTCCAGTGCGGGATTGAATCTCGTGTTGGATAGGCATGAATACGTATTTGGGGAAGAGCATTTCGGATGTATCGGGTCTGCATTAAGACTGTCGCCGAATTGGAAAGGAAAGGTGCCTATGGGCCCATGCCCTAGAGTAGTAGCACGTCGGGGTTGTGACGTCGCTCCTCTTTATATGTCAAAGCCATCCGATAGACACCGGTTGCAAGCTTATATCTGGCCTGACCAGCTTGAACGACATAAACGGTTAGAAACTGCAATAGACATATTTTGTACGGAAACGTCAATCAGCATAGATAAAGCGGACGCTCCAGATTGGGTCGAAGAAAACCTCTGTCGCCAGCTTTCCTTTGTAACAGTTTTGATGCACTCTTTGACCTATTGTTATTTAGATGATAAATCAAAACATAGAATTCGAAATCATATGGAAAGTATCGGTAGCTGCGCGACCAGTGATTCTCCGGTAGCTTGGTTGGCATTTGAAATGGATGAACTATCAAAAACACAGCTGACATTACGTATTTGGCCAACTGGAAAAGAAACAGTTTTAGCAGTAGCAGATCCACATTGTCGCAGTATAGAGTGGGTTGCTTGACCTTCAAAATTCGATTATTCCTTTAGTTGAAGTATCGATTGTTTTGGGTTACCCAGTGTTGTTTTTCTGGATTTTATAAGCAGTAGCGCATTCACCTTAGAAACTAGGAGTGTTTCAATGAATATTTTTCCTACCGTAGATAGTTTCATTTCTTATTGGGCTCGTGAAACACCTCACCGTAAAGCAGTAGTCTGCGATCGAACGAACGAAGAAATCTCGTATAGTGATCTTGAGAGCCTAGTGAATTATCTCTGTGCTTTGTATTCGGATAGAGTGCCTCCGCGAAGTAAATGCGCGCTATATTTAGATGATACTATAGTTTGTCATGCTTTATTGCATGCAATTTTCAAACTTGGTGGGATTGCAATACCTTTAGATTCCGAGTTAGGGCAGACTACACAATTAAATATGCTGAGACATGCGCAAGCTGATGTGATTTTCATGGGATCAGACAACATTCACGTTGAATTCATTTCTGACGAAGTAGATACGGCCACTCTAGTGTTTTCTAATTCGCTGTGCTCACATCAGCCTATTGGTGGTGAGGCTAATTCCTTCCTGTCTTTATCAAAAGATAGTGAGGTAGCGATGATAGCATACACTTCTGGGACAACTTCGGATTCGAAGGGAGTGATTTTGACGCATCGAAACCTTGTTTCCGCATACGAAAGCGCGGCAATCCATTTGTGTGCACCGAAAGTCGTTGGTTGTGTCTTCAGAATGGCGACCCTAGGAACTTTAGGGATTCACTTTTTCTATGCGCAGTACTGTGGTGCAACAACAGTATTGCTTCCCAAACTCACGGTATTTAATGCTAACGAGTTTTGGGATAGTCATATACGGCACCAAATAGATTTTATCTATTTGGTGCCTAGCCTTTTAAAAATGATGACTCATATTAGTTGTGCTCCAAAGTCAAAGTTAAAGGGCATCGTAGTTAGTGCTGGTTCCCATCTTCCAAAAGTTGAACAGGATAAATTTCAGGATAAATTTAATATCACTGTCCGTAATATTTATGGTTTGACAGAATCGTCTTTTGCAGTATTTTTTGGGCGTGAGGTTAGCGGTAGAGGTACTAATGACATTGGACCGGCGTGCTCATTGCGTGCACGGGTCGTTGATGATAATGGAAATGATTTACCCAACGGTTGCATAGGTGAATTGTGGTACGAGGGGGAAATGGTTTCCCAAGGATATTTTGAAAATGAAGTAGACACAAAGTCCACCTTCAATGAAGGGTGGCTAGCAACCGGGGACTTAGTCACTAGAGATGATAAAGGGAACTTCACGATAACCGGGCGAAAAAAGGATATTATTATTCGTGGCGGATTTAATATATATCCAATCGAAATAGAAGAAGCAATTGAATTTGAAGAAAACGTAATTGATGCTTTTATTATGGGGGGTGAGAATAGTGTAATGGGAGAAGAAATATTAGCCTATGTGCAGGTGGATAATGCTACCCAAGTCAATCAATCAGAAATAACAAAAAGAGTGCGAAAGCGAGTCGGCACATTCAAGACTCCAGACCGATTTATTTTCTCAACACGAAATGTTCCGCTGAATGCTGCTGGTAAGGTTGACCGGAAGCAGCTTATGAATTGGTTTAGAGAAGGGCTAAAGTAAAGATGTTAGTAGTTTTATTGCATGGCTATGGAGGTAGTGGCGAAGATATGGAGAGATACATACCCTTGGTGCAAAATTTACCGAATGTCAGGTGTCTTCCGCTAGATGGACCAGAAGTCTGCGAGCTTTTTCCTAGTAAAAGACAGTGGTTCAAAATTTCTTCTTTACCAGATTATTTGTATATTCAAATATCGGAACAAGCAGCATCGGTTGTATCAATAGCGAGCCATGCTAGGAGTACCGAGAATGAAGCTATTTGTTTTATAGGGCACTCACAGGGCGCGATGATTACCACCTATATTGGATTGACGAACGCTATACCAAATAGCTCCTTTATTAGTGTATCGGCAGCACTGCCATTTATTGAGTATATTAATATTGGGAGCTGCCGAAATATTTCGTTTATTCATGGACAGTTAGATGAAATGGTTCCATTATCCACCATAGTAGAACAGTTGGAATATATTAATAATTTCGAAGTGGATTATCAGTTTTTGGAAGTTCCATTCGCAGGGCACAAATTTGATGCGGTTCTTGGGCAAAGAACATTTGAGCATTTTACATCGCACTATTTGTAAAAATTATGTAATTTGATCTACGACAATAAAACTCCACATATAGGGACCCGTAAGCATAAGTAACTTCTCTGCAGTATCCTGGTGTGCTGGTTGACCTTCCAAAATTTGCAATGAAACAAATGGATCACAGCACGATGCGTGAGCAATGCATTCTTTGCTCGCCATGAACACTTGTTCCATTGCAAGTTCCAAATAAGATAATTGGAACTTCATATATGATTTAGCGTAATTTGGTGTGACTACTATAGAAAAATCAGCTGCTGAATAGCCAGTATTACGAGCGAAGTAGTCATCAGCATTTTTTGTTGCTTGAGCATATGCTGCTAAGTATTGCGCAGAAGATTGTTGTTCGTGAATTTTTAGTAGGCTCATGTCGGTGTAATTTACAACATGCTTCAAATAGTGACCATGTGCTTTATCTCGAGTTAGTATTAAGGCAATCGAAACATCGCTCGCCATAGACATACCCTTGTGCATAATGCGACTTTGTTTTGGTGGGTGCTTGTCTGTATAGACAAGCATCACGGCTTTGGAACGACCGGATTCGATCATCCCTGCTGCCATATCTAAGCCCACTCCTAAATTTGCGCAGCCATTTAACCAATAACCTAACAATCTTGCATGACCGAGCCCTGAATCGTTGACCGCGTTATGAATATTTGATCGAAATAGCTGGTGTTTATGCTCATAGGTATTGTTTGCTGTGGTGTATAAAGGATCAGCGTCCCAGATACTTTCAGACCCAAAAAGTACCATATCGATCATAGATGCTGGGATTGTTGATTTTTGTATAGCACTTCGCATAGAAAAACTAGCCAACTTACTTGCCGACACTTTAGATGTAGAAAAGAACTTAAATCCATCCTTCAATAGTAATTCTATTTGCTGTGCTTCATCGTGCGAGCCTGGCACTATATTGTTGAGTGATACTGTATCTCCGGTCGAATAAGCGATAGTATTGATATATGTCATAAGAGGTATATTATTGATTCGTGATATCGGGTCAGTAGGCTAGGCCTATAGGCTTTGCTGTTGGAGAATTACTAACAAGGAGCTAAGGTGGTAAAGGCAAGTATCGGCAAACCCAATTATTGTAAATCATTCGGGACGTTGATATAAATTTAAGAAATAAGTTGCTGTATAATGATGTCATGCCGCACCAAATCCAGATGCTAAATAGATGGCGCTAGAAACAATCAGTCCAGCACCTAATATGATGCTCACTTCAGGAGGTATACCGGTAGTAATGTATTCGAATAAAGTTAACCAGACTATTGGTAAGTTCTGTAAGCCTATAACATAAGTAATTGGAGCCAACCTATAAGCTGTATTGCCGCACCATAGAGTTACTAGATAGGCCAATCCCATGCCTACAAAAACTATCAGCATTAAATCTGTTGGTATAGGTGCCGCTGATGTAGAAACCGGTAAGAAAATGCCAGCGCTTAAAATGAGCACTACCAGTGCGTTAAAGGTAAAAATATTAGAGCTTATTTCCCTTGACGCACCTCTCACCACGACTATTCCTATTGCCTGTGCCAAACTAGAAAGTACAGCCGTCGTTACTCCCCAAAAATTTACCGTAAAGCCATCTAATGAGGCTAATCCAAAACCGAAAAGGCCTACAGCAACAGCTATAATCCGAGTTAACCGTGCTGGTTCAAATCTGAGAGCTATGGCTATGCACGTGGCAAACACTGGGCAGGTTGCCCAAATAGTTACCGCTTGATTGAGAGGTAGTAGTTTTAAAGAAATAATAGCGAAAACCCACGCAGCTAATGACAAGACTGACCTCAAATAGACAATTTTTGGGTGCAGTCTGATATTTATGGACTCTCTACTAACCAATAACAATACTATTATGAAAACAAAAAAAGCAACAGAGTTTCTATAAAACAGTATCTCTGCGGTGGTGTAATTAAAGGTGAGCTCTTTGACGAAGACATTATGTGCTGAAGCAGCAATGGAGCTTACCACCATCGATAAACATCCGAACAAAACTTTATCATCCTTAATTTGTAGTTTCATTTACTAATTATTTAAATTCATATAACTTTAGAGATAACCTTGTTTGCCCACTTCCCGCTTATATTTATGAGCTATTGTCAAAAGTGGTGTTTGGGCACATTGAATCAAGCGGCGGCCTGGTTGTCAGATTCGACTTCGATTCCATCTTTAAATTTGACTCCTCTGATTACCTTTCCCAGGTAATTGAATCCGCGTAGTTTCCTCCATTTTCCCTCGGCACAAAGGCCGAGTTTGAACATCATGTGCAGCATGCCATCACGCGTCAGGCATCCCTTAGAACGACGGGTTCGATGACGGATTGTACCGAAGGTAGATTCGATCGGATTGCTGCTGCGAATGCTTTGCCAGTGTTGGGCCGGAAAATCATAAAATGCCAACAGGGTGCCCCGATCCTTTTGTAAGCACTCAACGGCTTTCGGGTATTTGGCATCGTAGGTTTGGACAAATAAATCGTATGCCCTTTCAGCATCTTTGCGGGTTTCCGCCTGCCAGATGTCGTGAAGCGCTTGCTTGACTTTGGGCTGCAATGACTTCGGCAACTTATTCAGGATGTTTGCCGTCTTGTGCACCCAACAACGCTGATGGCGCGTGCCCGGATACACCTCATCGAGCGCAGACCAGAAACCCATGGCGCCATCGCCTACGGCCAGCTGTGGGGTATTCAAACCACGGGACTTGAGATCCAGCAATACTTCCCGCCAACTCTGGGTTGATTCACGAACGCCATCCTCAATCGCCAGGAAATGCTTCCCTCCACGCTCATTAACGCCAACGATCACCAGGGCACAGAGCTTGGTTTGTTCAGCTCTCAGGCCCGAATAGATGCCGTCGGCCCAGATATATACCCATTGATCCTGGTCCAGCTGACGGGTGCACCAGTGTTGATATTCCTGTGCCCAGACCTGCTTAAGACGTGCAATGGTGTTCGCTGATAATCCATGGGCATCAGGGCCAACCAGTATTTTGAGCGCTTCACCCATTTCACCGGTAGAAA
>JAAGZL010000303.1 GCA_024206335.1 Gammaproteobacteria bacterium
CGTCAGTCGATTGGTGTGGTATATTATGGTGGAGATTGGCGTCTAGCTCGTTTGCAATCTCGCAAGCAGCTTGTATTGGTATTCCTCTGTTTACCTGCGCCAGACCATTCGGCGAAAGGCGCGCATTCCAATTAATGTAGTCGTAAGGTGTGAAGTCTGAAACATCACGATTACCATTATCATCAGTCAGTGAGTGCAGCATTCTCACAACATCGATTCCCGCAAGGTCAGCGACGAAACGGCTATGCAGTATATAGCCGGCATCATAGCGAGCCTCTTCACCGGGAGCCAATAGCTCTAGTTTAGTGACATCGCCAGTGGATGTCGTCCAGTAATTATTAGCAGGTGCGGTAAGCGATGTATATTCGCGGCGGTTCGGGGTGGAGCCCGGTATCTCGGTGCCGCCTGTCCATGTAACATTCCCTGCCCCCTCCCATCGCAACACCCACGGTTCATCGACCGTCCCCTCGGCCATCCATCCAGCGCTTGAGGAATGGGTGATGTGGCTCCAACTACCACCCCCTGAGGCGTCGGGATAACCGTTCGCATCTAGCGTACCGGGGATTGCATTGTTAGTGACTGTATAACCGCCCTTAATAACATTGATTAAAGGAAAGCTGCCTTTATGGTAGAGCATCCATTCAGGATTTTGCGCGAACTTCATCATCTGACCACTGTGGCCTTTGCCTGTTGTTGGGTCGTAATAACCAGTATAGTTGTGGGTGCTACTAGTCATAATTTAAGCAGCCTCTATGTTGATATTGAGGGTGCCAGTAATTGTTACATTAGTATGGTTACTTGCATTATTGATATATAAATCACCGACTACTGCCCATCCATCAATATCGGTACTACCATCAACAACTACACCTGTCCTAGACATTACGCCAGTGAATCCGCCAGTCGTGGGAGTTAATTTATCACCGCAATTCATCCTGACCGAGCCAACAATATTCGTCGGTACATTATCTATAATACCTATAAGGTCCGTATTGTCAGTGGTTATTACAGCCGCGTCTCCCGAATCTGCGATAAAACACGCCATGTCACCGAAGTCTAAGAATGTTCCTACTGCTGCCACAAAGGGCGTTTCGTA
>JAAGZL010000304.1 GCA_024206335.1 Gammaproteobacteria bacterium
GATCGCATTCAAAGCTGTGCTGATCGCATTAAAAGCTGTGCTGATCGCATTAAAAGCTGCGCTGATCGCATTAAATGCTGTGCTGATCGCAGTAAAAGCTGTGCTGCTCGCATTAAAAGCTGTGCTGGTCGCATTGAAAGCTGTGCTGATCGCATGAAAAGCTGTGCTGATCGCATTAAAAGCTGTGCTGATCGCATTAAGAGCTGTGCTGATCGCGTTAAAAGCTGTGCTGATCGCATTAGAAGCTGTGCTGATCGCATTAAAAGCTGTGCTGATCGCATTAAAAGATGTGCTTGTCGCATTGACAGCTGTGCTGATCGCATTAAAAACTGTGCTGATCGCATTAAAGGCTGTGCTGATCGCGTTATAAGCTGTCCTGATCGCATTATAAGCTGTGCGGATGGCATTAAAAGGTGTGCTGATCGCAGTAAAAGGTGTGCTGATGGCATTAGCAGCTGTGCGCAGCGCACGAAAAGCTGTGCTGGTCGCATTAAAAACTTTGCTGGTCGCATTGAACGCTGTGCTAAC
>JAAGZL010000305.1 GCA_024206335.1 Gammaproteobacteria bacterium
GAGATGGCTTCTACTCTGGGACTGTATATAACGCGTTGGCAGCGATGGGCTGTCGCAGGGTTACAAGGTATTAGGTTAGATGGGCTAAACAGGAACCTTCGATTTACGTTTACCATACCCAACCAACCCAATCAGGGCTGTTCCGAATAGCCAGATGGCTGCGGGGACTGGGACGACGGAGACCCTGACGAGCGCGGAAGCAACGCGTGGGACGCTGGTGTGGTCCTGTAGTTCATCGTAATGTAGGATGGCGTATGCTAATGGGTCCGGTACTGGGTCTTGTCCGGTGTAGTCAGCCAACCTGCCATATTCGTGATAGCCCGAGGTGTTTATGTCCGCCGAAAGAAAGAATGCGTCCTCTTCACCCGCAACTGATGGGCCCCAATAGCCAAAAACCCCTTCAACCCAGTTGCCTGCGCCGCCATTGTACGGAGATAGGCCGCCGCCACTTGTCCAGAAATCCTCAACCTCATCTAGGGTGGCGTACCGCCAGCCAAATAAATCGTCTGCAGTGTCAACTAATCTCGCAGACACGACATTGTAGGACAGGCCGGCGGTGTGCGTGAGATCCAGCCACTCCAAGCCCGATACTGAGTCTAAGGTAATTGAATCGACATCAAAGTGATTATCGAAGCCACTCGTTAATGCGGCATTGGCGGAGGAAACGGACAAGCCCAACAAAGCCAGGCTAATAAGAATAAAACGATTGAACGAACAATGATACATCATACAGCGACCCTCTCATGGGGTACTGACAAGTTAACTTTCTAAGATTCAAAAGTCCAACCTGAATTCATACTTAACTTGTAGTAACACTTCTCCAAGACGCAATTGCCCTACTCCTCAACATCTTATAATTCTCAGCTGAGATACAATGTCTGCCTAA
>JAAGZL010000306.1 GCA_024206335.1 Gammaproteobacteria bacterium
CCGTTATTGTTACTTCAGAATCTCCACGATATATATACACCCCACGGTTGCTGCTTCTCAGTTCACTGTTGCTTACCGTGCCTGTGGCGCCGGTGACATTATCAAGTTCAATCGCGCTTTCAGCATACTCAACAATCACATAGTCAAGTGATACTGTGGCACCGTCTTCAACTACAATACCTTGCCAATCTCCCATTGAAGGATTTGATGCTGCACTGGTCAGCAGCACCCGATTATCAACATCGCCTTGGATGATCAGTTCCCCATAAACCTGTAACTGGGTGTCTGCAGCAAATGACAAAGTAGCACCTGCTGGAATGGTCAGGGTTTGACCTAATGGCACAATCAGGTCACTAACTACCGGATATTCACCAGCAGTAAGGGTGCCGGAGATATCTCCTCCCAATTGCGTTGGCGTGATGCTCTCTGTTACATCGGTAACTGTGACGCTAAAGGCCTGACTCGCACTGTTATTATCTTCGTCAGTTGCGATTAAGGTGACTTCATAGACGTTGTTGCCATCAAGATCAGCCGGGCTCTCATAGTCTTGAGCAGCCATGCTCACCACGCCAGTGCCTGGAATGACACTGAAGAGACCTGCGTCACTTCCGCTAAGGCTATAGGTGACGTTACCTACGGGAGTATCGCCATCAAGTGTTGGGGTGGCGCCACTAAAGGCGGCGTTCTCCGCCACTGTGGTATCGGTAATACCGGTGATGGTGAAGTACACACCTACACCTCCACCGCTACTGATCGCACTAAAGTTATCCTGCACTTCACTTTCTGTCAGCGCTTTTTCATAAAAACGCACTATAGCGATGTCGCCGTTGAATTGGCCGTTTCCAGCCGCAACATTGCCGTTTACTTGTCCTAAACCTGTATTATCGCCCCCAGCCCAATCTACACCGGTTAAACCGGCGAAGCCTTTTGAAACGCCATTTATAAACAGCTCGATTTGGCTACCAGCTTTATCAATAACAGCCACGGCCTGGATAAATTCTGCGGTAGGATCAGCCTGAATGCCGGTCAAATCTACCGAGATCTGATCTGGTGATACGCCGTTGTCCCTGGTTGCAAAGACTAGATTGTTACCGCTCAGATAGAGCACCATACCATCTGTTGTTGCCCCAGTTTCAAATAGTATCTGTTCACCACTTAAACTTTCTGGTCTGAACCAGAGCTCAAAGCTGGCATCAGAATCTGTAGGGTCACCGCTGATATCCTGCAAGGACTCCATGATACCACCACCAGAACCATTAAACTGATAGGCCTGACTTATGCCGCTGTAGCTGGTCTGTGGTGAATTGGTCAGGGTCGCACTACTTACGGCAAAGTTGAATC